>NZ_CP124614.1:304152-608304 GCF_029958905.1 Vibrio sp. YMD68 | reverse complement strand
AAACAGCAAAACGTCTGGTTTTGGTTGAATAAATCAGGGCGTGTTCCCGCTGAATTCGTTTTACCCATCGAACAAGCTACGCAAGGACAGGTAACCCGATCTCAGTTAAGACCGGACATCTATCCCGAATGCCCAAGCGAGCTGAAAGCCAGTAACCAGTAGGATTAAGGGCAAATAATGGTCAGCATTTTACGTAAACACAAAAGCGAGTTCCTCCATGCGTGATTATGGCAAGGTCTATACCCGCTTTTGGCTAAAGCAAAATGTTTTGTCCTGGAGTGACTCAGCGAAGTTGCTAGGACTGTATTTGCTTACATGCCCACATTGTAATTTGCTTGGCTGCTTTCGACTGCCGATTGGTTACGTTGCTTCTGACTTGAACTGGGATGAGCAACAGGTTGCCAAGACGTTAAGTGAGTTAGAACAAGATCAGTTCCTGATTCGTTGCGAGGCATCTGGTTGGACTTTGATTCGAAGCTTTCTGAAGCACAACCCAATCGAAAACCCAAACCAAGGTAAGGCAGCCTTTCGGTTGCTTAAAGATGTACCTGCCGACTTCATTGGTATGGCATCGCTTTTGAAATCTCTTGCCGCTTTTCAAGCTCGGCTACCAGAAGAATTTTCATCATTGTTTATGCCTGATGGCAACCCGGTAAGGGACTCTCAACGGTCGGATGACTCTGAGAGAAGCAATAAACCAACAGTTAAAACTGTTGACCACATACAGTTTGAAGACTTCTGGGATGTACAAATACGCAAAGAAAAAAAAGCGAAAGCCAAAGAAGAATGGCTACGCATGGGCCTCAATGAAGACCATGAACTCGCCTTGGAAGTGCTAACACGCTGGAAAGAGCAACGAGACAACCGATTACAGTATCAAGATCGGACTAAGACCCCTATGCCACATAACTGGCTTTTAAACCGGCAATGGGAAGACGAGTACGTTCGCATTGATGAAGTACAGCAATCATCGACGAGCCTAAAGGGCAGCAATCACCAATTGAATATTGAAGAAAGCAATCGTCGCATCGCTGAAAGCTGGGCCGGACCAGGTATTCGGGAGGTTCGTTCAAGTGCAGGAGGTTGATAAACGCGAGTTTGCTGAAGTTTGGGGAGCAGCTTGGGCCATGTATGGCAAAAGCGTATCACCGCAATTGCTATCCATCGCATTTGAAGCCCTTCGTGCTTATAGCATTGAAGAAGTGCGAATCGGTCTGACTCGGCATATTCAATCACCGGATACTGGGCAATTTTTTCCAAAGCCCGCTGACGTCATCAAGCATATCGATGGCAACTCGGGTTCAAGAGCCATGGTTGCTTGGAACAAAGTTGACAAGGCTGTTCGTCAGGTTGGTGCTTGGACATCCGTGATGTTTGACGATGCACTTATCCACCGCGTGATTTCAGACATGGGGGGATGGGTTGAACTCTGCAAAGTTGATGACAGGGAATACCCCTTTAAGCAAAAAGAGTTTTTAACACGCTACCAGGCTTACTTGCTGCGGGACGAAGTGGGTGAATACCCAAGGCTATTACAGGGTATTGCAGACCATCAGAACCAGCAAAAAGGATTTGATATGCAAGCGCCTGTTGCCGTGGGTGACTGGTCAAAAGCGGCACAAGTTTACACGAGAGGCATCGCCAATTTTAGCGCAGTGCCTTTGAAAAGAATAAGCCCGAAAGCCATTCAGGCGCTTCTCGAAAATCAATTAGAGGACAAAAATGAAAACGATTAAAGCAAAAACCGTTGCCCTAGTGATAGCCATGTCCGCAAGCACTTCAGTCTATGCGTTTCCGGGCTATCAGTGGGAAAAAGCAGCACAAAGTGTTGGTATTGATCCAGTCATGCTCTACGCCGTTGCCTTGGCTGAGTCAGCCTCACATCGAGGTCTTAACATGACCAGTCCATGGCCATACGCAATTCGCAATGGTTCAAACGCAACCTACGCCAAATCTAAGACAGAAGCGGAGCAACTGTTAAACCAGGCACTGCAAGAGAGTGAAAAATACCAGCTCGATATTGGCCTTATGCAAATCAATTTGCATTGGCATGGGCATCGAGTGAGCTCAGCAGCTGAACTGCTAGACCCCATCACCAACCTTACTGTCGGCTCCAGTATTTTGGCCGAAGCAATCAAGTCTTCACCAAACGATTTAGAGCTTGGCATAGGCCGCTATCACAGTTGGAACGAAGAGCGTGCACGCTGGTATGGGCAAAGAGTGCTTTCTATCTATCGCAATATTTTACATGAACTGGAGGTCCGTCAATGACAACCAATCAACAAGACTTCTATCAATTAAATTTGGCGTACCTACACGCAGCACGAGAATTATCGCGAATTGATCCGCAAGAGGCGGTCTTGCGCTTTGGACTTACACGCGACGTGGTGGATGCACTGATTAATGCCGGTGTTGACGACCTGCAACGAGTGGCGACCTCATCATTCATGCTGTTTCAACCAAGGGGTAACCAAAGCCAACTGATTGAGATGGTGAAGAGCAAAGGCACAGGTATCCCAAGAATCGCTTATTTATTATCAACCCTAAACAACAAGGGGGATGCATGATTGATAACCTGTCCAAAAGTGAGCTGTTTACCCGAGCCTCGCTGCTTATTAAGTACGGATTTCGAACGACCATTATCGCGCTCGATACAGGTTTGCCAATCCACATTATCAGAAGGCTGCACAAAGAAGTGACTGGCAAGTCACCTTGTCCTGGTCAATTGCCAGAATCTGATGCCATCGTTAAAAGCAGAAGAGCCCTAGTTGAAGGCTCCCTGCTGATGGCGCTTTATGTCAATATTGGTGGTGATAATGTCTACAAGCAATTAAATATCGATGCTTTGATGAAGGCTTACGATGCGTACTTGGTTGCAAGAGAAGAGGCAGACCTTCCAGCTGAGATCCCCTGGAAAAAACTGACCATCAATGAAGGTTGGGTTCTAGCTCGTGATTTAAGATCACAGCTTGCATCCTTACACCGGTGTCGATGCGGTAGTCTGTATTTGACGGTATCTCAACAGCGCATTCAGCTTAAATGTCCTGTGTGCGAGATTATGGCTGAGCAAACCACTAGAGCACTTTTTGAGAACTAACATGCTGATACATGATTTGATTGTGCACCTCCCGTGCACTTTGAGAGTACTAAGAAGATGACAAACTTACTTAAATCTTTACCAGCACGCTGCTGGTTTATATCACTGGGGCTTTTTCTGGCGACTTTGGCTGCGGCTCATTTTTTTCCATCAGAAATATTAACGGCATTTGCCAAGTTAGCGGCTTTGCCATTTCTGATTTGCACCATCGTTTTTTTCAGCTACTTGGGATTCAAAGCAACGGCTAGTCCTATCGGACTTATAACCATCACCACTATGTTTTTAGCAATCGCATATTGGCAAGCGAGTTGGGAAATTTTATGTGTCGGTTTAGCTTTCTTAGGCTTAAGCGGACTAATCCATTTATTTCAAAGACAACTGAAAGATACCGGTCGAGAACTAAGCCTGAGCGAAAAAAAATATTGGTACTGGGTAAACGAATTTGCAGACGGTCGCTCATCTATCCTCCCCAAAAGGCCAAAAAAATAGCCAGCCCATCACAAGCTGGCTACCTTCTATTTTCAGTTCCTTCCTGATGCCTGGTTATAGGCCCTAATATCGATCAAGTTGTTCTGAGCATAATCTCCCGCAAGCGATGCATTTGAGATCACAGCTATCTGCTTATCCACAAATGCTTTATCTTCTTCGGACACACTGTCGGGGATGTAAGCGCCACTCTCATCCTTTTGACGATACTCATTTAGCATTTGTTCCCTTAGGCCAAGCATTTCAGGCGACCAACTCGATGAGTCTTCAGAGTTGAAAACGCGCCCCGCCAAACCTTCATTGAAAGCTTGAGCGAACACTTGACTTTGAATCGGGGTCAATCCCATTCTCTGCCCTTCGCTGTATGCCTCCTGTTTAAAATCATCGGCGTACTGTTCTAAGAACTCACCATATCGATTGTTAACTGCCGCACCGAATGCCCCAGCCAACATGGCTTCAGACTTAGTGCCCCAGTTAACTTCGGAGGCATACTGCGAACTCGATCCACTGTATGCATCATTAAACGCCGTCAAAGGATTTTCTAAAGAGGTTCCTGCATCAACGGCTGCTTTTAACCCATCCCATGTTGATTTGCTGGCCACCGTTGCATTGTGCAAGAAACCTCGTGAGCCAGGATCTTCAAGCGCTTGTTCTTTGTAACTCTCATAGTCTTCGCCAAAGTGATTCAAGGTATGCAGTGCTGCATCAGTATGCTTGCCACTGAAATCACCAATAGCACTGGCGCTGTTGAAGAACATTTCAGCACCAGAAACTCCACTATCATCAGCCATAATGCGAGATCGCCACTGAGAGCCAGCTTCACTGTTTAGTCCAGATTGATAGGTGCTTGTGTCAGAAGCTACGGCCTGCTTGGCTTGTTGCTGATGCGCATTCAGCTGTCCATCTACACCAGACAGATTGGTTTGGTAAGCAGATTGAGCCGAATTGAACTGCGTTTGAACAGTAGCAGCATCCTCGTAGCCGCCCAATACCCCCGATTCCACTTGGCTTTGAGTGCCACCAAAAGTAGGTGCAGCTGATGACAAGCCTTCATTTGAGCGCGGTTGAATTGATCGTAAATCGGCTCCAGTAGCCATGGCCATAACAGTCATTGCTGCTTGATAATCATTGTCTCGTTCAGCGGGCGTTGAGGAGTTGCTATAGGTTAAAGACTCCATAGCTGCGGCCACATACGCCTGATTATCATCAGGTAGCAAGCGCTGATAAATTGGAAGGTTTTCACGTAATCGGTTACCGGCTTCAACATGCTGGTTCATATAGCGACCTAAATAATCCATGACTTCAGGATTATCCGCCGCTAATCGGGTTAACGTCGCACCATCAGTATTTCTTTGTCCTGATAGACTGTAGCTGGCCTGATCAAGCTCACTAAAGCGGTTTGATGCCGTGACAACGTCTTGTGCTGAACTCTGAAGTGACTGATAGTCTTGGTTAGACAACGACATCTCAACGCCAGAACGTCTTGAATCTGAAAGGTCCTTAACCATTGCATCGCGATACTCAGCACGTCGTGAATCACTTGATGCCAAGCTTTGCATCTCCCCAGTGAGCGTATTTGCGGTCGTTGACCGAGAACTGCCCTCTGACGACTCAACTTGGCCACTAAAGTTACCACCTAAATCCAAGCCTGCTCGTAACCGTGATATTTTTGGCACTCTTGATGATTCAGGCTTATCCACTCCTGGTAGGTTACCTTGTGGAGAGTCATTCCCCCCTGTACCAAGTAATCTTCCCAAGAACCCTTTATCTGCTACTTCTTTATCACCGGTATTTGTAATGGTTCCATCTCCACCGACCCTAAGGCCTCCCGATAACACGCCCGATACCAAGCCACGTACAGCGTCTTTTTTATCGTCTCCGAAACCATACCGTGTTTGCAGGTCATCAGTGACCTGATTAACAACGGCGCTAGATGCGGAATTAGAAGAACCAATCTGACGTCCAACCGAAGAAAGGTTGTCGTAACTTAGCTTTTCACCAAAAGTTCGGCTCATGGTATTGCCAACTTGACGGCTAAAGGCTTGAGTTGCCTGAGTCATGGATTCTTTTGCAGAGCCGACCATTGAACCCACCGCATTTCCGACAGAGAAACTGCTAAGTAGGTTTGACGCGCCGGTCATAGCAGAACCAGTGAGGGCTGAATTTTGGAACATTGACTGTGATTGCATCACCGGGGCATTTTTCGCGACATCTGGACTTGCCATCTTTTCATCAATGGCATCACCGTTTTGAAGACGTCCAGCCAAGTGGGTAGCGGTTATTGCTGAGCCATACACGAGCATGAGCGAAATCGCCGGAACACTCGACGCCAACATGCCGCCAGTAGCTATCCAGGTTTGCAGCACTGAATCCATCTGCATCATCCCAGCAAAAGATGGCACTTCTGTACCTGCAAAGGCATCAAGAGCCGACATTTTCCCAGCAACAGTTAAATGGATATATAGGTTAATGATGGCCATGACAGGCATCCAAAGTTGAATCCAAAGCAGGATTAACAAGTACTTCCCGGCCATTCGCATCCCGATTTGGCCAAGGGCAATCACAAAGGCCATCAATGGGGTGATGGCGTAAATGAACCCCTCAAAAAACGTCATCATCGGACGAACGATACTTTGGAACAGGGTCTGCTCCGCCGCCCATTGCGTATTGCGCTGCTCAATCGCTTGGTTAACCATGACGGCTGCGGTGAAAGCTTGATCATCCATATACTTGCCTGTCACGCTTTGCTCATAAATAGGCAAAAGCACCGACGCGGTCATGTACTCTTGAGTGTTAACTGAAGCCAAACCAAGGTTATTCAGTGCATTTCGGATCACGTCATCAGTATCCGTTGCTGACGAAGTCCCCAATGAGGCTGACAAAACCTGTTTAAGCCTTGGAATGAAGGTTGATTCTGTCATGAGTTTCAGTTGGCTATAGGCATCGGTGCAGTCCAGATCGCTACTGCTACCACTGAGCATGATGCGTGTGCCATATATGCGCGAATCAAACCTAATCGCAGTCATCGGGTTAGGATCACTCAGCACCTGATCTAGGTTCTTTTGGCCGATGTCGATGCCAATCAAGGTGCATTCTTTGATATAGTTAAACCACGATTGCTCGATATCTGAGCCACCGACACGATTTGCATCACCCAACCCAGAGCGATCCATCACCTGTTTTCTCACTTTAATCAGTGACTGTAAACTGGATGCAAAGCCGTATTCCGTCATGGCGGGAGTTGAGAACGCAGTTTCAAACAATCGCGTGATTTGAAAGCCAACAGTCGAAATCGTACTGCCTGCGGCAGCAACACCGATGGGCACATTATCAACCACTCGAACTTGTCCCGTGTACGCATCCTCAATGCTCACTCGGGTACTGGGTCCAAACATGGTTGCAAAGACTAGCCATGAGACTAAAACGTGTTGAAAGTTAATCCCACGACCGCCTTGCATTAAGGCCTGAACAGAGACCATCAATACCCCAATGAGCAAGCCAATCCGAACCATTGAAGTAAAATCGCCTGTACCAGTGATCATCGCGACAGCGTTCAGGACCTGCTCTAAAAAAGCCGAATCCCCGATGGAATAGATTTCCCACATGACCTATTCCCCCAGCGCCGTAGATTTAACGGTGTAATAACGCTGTTTGCGAATGGTCTGAATCACCTGGTTAAAATGCGCCAGCAATTCTTGCTCTGAGCCGTATCTTCGCTGCAACGCAGCGTACTCCTCATTGATTTGGCGACGTGCACGTTCAAGGTCTTCGGTTAACAACTTCGCATAGGCATGATCTTCCACACCAGATGTGCTTCTAGCTGCGTTGAGCATGTCTTCAACCAATGCCCGGGCCATCTCAACAGCAATAAATGGTGCTGCTCGTGAAGCAAAAGACCTAGCGGCCCCTTCATTTAATGCAGAAAGTGTTCGAATCATGCCGCCAATGCTCGCGGGAGCCGAGGTCATAAAAGCCTTTTCGGTGGTGCTAGCAGCCCCTGTATTTCGAGCAAATTTAAAAATAATGCCGTTACTAGAACCTGTACCAAGAAGTAAATTTTCTACCTGAGTTGATAACCCGGTAAGGGTCACGTTAGTGATTGTCGGGTTCAAACAACCGTCTTGCGTCACTGTGTCACATCGGTACATAGCGACGTTACCGCCATGAATTAAATGCTCAATAGTCACTTTATTGCCATTCAGTCTGGTCAGTTTTGGGGCTTTACCTTGGCCATCAGCGGCATTCGCTAAATCACCAACGATAATCGAACCAGTCACCGACATAACCGCTTCAAGAAAACGGTCATCCCCCGATGCAAACCAGCTTGATGCCGAATGACGTTTCAGTGCTCGCCAAACCAAATTACCTTTAATCGTTCTGTTTACATCTGATGCCGCGACACTCGAAGCGTTCTCATATGGGTTCTTACCATTGGACTCACTCCAACTGGTAAAAACGTCTCCAGCCCCTTTAAGTGAGCTCAACATGCTGGCTTCTGTTTGCCCCTTTTTACCAAAAGCAGCCAGGGTATCGTTCACGACTCCCTGAGCCATTTGACAGGAATTGCCGAAATACTCGTTCAACTGCTGGATTTTCTTTTGCAGTGTCTCCATGTGCTGAGAGCATTTCTCACACATAGCACTGAGCGCCAATTGGAATGCGTACCCTTTGGCATTTGCCGCTACAGAGCGAAGCAATTGAACGAACTGATCAGCATTAACAAATGACAAACTTCCTGCGAACATATCAATGCCGCCACAACCAGCTTGGAATGACGGAGGCACCATAGAGACGAGGTTTTCGTTCATGATTCTGTTACGGACAACAACACTTCCGCCAGATATAACGCCACGCCGCTGACTCTCGAATACACCAGGCGCAGTGCTGTTGGTCATTGAACCAAATAACTGGTTCATCTCCTGTTGCAAGCTTGCTTGGCTCATAGACGAAAAACCAATCGCACAGGCGATTAGCGATACTCGGAATACTTTTTTCATTGTTATAACCCTCCTTGTGCACGCAGATAGCGAACAAGGAACTCAGGGTCCTGTAATATCTTTTCGTTAAGCTCTTGGGCTGACATCGCGAGTGACACGCCGGGTTGAACAGGTCTGGTGGCATAGTAAGTTTGATCGTCAATCCAACCGGCTTGATGGGCTGCAAGAATGATTCGATTATTGAGCTCATCAAGGCTCATTGCGCCTTGGCCAATCGGAGTGATGACATTAGGCGGATCAACTAAGAACACGGCAGGGACAGTCGTAACGGACAAGGATTGAGCTTGTCCTGAATCGACTTTGTAATTATGAAACTCTCCACCCGGTAAAGGCAAGCCATCGACTGCAATAGCAAACACCTCGAAACCATAGTTCAAAGCCATTGATTCGATGATAGGCGCTTGAGCATGGCAGTAAGGGCAATCAGAACGATAGAAGAAGAATAAGCCAGCCCGTTTTGCTACTTCACCTAAAGCAATATCTCGTTGAGCGCCAGCTTCTCGATCCATCCGATTGGCAGCATAGGTAGCCAAGGGTCTGCGACTGATTTCATCCAAAACTGGATCGCCCATGACTACCTGCTGACTAACATCAGCAAACTGTGAGCCCTTATCCATCATGACGCGCTGGAGATATAGATAGGCTCTGACGTTCTCATTCGTCGGCTCATCAATTGCCTTGTCCATGAACGACTGCATGTGCTCACGAAACCAGGCAGCACTGAAAGGCTTTAGCCCGCTCTGACTCGACTCTGCCGCACCAGATTCCGGCTTAATAAGCTCTTCAGCCTCCGCTGGCTCAGGAATGACCTGATACCAAAACCAGCCTTCCTGACCACGCTGATAGAATGGCTCGTCACTGGCATAGGCGGGTAAGATGAATAGAAAGAAAATAATGATTGGGATGGTCACCCATAGGATAAACCAAGGTAACAAAGGCGTTCTCATTGTCAGCTCCAGAAAATTTCATAGAGCTAACATGCTAATGATCCCGGTAAGAGCGATTGGCCAGATAGATGAAGGAATTGTGTGTGTTTCTGACTAGCTGTTGTGACTAGTAACAACAGCTAACGTTAATGAACAAAAGATATGATTTTACGCTTTGAGCGAAAGGCTAAGCCTCAGCATAGCCATCACTTTTATCTCAAAGATTAAGAGATAAGCTTTTGAGCAACAGTTTTTAGTTTAAGTTTTAAGTCGTCAGAAATAATTGGAAGCGCTACACCGTCATCGCCAACAGCTACTGCTGGCCCATAATCATCATAATCTTCACCAGTGTCAGCATTGATTGCCCTGTAACAATCTTTGGTTACGTCGATATCATCCTGTAGACCAACGTAATACCAAAACCACTTTTCAGTTTCACTAATCGTAGCTTCGATTATTTCAATCAACCCTTCGCGTGACGGAGCAACAATCATTTCAGCTTTTAGCCAATCAAGATAAAAACTAATTGGGATTACTGGCTCATCTTCGTCATGACAATGCAAAGCATATCCAATAGCCTCAATCACAACATAAGGATCATCATAAAAATAGCCACTCCAGCAGTGGCTATGGCCGTCACCACATTGATCATAGATTGGTTTCAACGATGAAGGAATTGGAAATACCGCATCATTACTGTTTTCAAATTTCTTTAATACCAGCGTTAAAAGCTCTCGATAAGGGACGATTTTCTGGTATTGCTCAGCAACGTCAGACTGAATTACATTAAGCGAATGACCAGCTAGTTTTTTGTTATACCAGAACTCGCCACTTCTGTTATCCGGATTGCCTTCATATTCAGCCAATAATGTCGCAGCTACAACAAGACCAACCAATATCGCTTCTGAGTCATTTGCATCTATGAATGAGGTTAAAACACCTAGCATTCGTGTTTCACCTAATGCTTCTTCAAAAGAAGCCTCAGCATAAAATGCATAAACATCATCTAAAGAGATAATGTTAAATTGCTCCCAAGCTTGCTGGATTCGCTGGCATACTTGAAGCGTAACACCTGCATCAAAATCCAAAGCTTGCAAGCGCTCAAAGCACTGTCTATTTGCGATCTCAAGGTTTTCAACTCTATATTCAGAGGCAACTTGAAATGCCGCGTAGCTTTTAAAGCCGCAAAATGCTGCGAACGCTTCGTATAAATGGCTTTTCTTTATTGATGGAATTGCTGTTTTTAACTCAGAATGAGCCGTAAAAATGATGGGTTTTAAACTTTTCATATACATATCCATATGCTTGAGACAGTTATTAACCGTTATCAATCATTGCTACACACGATTACAACATGATCTCTCAAGCCATGTATGTATAATTAAAATTTAAGTAAATATTGGGTTCTCTATACGCCTTTTCAGGTCAATTTGCTGTTTTTCACTCGTGTGCAAGTGTGGCTAGCGCCACTAAAAAATATATAGGATTTTTGAAATTCAGGCAACCATCACAAAGAAAAACTGAAAACGTATGGATCGTGCAGTTCAAAAAAGGAAAAGATGAATCGACCAGATCAGTGCTCAAGGTAGACCTCTAACGTCTACTTCTGGCACATAAAGCAATATTCAGAAACTTCGAATACTACGTTAGCTCACTTTACTGCAATAACCGTAACCAAAATTTTAATTGAGCAACTTGGAACCATGACAAAGTACATTTTGCTCCCCACATGCTGCCAGAACTCGGCCTCTTGGGCATATTTTTTTGCTTTTTGGATAGCGACGTTTTCTGGCAACTGAGTTTTAGTTAGCCCCGAACATAGCAGCTTTGAGCACAAAGCCTTCCAAGGATGCTTAGGTACGCCGTCTGAAAGCCGTTCCACAAACCGATCCAGTGCATGATGAGTCACCACGACAGGTCCAATGTTCGGAACATTTATTACCTCATCGATGTCTCTCACCGTAACATTATCCACACTGTATTCCTCGAAGAGATATGAGAGCCAATCGTCACTCTTTTCTACCGAGATCTGTGCTTCCTGGTAACGGGTGAGCAAAAACCTAGTCAGGCTGTAAAGTGAATGCTGAGTTGAGCGTTGTTTCTGTAACTTTTTGATGGCACCTTTACTGACTCGGATTTGAAGCCCATTGCCGCTTCGGTTACTCCCCATCACCTCTTTCACTGACAGTAGGTGATGAATCGCATAGAGCTCAGCTGCAATTGGCTTTTGCTGCTCAGGTAGCTTGTCGTATTGCTCACCTAAATTGACCTTTAGCTCACCACCTCTTCGAAGGCCGGTCTTCCAGTACACCGTATACTTGCCATCAGTCTGCTTTGTTAAAAGGGTTAATACCATCATGTTTTTTTCTCCTATTGGTTATCTATTTTTCATTCTCCATGTTTTTTCAAATATGCAAGGCGCAAAAAAAGGGGCCGAAGCCCCTTGGATCAGGTATGAACTTTAGGAAAGCCCATGGCACCGTAAACATTCAGCACATCATTCCAATCCCAACTTTTCACGCCAAGTGACGTTGGTATCGGAGGGATCAGGACTTGTGTCAGAATGCCTTTCTGCCAGGCTTTTTTCTTGAGTTCATTCGCTGCATTCAGGCCGGTCTCAGAGAGATCGTGATCTGCCCAGATGTACAGCATTTTCACATTACTTGGTGGTTCAAACCTAGCCAGTAGCGTTGCATTCACAACCGACCAACATGTTTGTCCCGTAGCTCTGGTAACCGCTAGAGCTGTTTCGATGCCTTCAGAAACACCTAATACCTCACCAGGCTCACCTATCGGAATAGCACCACCAGTGATTGTTCTGTCACTTGGTATGGGCATCATCTTTTTAGGCTTTTCAACCCCCGCTTTGAATCCATCTTCACTTAGGTAGATCCGATGAAACGTGGCCGAACGCCCTTGCTGAGTAACGATTTTACCTAGCAGCGCTGGGTAGCTATCGATAAACAGACCATCTTCATCATGGTAAGGCAAGTTAGGATGAAACCTCAGCACCGAATCCCATTCAGGACGAAGCCGCGTCACAATGCCACGACGATGCAAGTAGTTCCAAACCGGTTGCGCACGAGTATCTGCAAGAGATAACGTTTCTCCCCAGGTTTGATTCAAGCGATGGATAATCGCTTTGTCCTCGTCCTGCTTTCTAGCCTTCCAATCAACAGCGTTACTCGGTATTGGCCGAGTAGACGCTTGTATTTGTCCGGGTTGAATACATAGAACTTGGCCGATTGCTTCAATAGACTGAGCAAAGTTCCATCCATTAATCCAAGACAACAGTTCAAAACCATCATGAAAGATCCCGCAGGTGTTACAAACGCCACCTCCGGTATATTCAGCATCTTTGAACAGCCTAAAGCCATCACGACCGCCATGAACAGGACAAGCCACATGACGGCCTTTTCGAGCAATAGCGGCATCAAGTTCTGGCACCAACGCCGCCAGTATTTGAAGCCATTGGCCATTAAGATATGGCCTCACTGTTTCAATCTGTAAAGGTAACGCCATATAACCTCCTTAAGTAAAAAGCCGACTCCTACCACAGGTGGTAAAAGTCAGCTTGGGTCCTGCATTGAGCCGTTTGGTTAATGCAGGAACGTTAGTCAAGCTGGATACCATGTCGTCTTAATAGCCACATGATGGAATCACGAAGCACATCAGGATCGACAACCGCAGCCATCGCGCAAACACGAAAGCAAAATGGCGTTAATTCGTCATTTTGAATCCACGACAACACATCCTTTCGCAATCGAGTACTGACACGACCGTCCAGCAATACACGGATCGCATCCAATAGAATGCCTTCGCGTAACTGCCAGATTTCCGTGTCAGACCAAGTGACTAGGGCATCATCAAACTCAAATAGAAATTCGAGCTGTGATGACGTGTGTTGATAGGACTGCTTTTGTGATGAAGGAGAATGGGCAATGCGCCCATTCATTAAAGATAACCGCGTTCGGCAAGCGAAACGCAGCCCTCGGATGCGACCACGACATGGTCAAGCGTTCGAATATCAACAAGTGACAAGGCGTCACGGAGTCGATGAGTGATGCGTTTATCAGCTTCACTGGGTTCAGGATCACCCGATGGATGGTTGTGAACCAGTATCACTGCTGCCGCATTAAGTTCTAGCGCTCGTTTTGTTACTTCCCTTGGATACACGCTCGCCGCATCTAAAGTGCCTTTGAACAGCTCTTCAAATCGAATAACGCGATGCTTTGTATCAAGAAACAGTACGCCAAAGACTTCGTGCTCATACTCGTGCATCAGTGTTTGCAGGTATGAGAACGCCGATGATGGCTGTTCAATTTTGCGACCTTTACTCAATCGACCACGGGCAAGCTTAAGCGCCATATCTAAAATATCTGCTTCAGTCACTTGCTCAGGAACGATGTAAGTACCGGCTTCTTCGCCAGCTAAGAACTTTTTGTTTTTCATAGGAGTCTCCAAAAAAAAAGCGGAGACGAACCCATGCCCTGACGGGGACGGAATCGTCCCCGCAGGGTGGTAAAGTTGAAGTGGTTACTGAACTAACAGTTGTTGTGTTACTTCGAATAACTCACGCTTCAGATCTTTGACGTCGTTAATCACGATGCTTTGAGGAAAGAATTTCTCAACACTGCGTGTTTGAATCCCTATTCCCAGCAGCTCAAAGCCACTTCGTCTGCACCGGTCAACAATGTCATGCGTAGCAGCCCAATCATCTGGGTCACCATCGGTTAGCACTATCATTAGCTTTCGCTTCTGTTTTTGTGCCAACAAACTGTTTGCCGCAAACCACATCGCTTGTGCCATAGGTGTACAACCTCGTGGTTTTTGGTCAAAACAGGCGGCCCGATGTCGAACCGATTGCTTGGGTAATAACGCGATAGAAACTTCCTGATGAATACCAGGAAAATAACTGACCGCAGGTACAACACCCGGTATGCCTTCCAGTGCCATGGCCAAAGCCAAAGCGGCTTCATTGGCAACATGAAAGTACTTGCGATTACCTTCGCCAATGGGCTTACCCATTGAACCCGATATATCAACAAGCAAGTGCACAGCAGCATTGGGCGCGATGCGAGGCTGCCTTTGAATAAACAATCTCGACTCTCCTGCTTGTGAAGCGGCAAGACGATGGGTTGCAACTCGAAGACCGTGCCGTTTGGCATGATTCCGATTGTCCTGACTGGACTGAACCATGCCCCTAAGTCGGGCTCGAATTTGAGCAGACTCCGACGCCGATAAGGTCAAGATAGCCTCATCACCCAACATGGCCTGCTCTGCTTGGGGCAAACTGAGTGGAGTGACGCCCTGATGTCCTTCAGCTTGTTCCGACAACACTTCTGCCACTTGTGTAAAGGTATCGGGTTCAAACTGAGCGGCACTGGCCTCTAGGGCTTGTCGCAAATTGTCAGCTTGATCAGAGTTATCTGAATCCCCCGTTTCAGCAGCATCCCCCATTGCAGACGAGTCTGTTTCAGGGATTTGACTGTCACTACTGTTATTGCTGTCATTACTCGCAGCTTGTCCAATGTCATTACCGCTATCAGCATCCGACTCATCCTGTGGTGGACAAGATTCTTCTTCCAACATGGCAACGATGGCATCGACAAGTTTCAGCACTTCACCTGTAGACCCTAAGCTAGGCACTGCTGTCAGCATGGCGCTTAACCGGCTCATCGCTGCGGCAGGAAAGAGTTGTCTCACTCTTTCATCAACAGCTTGATACAAAGGCGTCAGCGCTTTCTGGCCCAGAAAATGGCATCTCAAGCGGAACAACAACCATGCTTGCAAGTTAGATGCAGGCTCAAGCTGTTCAGGTACACACATTTGTTGTGTGTCCACCATGTACTCAATCACTTGCGAAATACTGCGCCGGGTTCCGGGGTAATCCTTTGCCAATTCGTTTTCAATACGAACATCCTCAATGATATTGAGAAGTGCCTTACGGATCGGCTTGGACGACGCCTTCTGCACCATATCAAAATTAGTATGCCGAATATGCGCCGCTTCATGAGCCAGATAACCCCAAGCTATCTGTTGATAGTGTGGGTCGTCTGGGTTTGCTGTTGGGATCACAATCCGCTCACCATCGGTAAACGCATCTTGTCCTTGAATAAGCACCTTCACACCAAACTTTTCGCCATAAGCGGCGGCAACGATTGGCAGTGCGTTTTTTAATGGATGATTCATGGGAGTCTCCTAATCATTAGGGGGAATACTCCCTCAGCGGGAGCGTTTCCCCGCTGGGAATGTAAGTGTTAAACCTGTGCTTTTAGCTTATCCAGGTCGTATTTTTGACCTAACCAAGCCACCAATTGAGCTGGACTCTCGTGCTGCTCAAATGACGTTTTAAGCTGGTCGAAACTCAGGATGTCATCCAATGTCAGACCGTACTGGTCTTGTAACTGAGTTGACACCTCGTGTTGATATTGCAGCCAGGCCCGCTCAAAAGCGGTTTGCTGCAATGCCATGTTTGGAACAAATACCATGGCCGTTACCCAAGCTCCTTGTGCGTCCGCATCTGCGATCAAAACAGGGTTCTTGGGGATCACGACACTATGTGTTGAGTACGACCGTTGTACTAACGTTCGACAACACGCCACTTCTGGTATCGATTCACTTTCAACCGCATCAGTCACACCACGAAAATGTGCTTCAAACTGGTTCAGTTGGCTGGGGTTATGGATGGTTGATTGCATAATTTCCTCTTACATAGTTCAGAGGACATGCGCCCTTAAGGGCAACATGCCCTCAAGGACGTTAGAAATAAAATGAGTTTGGTACAGTCGAACCATGGTTTGGTCTGACGGTTGGTTGTGGTATTGCACGTAAGTTATCTGCCTGAGCAGATACTGGCTGTGCGGGTTTAGGTTCAGGTTTGGGCATCAGTTGTCTGATATCCAATTGACCTTCACCGTGCATTCTCATCTTGTCTGGATCAGACAAAATTAAAATGGTCGCCATCAGTTCGTGATAGAGATTGTCTGTCACAGGGCCGGTCTTCGGCAGACGAACAAATAAATTGTCCATCGCTTCGACCATCGGCTGAACTCGATGATCCAGGAATGACAAACCATCCAACTTGTCTCTTAACCGTTTGAGAGGGTTAAGGGCTCGCTGACTGATTTGATTCTTACCTGCAACAGAACGCTCAAACAGTTCATTGGCATCACGAGCCACCTCCCTAAAGAGGGTGTGTCCCATACCATTGACCTTGTCATCTAAGCCACCAGCTTGGTCAGCCGGTTGCATTCGATAGATGGCGTAATCGAACTGAAGCCGTTGTTCCACGTCTTCGATGGGTGATAATGCACGTCGGATTGCATCTGCAAATTCCGGGTGTTTTGCAACCCAGTCAAACGTCACCTGATCATAGTTGTCCAGGAACAACTGCTTGCACTGCGCAAACTCCTGACCGATTCGGTCAAGCTCTGGAACAATCTGATCAATTCGCTCTTCAGGGACAGCATAGCCACCTAAGAACCGCACACCGACTTGCTCACACAAGCGCTGCGCTTCTTTCTTAAGCCTTTCAAAGTTCGCCAATGCCTCTGGGTCGCAAATTTTTTTACTCCCTAAGCTGGCAACATCCTTCGGTGGAAGTTGGCTGCCATTGGCTAATCTGAAATCTTCAGGCCTTAGTTTTTTTCTACCGCTCCAGATGGAACAGTCGATGTGACAAATCAAAAGTTTGTCGAGGGTTTGAATACTCATAGTGCATCCTCATGCGAGATGGGGACGCACCACTCCCAACAGGAGCAATGGCCCCATTTGGGTGGTAGTAGTTGACGCGCTAATGGCAAAATCACTATCAGAAATAGTAATTTTGCGAATCAGGCGACGATTGGTTGAGATCGATTTTCGCAGGCATTAAGTCCAGTGCTTCAGCAATCGGGCGAACCCGCTCTAAATCACTGCCTAGCAACCGCAATACATCTTTTTCCAACTTCAGTTGGTCGGATACTTCTATCCCCTCAGGACTCGCTACTGTGAGCGAACACAGAGGTGGTAATTGACGCTTAAAGGCCAGTAACAGCAACAATGGCCACGGGCCATCATCAGTGTTAACAATGCCAGCGCCTTCACCTGACACAATGCTGATTTGATTGGTACTAGGTAATCCGCTTTTGCAAAACCCTAATGACCATTCTCCAATCCTGACCTGGTTATCATCAATAACAGCCAAGCCATAGGCTTCAAGCAGCTTTGCCATATCGAACAACGCTTTTTGAGCCAGCGAGATTTGGCCATTGACGTCCTTGCGAGTACGAAACTCCCAACTGACGTTATTGGCGCACGCGACGCTATCTAGCGCATTTGAGAGTTCAAATGGCCGCCCTTGATGATCAATGCCGACTTGTCCAACAAATCGATAACCCTTGTTGATTTTCTCATTGATTCTTCGGTCTGCTTCAGCGTTAGGATCAGTCGAGTCAATCAATCGCTGCTGCGACAATTGACCAGCTTTTCCAAACCGAACTTCAATCTCCTGGGTGTCTGATCCAACGTAAATGGCCCATTCTTTGGCTGTCCCATCAGAATGACTGTAACGGTAAAGAGCAAAGCACTTTTCCATCATCAATCCTCCCAGTGGTCACCGAAGACATCAGCGGCAATACGGTGAATGGCTTCACGTTGCTCCAACTCAGCACGAGCCGTCAAAGACCGAACCAGTGCATACTCCACTGCGTTAGGAGCGCCTTTAAAAGCAAGTGTTAGCTTTGCCCAGCGCACCAAGGTCCGAGTGGACATGGTGATACTAAGCTCAGCACCGCCATCCGCGCCCCCAATAAAAAGACGGCGAATGTCACCAGCCACTTTCACCATTTTTTGGCGAAAGACTTCTGGCAAGCCCGGCGCAACGCTCTCCAGAATGGCTTCCTCTACAGAAGGCTCTGCATAGGTCGCTTCGATGATTCTAAAGCGATCAAGAAAAGCCAAATTCTGTTGAAGCACACCTTGATACAAGCCCGTCTGGTCACCGCTGCCCGCACTGTTGCCGGTTGCGATAAAACGAAACTTGTTATGTGGCATGATGATCTCACCGCCATTTTGTGCGATGACCAACGGGGCACCTTCCAAAATGTCATTGAGCCCAGCCAGTTCAGCAGGCTCAGCAAGATCCATTTCATTAATGATCAGCAAATGGCCATGCTTTACAGCCAGTGCCAGCGGTCCATACACAAAGGTCATGTTGCCATTAACCAGCGTGTGGTGACCGATAAGATCGGACAACTCCAATCGACCGTGCGCAGTAATTTGCTGAACAGGCCAATTCAATCGAGAAGCAACTTGGCAAATTAGCGAGGTCTTACCGCATCCAGTGGGGCCAGTAATATACAAACCGTCACCGTCTGGGTTAGACAAGAACGCCAATACGTCACGTAAGTCTTCTTTTCTAAAAACATACTCGTCCTTGCGAACGGGAATGTTTGGATGGGTAGTGTCGGCACCAAATCCTTCCAGAACGAAAGCATCAGGAGCCGGGACATTAAACGCTTGATTCACTTGAACCAAAAATGGGGATTGTTCAGTCATGGTAAACCTCATCTGTTTTGACGAGGCCCCATGCCCCAACAGGGAATGAAGTCCCCGTCGGGTGGTGTGTTGATTGTGGTATGGCTGTGTATATAAGAGTTCAGCTCGCTCTATCATTCGTACCCAGCATTGGCTACGAGTGAAACTGCTTTCTGATGCACTCGATGTAAGTGCATGAGAAAGGAGCCGAAATCGGCTCCAAGTGAACGTTAAAAATAAAATGAGCTCGGCGAGTCACCTGGCAGAACCAAGTTCTCTTGCTCAAGGCTGATTTTGATTGGTGTTTCAACGGGCTGATCTGGCTTATTGGTGCTGATGCGCAACCGCTCTTGTGGCGCTTTTCGGTAAGCAGCTAAAACCTTTTCGTCCAGTTCGCCTAATTTATCGGTGGCCAATTGCTTATAGTCCACCGTGCCCGCCATCATGTAGCGGCTGAGTTTGACCCCAGCATAGTCGGCATGAGCGTAGTTACCCATCATAGCGACCAATTTTGACTGAGCTTCTCGCATTTCCTCTTTCAAAGATTTAATGTGATTTTCCAGTCGAACCACTTCGGCATGTGCTGAGCAATACTGGCGGGACAGCGATGTCCAGCGGTATTGGGCTTCACCCTTGGGAACAAAACAATCTTGCTCTGGGCATTTTGACGGTTCTTTTTTGGTCTGTACTAACTCCCAAAACTGAAGCTCTGTTTCTTGCAATTCAGTTAAGAACAATGCGTCTCGTTGTATTTCAAACTCAATCAGTTGATCCTCAAAATAGAAAACCAACCAACCTCGCGTGCTATTAGCGACCAGTATTTGATGCTGTACTTGCACCCAATACAACTGGTACGCCTCGCTTTGTTCTCGGTTAGCTTGCACATCCTCAAAAACTGACTGGCAAGGACATTTCAGTTCAACGGGCTCGCCCGCATCGTTGATGCCATCAAAGCTGGCTCGAAAGATTGCGTTATGATCGGCTTCTGCACATAACGGCAGAAGAAAGTCATTATGCGCATTCTCAAATGCTCGCCTTGCTTGAGGCTCCAACCGAATACCGCGAAGCACATTAGGATTATTCGACAGGTCTTCCGGTAATACGAATCCAGTTTTTTCTGCCCATAATCGCCAAGGTGTTTTGTAGGGTGAACGCCCCATAATAATTGGGGCTTCAGATGCCGTAACCCCTGCAATGCGCCACTGGTGCCATGCAGGAGTACGTTGTGATAGGTCGATAACCTTCATATTGTCTCCTTTGAGGGGAGACTCCCCCGAAGGAGAGAACTCCCCTTCAGGGTTAAGTGGTTACTTTGCAGCTTGTGCTAACGCTGTTTGGTGCTGAACAACACTTGCTTGAACCGAATCAATTGCCGCTATACCGGCTTGAATCGAACCTACGACAAGGGCAACAACCAATACCAAGCGAAAAAGTGAGGCTGATTTAGTCATGGAAGATCTCCAAATAAAAGACGAGACCTTCCCCCCTGACGGGAGAATAATCCCGCCAGGGTTAGTAAAATGAATGCGTGGCGCTAAGAAGCTAAAGGCTGTGTGAGCGCTTTGGCTGCTTGTTGTTGTGCATTAAATATTTCTTGTTTCGCAAACGTCAGTTCAACACCCTGAAAATGTTCATTGGCATATTCCAATGCACTATTCCAAGCGTTTGAAGCTTCTGCCCGCTCGATAAGCTTGTAAACAAGCCCTCGGGTTCGATCATCAACTTGCTCGGGTGGAATCACTGATGGCTCAACAACGTGTGTTGCTTGGCCTTCGATAATTCGCTCCGCTTCGTCTTGATCGAAAATTCCCACAAAGCCAAACGCAATGCGGGAACACTGGATCATGGATTTATGTCTTAGCATTCGCTTAGTGTGCGTCTGCCATGGACCATCTACACGGTAAGGGCCATTTTTGCCGTTACCTTCAAAAGGCGGTCGATAGACTTCATCCAGATACTCAGTGATTTTGACTGGGTGCGAACGGTCGCGCCGATAGATGATGCATTCCATCCATTCAGGGCATTCTTTCGCGCCATCCAGTGAGACTTTGTTTTCTGAAGTCTTAAACTCCATGCCATCAAACTGGTCGTGTTGATTGATGATGCGAGACCATCCATCGACACCTACCACTGGGATAATCCCAGCTTGTTTATCAGGGAACGCAAAAATCTCTTTGGTGAAAGGGTTCAAGCCGTACTGATCTGCAACCACCAAGAGCGCCATCATCTGCTCATTGGTCGGTGCACTACCGTCACGTTGCTTGAATGCTGTTGCTTTTAGGGTATCGAACAACTTGTTTGGATCGACACTAAAGCGCTCAGCAAAGCGTTGGATTAGCTTTGGTTTTTCCATTGTGGACTCCGACAATCAAAGTGGGAGTCTGCCCCTGACGGGAAAGTACTCCCGACTGGGTTAAAGCGTTTTTGCTCGGTTAAAAATCTGGTTCAGGATATGTTTGTGCCCAATTAGCTTGGGAGCCCGCATCATCCGCCGGTGATGGCTCAGATGCTTTGTTCACATTATCAAGAAGCAGAAACTCGTCCGCGTCCACTTCGGTCAATCGATGCTTAATGCCATCTTTCTCCCATGAGCGCGTGCGCTGAGGCCCTTGAACAAAAAGCTTCGCTCCTTTTTGGATCAAATCTTTTGCTCTTAGCCCTAACTTAAATCCACCACGATCTCGAAAAACGACCCGATGCCATTCCGTATGCTCTTTGAGCTCATTGGATTGACGGTCGCGCCATTTCTCAGAAGTGGCCAGCGAAATGCTGGTCACTAAATCACCTGATGGATAGGCTCGCGTCTCTGGCTCAGAGCCAACGTAGCCTATGAGTGTTACTTGGTTTTTCATGATGTTCTCCTTGTCTTAGTTGAACTCTGTGCAAACAGTCGTTTCTGCCCGGCTGGGCAAAGAAGACTGACGACGCAGATAGGTTGGTATTTCGAGTAAAGCCATGTCGTACTGATGTGGCTCTTTGTAAAACGCAGATGTCAAACGGGGCATACCAGGAGCTTTAGGCACTGCCATTGGACGACGTTTTGGTTTTGGTGTGAGCAATCGCTTGATTTGAGTAAGTACAAATCGAAACGGGCGCACACTTTGACGAGCAAGCAATCGCAAAAGCGACCAGCTCAGTTTTGCAAGCAACATAATGCCTGCGATTTGGATAATAAATCCGAAGATATATTCCATTGGTGACTCCTTATATTGGTTTTGAAGGAGTCACCCCCAACTGGGGAAAACTCCCCCAGTTGGGTGGTGAAAAGGCGAACCGTAAGGAACGCATGGTTGAGCATGTAAAAACATGCAGGCTATTTGTTTAAGGAGGCTAGCTACCTCTTAGTACCACTGAGAATACTCAGCGGCGGGCTTCCTTTGAGCTCATGCTCTCAGGCGCAGATATCACTGAAACAGATCAGCAATATTTGATAGTCAGTGTAACCGTCTTATCCAGACAGGATAGTTAGAAAGATGCTCAATTCTTCCACCTAGCTGAAAGGCCATTACCTCACAGAGGATTAGTCTAGGGACTGATTATTGTCATATCAGGAGCAAACTTATGGCCCAAGCAAAACCCAATTACTCAAAACCCATCTTTGAACAATCATTCACAATTAACAGCTTACAGGCGCAACGTGTCGTTGACCGTGTTTTTAGGCGCACGGTCAGTGCGCTTTACGGAATCGATGTCATCCTACGCATCATTGGCGATGAGAACGAAATCGATGAAGTGGAACAGATCATTAGCCAGTTGATCGAGGATTGCGCTAAGGCGGTAGACAAAGAACAAGCTCGTTTGGACAAACTGATGGAGTCCAACGGCATCGATGAAGTACCTGACTACACCGACCCGATTACCTTCAACGCCAAAATCAGCTCGCCTCAGGTTGGCCAGTTTGCCGGCTTAGTTCGCAAACTCGATGCGTTGATGATCTCAATGGACACACTCTGGTTGTCTAGCGTGCTTAGCAACAAGCAACGTGTTGATGGCAACTACGCATGGCAACAGCGCATCATCAAACTGGCTCGACGCATAATTGATATCGAAATTCGAGCACGAAAATCAGCCCAAGCCAAGGGTAAAGAAGCAGAAGTTGAGCAAGCGGTGCCTTCAACCGATGACGATATCACTGAAGAGGAAACAGATAACCCCGCCAACTAGGCTCCCATCAACCAGCCCCTCTCGAAGGGGCTCTTCATCTTGCTGTATTTTCTATCAAAATCATTAAAATGAATTTAACTGTCATTTTTGGCCAATTTACATGAATAGAACTAATTTTCTCGTTACCTTCTTAATAGCGTTGTTCGCAATCCCTGCATTTGCAGAACACCCAACATCGTTCAGCCAGGCAAAACGATTTGCCCGAGAAATTTACCAAGACAACCAGAGTACGTTTTACTGTGGATGTAGCTATAACAATGATGGTGCGATTGATGCTGCATCTTGCGGATATGAACCAAGGAAGCAACCGAAACGAGGAGAACGCTTAGAGTGGGAGCACGTTGTCTCAGCATGGGAAATTGGCCATCAACGCCAATGCTGGCAAAACGGTGGACGTCGGAACTGCGAAAAGAATGATCCTGGGTTTTCTAAAATGGTGTCGGATCTCCATAACCTCGTACCATCAGTAGGAGAGCTCAACGGGGATAGATCAAATTTTCGATTTGGCATGATTCCGTATGAACCAAGATCCTATGGTCTATGTGATTTCGAAGTTGATTTCAAAGACCGCCGAGCAGAACCACCAGCTAATCGTCAGGGTGATATTGCTAGAATTTATTTCTACATGCGAGATCAATACGGCCTAAGACTAAGCAGGCAACAAACTCAGCTATTTGAAGCTTGGTCAAAAATGGACCCTTTGGACGAATGGGAAAAAGTACGTGATTTGAAGATTAAAGGCATTCAAGGTAATTCTAATTGCCATGTATCAGATAGCTGTTAATTGAAAACTAGCTAAAACAAATTAGTTGAATAAGGTTCGATTAACAGTTCTCAATCTAATCTGACCGTTGGCAACATCCCAAAGCGGGCGTTCGATTCTAACTCGCTTTTAGCCCAAAACTGCTTAACGTAAATACTATAAGGGTAGTTATGAGCGAATAGCGGCGGTTTAAATAATAGTCTCCTGAATAACTGCTTCAAGCTCAACAGCGACTTTAAAAGTTCGCTGTAAGTTTATTATACCCTCTGGTCAGCCAAGAATAACGAAACCGATACGTGCAGAGTAAGCTTCTTAAGCCCGTCATACAGGTATTAATTATACTGGTATTTGTAAGCATTCAATAAGCTTGACGTTTCATAAGGGTTACCGTTTTGAGTTCTTCGTCCGTCTTCTGCAAACAAATATAAATTTTCTTTAGCTCTAGACGCGATTACATACAGCAGCTTTGATTCTGAATCTCTTCCGACAGATACTGGTCGATTAATTATGTCGTTCCAATGGGGGATGAATCCTCTTAAAAGTCCAAATGCTATAACAGTCTTGTATTCTTCACCTTTTACACCGTGACAGGTATTAATTACTACCCCTGTTGATTCCTTAAAAAAGCTTTTTAATGCTGTAACGGTGTCTTCATATTGACCTTCACTACGCTCAATGTTCGCTAATGCTTTTTCAAAGAATAATTCAAAATTTTCTAGAAGAACTTTGTCTGTCACTAGTTCTATTTTTAGTTCCCTAACCATAAACTCAAAACACGCTTTGAGGTATTCAGTCCCAACTTGGGTGTCACTTTGAAAAGAATTAATTAACTTTAAAAGTTTTTTAGGCGTTAGTTCGCTAATATGGTGATATGTTTCGGTAAGCTGACGTATTACCTCTCCAGCCCATTTTATTCGTGTAGTTAATAACCTTCCGGATGGGTCTGTTAAAGCCAGTTTCGCGACAGTTAACCAAAAACTATCTTGTTGACCATGAAATGGTGATAAAGCGGGAGCATCAAATTTTACATCGGGAAGTAATGTAATTAACTTTTTGGTCATAACCCTTATAGGATCCCACTTTGGAGCAATTACACAAATGTCGTTTTCGCTACATCCATTATCCAATTCTTGTTGAATTAAGTGAGCAATATTGTCAGCTAGATAGTCCTTATCAACACTCTGATTGAAGAAGCGAATAGTACCTGAGGCATTTTTATTTTTAGCCTTTGATATACCGCCATTAACATTGCGAAATGGAGAAAAGTAGTCCACAAGCCTTTGTGTAGAACGATAGTTATCACTAAATGTAAAGGGTGTAATATTGCCACCCAAGAATTCTTCATTTATTTCATCTAGTGATAGAGATTTTCCGCCAATACTTCCGTAAATCGCCTGATTTTCATCGCCAACAATAAACAACTGTGGCTTATCTGATGCATGAATAAATATCTTGGATAGAATTGCGTATTGAAGATCTTGTGTGTCTTGAGCCTCATCTATACATATTAAGCTAAATATGCCTCCTAAAGTGTTAGCAATTTCGGGTTTTGCTTCCAATAGTTGATAAGCAAAATATAGGGATTGGTCAAAATCTATTTTCTTTCTTTCGGCAAGCTCTTTTCGATACTCTTGTTCAACTCTAGTAGCTCGATGGTCCGAATTTATCACTTCGCCTTGCCTATTAAACGAAGTATTAATGTCTTCGAATATACCTACGCCATTTTCTTTTTTTAGTCTATTAATAATACTTCTTGTTTCATATTCATCAGCTATTGAATAACCATCATTTAGATAAGAAAGGTAAGGTGCGTAAGGTTTTATTATCCAATCCAAGGCAAAGGAGTGAATGGTTCCAGCCCACACCTTGCCACTCTCTATTGTATAATTTTCGTCGAGTCTATCGGTAATTTCAGCTGCGGCACGATTTGTAAAAGTAACAGCGAGAACTTTATTGTTTCGGTGCTTCAAAGCATCTACACCTTTGGCGATTCTTGCTGTGAGTGCTCTTGTCTTGCCACTGCCAGGGCACGCGGTTACATAAGCATTTCCGTTACAATTTACGGCGGCTTGTTGCTCGGTACTTAATTCCATAATCTACCTAGCCAGCAAGTTGATTAGGTACGTTAAATCGTCATCAGCACATTCTTTAACAAACTCACTAATGCAGGCATTTATGTCATTGCTATTGTCTTTGAAGAATTCAACAGGTTTATCTTCATCTTTAAAAACAGGCATTGGATTGTTCATCCTGTAGCAGCACATTTTATGTAGAACTTGAGGTGCTAGTTTGTAACCACATGAAAAAGCTATCGCATTCAGAATATATTTAGGGATATATGTTTCCGATGTAATCGTTTCTGATACAAGCAAAGCAAACCAACCTTTTCCTTCTTTATTAGCTAACCTAAGCACTTCTTTTCCGTATATGCTTACATCGGAATGTTCGAGCAACGCTGTTGACTTATCAATATGCGCTTGAGATGTGTATATTGATTTTAGCGACTCAACTAACTCTATTGAGTTTTCTGCGCTTAAAAAGTCAACTTCAAAAGTGTGGTTGGCGTAGAATGCTTCTACGTAATCGTTTCCATTAATGTGCTCATCAAGCTTTTGTTTTCGTATTTTTCCTGATTCTTGAGAGTTAAAACAAGATCGTAGGTAATCATCGAAATCAGCTTCGTTAGCTGGTAGCTTTGCTATGGATTTATCCAAATCAGTAATTATCGCACAGTTTTTTCTAATTCTATCCAGGTGAAACAAGTTTGATATATGTTCAAAAAAAGCACTATCCATACTAATTAAACTTATACCAAGTTCATCTAATGAAATGCCTAATACTTTTTTCACAAGCGTTGGTATAAGTATTAATTCAGCCTCACCTTCAACTAAAATAACACCTTTCGCGAAAAGGAGTGTAGAACGTGTTGCATTTAAGTATCTTTCGATTCGACTACACTCTTTGGTGTTCAAGTTTGTTGCAGGTTGAAAAACATCAACCCTATTCTCATCTAGCCCCAAAATGTTCATTTCGGCAATTTTGGCAACTGATGATATATGTGTTGAGTGGGTAGATAGGAATACCTGAGTTTTATCTACAACGTGATTTTCAAACAGAGTCTTTTGGATGTGAGTATGGATATGCGCTTCCGGCTCCTCTATCACCAAAAATTGAGCTGCTTTGTCTATATTCTGCTTGCGCTCGTATTCTAATAACTTAAGGGCAACATAAATCAAATTTGCCCCACCAAGGCTAAGTTCATTTAAATCACCACTGTAGCCATCAACATAGTTATCACCCACGGTTAGAGACAGCTTTTGTAATAACTTATCAAGCTCGCTCGGTAGCGAAGATTCAATATCAATAATCGGTGAAAATGCGTAACCAACCGTTTGATGTAATGTACTTTGAATCCCATTTGAAACTTGCTTTATTTCGTCTAATTCTGAGATGGCGGCATTAATGTCGGATACTAGTTCAGTAATATTTTTTGAGTCTTCATCGGAGATATCAGACTCCAGCCCCTTCAATAGAGCTAGCAAAGGACTGTTTCTGTAATTCTTTAAATCAGAAACTACGTCTCTTAATGCTTTCACGAAAGTAAACGATACTTCTTCATGAAGAGGAGACAGCTTTACACCATAAGATTTAAAATCTATATTATTAGGGTCTGGGAAAATATAATTAGCAAAATCACCGACTAACTCTCTGTAGGTTTCATCACATAAAAAATCAGCATTGGCTCTTCCTGAAAATACTGGTTCATAGTCATCAATTGTAATTTCATTTAAGATTTGTTTAGATAGGGTTTGATCACCGTTTGCCTCAAAAAGTGCCTGCCTGACCTTTAGGCAGGGGCGATAATAATATGTAAGTGTGCCTCTTGAGCTGTCATCCATATGCCCAGCATCATGCTTTAACATCTGGCAGCCCTCATGCGGTGAAAGTTCATCGAAATCTATGGAAATGACTATCCAATGGCCTTTCCAATCAAGCAAATTTCTACAGAAGTCGCTGTCTTTTAATCGGGTAACGTTTCTAGGTAATGATTCATCGAGCAACAATCTAAGAGTAAAAAGCGCATTAGTCTTACCTGAGCCGTTTTCCCCTAATATAGTATTCACCCCTTTTTTAAAGGTGAAGCGTGAACTTAAGAAATTTCTGAAATTCCTTATCTTTAGAGAACTTATGTACATTCCATTACCTTATTTTTGTTTTGCTTAAATATATGGGGTATGTAGACCACAGATACAAGACAGACTACAAATGTGTTTTAGCTGCTGACCGTCGTCATACGGCTTTACCGTAAGTTCAAAGTTTGAACTTACGGTAGTTGTTAATGAAACTAGACGAAAATCTATCAAAATTCCGATCAAAAAAAGGGAGTTTTTACAACAGCTAAAAGCTTCACCCAACAGCAAAACCTAATCTCAATTGCATTCTGCCCGATGAAGTTCAACCCAATTCATCGAAACTGCAAGATCAGATATGAGCTACTACAAACACTACTACAAACACCAGGGCGGGATCTAACTAAATTGTGATTTAGAATTGACCTTTGCTTGCTGCAATTTTACGAGTGGCAAATGAACTTTTTTCAGGGGCTGGGATCACATCAATAACTTAAACTTGAATAAACTTATTGTATGGACTTATTCACCTATCTAGAAGATATACCTGATCATCGTCAAGCAACAAACATGAAGCATAACCTTATTGATGTTGTTTTCCTTGTTTTTTCAGCTGTTTTAAGTGGTGCTAACGGGTGGAAAGAGATACAAAATTTTGGTGACGCCCAAATTGAATGGTTAAAAAAATATCGTTCTTTCGAGAATGGGATCCCCCGCCGTCACTGCATCGCGATGATAGTGAAAGCACTTGATACAGAAGCTCTGATGCAGGCTTTATTGAGCTGGATAAATGTACGTCGAGAAAGCTCCGGAAAGGCTCGTATTGCAATTGATGGCAAAACATTACGTGGAGCATGGAAAGGCGATATTTACAACGCGATCCATGTGGTCAGTGCTTATGATGTTGAAAATGGGATCACGCTGGCCCAATCTTCTAGTGATGGCAAGGGTGATGAAGCCGAACTAGCTCGCCAGCTTATTGATATGTTGGGAACTAAGGGCACGATATTCACCTTAGATGGCCTTCATGCTCAAGTTAAGTCAATGGAAGTGCTAAAAAAGAAGGAATCTGATTTTGTTATTCAAATCAAGAGAAACCAACCCTCGCTTTATGAAGCTGTCACCGCCAGCTTTGCCGCAGCGTACGATAACCCTGAATTGTTTGAAGAATTCTCGCAAGAAAACAAAGGGCACGGACGATTAGAGCGACGTGAAGTCTTGCAAATGCAGGCCTGTTTGCCTGAAGAGCTTGCGAAAAAATGGACCACAATAAAAAGCGTGATAGAAGTAGTGAGTGAAAGATGCGAGGGAGGCGTTAGAACAAGGGAGTCTAGATGGTATATCAGCTCTTTACCAGTTAATGCAGAACAAGCAGCACAGTATATAAGAGATCACTGGCTAGTTGAAAATGAACTGCATTGGGTGCTTGATGTTGCGTTCAGAGAAGATGCTATGAAGGTAGCAGATCCAACAGGGGCGGCACATCTAGCGCTGTTTAACCGCGTATCCTTGAGTGTGATCAAGCAGCACCAAGGGAAAAAAGACAGCATCAAAGGCAAAAGGCAGCAAGCAGGATGGAGCCCAGATTTTAGGGCGGAGCTAATATTTGGGTGATATCAACTAAAAGTTAACTCCCGCCCTGCTACAAACACTACTACAAACACATCTGTTACAAAATAGTCGCAGTTAATTCAATGCATATTTATTATTTTTTATATGCTCCATTAGCCCTGCAAAACTGGGCTAATGGAGCAATTTCTTTTAATTGTTTCCCGAAATTTCTTCCGTCGCCTCCTGGCGTAATTTCTGAGCATCCATTCCGTTTAGCCTTTCAATGGCTCTATCTGCGGCACTTTGACGGTTTCCATCAACGTTTAGCGTACTTCCTGAGCCTGTGAGTCGTTCCAGATCCAGTGACGGTACTTCGGGTAGGTTGCCTGTTATCGATAAGATACCTATCCATTCATCCAGATTGACTTGGCTCCAATCTACCTGGTTTAACTGACTCGCGGTCAAACCTTCACAGTTTGGTGACTTGGCACTGCCCCAACCAAGGCCCAATTGAGGACGTACTTGTTCTTGAATGATCCGTGAAAGTGGCGAAGTAAAGCAGCAATATGACTGCCGTTTTTCAACACAGGCACCTAAGAACTTAGACTTGCAGTAAGAACCTACATAGTGGCAACTCTTCAATACCCGCTTGGCGTTCATCTCAAATTCACTCTGCTCACATTTCCAGATAAGCTGAATGAGGATCATGGTGACTGAATAAATCATGTAGGCCGTCATAACCGTACTCAGAACCGCGCCAGCAGCGCCCCCCAGGGCAAAGTTACCGCCCGAAACGACACCATCGGCTCCAACCGCGCCACCAACGTTGCTAAACAGTGCCGATTGCGCCCCCGAACCAAAGGTCGTACCTACCCATTCAGCCGTTTTGTTGGTCAACACCTGCATGAAGCCAGTCGCAGCTTGCTCCGCTCCCGCGCCAGCAGCCGTTGATGGCCCTGCCCCCATGAGAGAGTCCCATGCAGACACAAAAGGCTCTTTAACCGCACTCCAAGTGCTCGTTATTGGCTCCCTGAGCGTATTCCAGGAACCATAGATTGCCGAAGACGGATTCATGGCCATGACTGCCGTATCAAGCTTGTTGACCGCCACTATCATCGTGATGTAATCCGATAACGACACGCCACTTGGCTTTTCACAGCAATCCACTATGCCGCCAACGGCTTTTTTGCACTGGCCAGCATTACCTTTAAAGACCGTACACTCGACGTTATCTTGGCCATCAGCGCCCGTGCATGACATATCATTGGTCATAAACTGAGCCGCATTAAGCATCGCAGCGGCTTCTGCAAAGTTAGCCTGCTTGATTGACTCTGGCTCCAAACAATCTGTGCCCATACAGCGAACTGGCCCCTCACAGTTGTATTGAGCTTCCATTCGAGCGTTTTGCACTTCAACGCTTTGTCCGCAGTCATACACCAAACTTTGGATATAACAGAAGCCTTCATGACCAGCCCCGCCTTCAGTGCATTCGGTTCTGACATACTGGCAGGCCGGGTTTTTCTCTAGCGCGGCACACGTATTGGTGGTCGTGTTTTGTCCGTTATTGACGATGGTTTGTGTATTACCATTGGCATCTACCCAGCTATCTGAGCTGCCCATGTTGAACTCTGGATGAGCAGTAGAAGCATTGTAGGTCGCTCTTGCCCTCCAACATGAGAGCCCCAGTCCATCAGAACTGCCGCGACTGGTTAAATGAGCAGGAGACGAAACAACCGCCGGATAAAGGCTTCCAAGATTGGTCAACTCGCCACTACCAACCGTTAACCCGTCGATTCGTTTTGTGCCCGTATCCAAACACTGCCACTGCACCGCAGTGAACTGATCCGTTTGCATCAAGCATTGGTCTATGCCCGGATCACTTGATTGATGAACAACGTCCTGCTCTAAGTACTTGCCGGAGAAGGTCAAGGAAGCACTTAGTTTCGCAGGAGCCAAGCACTTCTGAACTTCTCGGCTGCAAGTATCGAAATCGACTTTGTTCCAGCCGGACTCACATTTGGAACGAGTGACTTCCTGAGGTTCATGCCACGAAATAATCGACCCATTGACGACTTTACACAATGAACCAACCAAGGTTCCTTTTGGACAGGTCATTTCAGGGTATTTAATGGATGACTTCGTCTCAGTCACCGTCTCCTTATTGCCCGTCAGTGAGAGTGTCGTTTTCCAACCATTTGCCTTAGATGGCGACTCGGTGATTTTTATCTCAGTATTTTGATTATCAAAAACTCTCAGCGTCGCGTTTCCAGTTTGCATTGTACTGCTGTGCTGTGGAACAAAGCTGAGCGTTTCAGAGCTGAAGCAACCACGCTCAATGGACCAGTTTTGTTGATGGGTTTCAGCAGATACACGTCGCTCTAACTGACACTGAGTAAGTGTGCTGATCTTCTCGCACACCTGGTAGTCCGGTACATGCTTGGTTTCAGTAAATGGCGTAATCGTCTGAGTAGGCTCACAAGCTTCAAAACTACTTGGCATAAGGTTGGATACCACACACTTTGGATCGCTGGTTTGCAATCCACAGTCATAGGTATCGGTAAAACGAATGCATTCACCTTTATCATTGGTCTCGGCACATTCTGACGACATGAATCCACAGGAAGGATTCGCTTCAAGCACTTGGCAGGCCTGATTTTCAATCCCCTTATAGCTTTCATCATCCACACTCACTTGAACACGCCGACACAAAGGCGATATGCCAGCCACTGGGCTTGGGGCAAAGTAGGATTCACAAACTGAAACACCATTGACCACCGTACATCCGTTGGTTGAAGACGGCTGATCCGTGCATTGAATACTGTAGTCTGAAAACTTCGCCGGGATATCCGCTGCTTGTTCGATACAGGATTGTGGCGACCAACTATCATTCATCACCACCTTGGTTGGATCAAAGCGCACCTTGATGCGTGCATAACCCTCACCACTACCCGTTACCGATACGCGAATTTTTACTGGCACTTCTAAACCGGGCTCTACCGCTTTTAGCTTGGCGGTGAGGTCAGTATTAGGATTGCGTTCCCAACTGGTACTAAGCTCGCAGCGACCTGCCGTTTCTGGTGGAAAGTTATTGTTCGGCCCAGACCAGACTTTCTGATCGCCAAGCCACACTTGCATGTAGTCATCCCATTTGGCGTACTCAAGAACGGCTGAGGTAATCGCATCGGGATTCACGACTTTGAGTGTGATGGCCTGTTCAAACACCTTACAACGGCCACTCCAGTAGTTGTCGCCAATTCGTCCTATCCAAACTTCAAGACACCCCTCACCACAAGAGCGAAGGTTCATCGGCCCTGAAACATGCTCAATGATGCCTGCCGTGTAATCGTGAGTAATAGTGCAGCTGTTCACCGCTGTATTGAGCCTGTCACATTGCTGGTTATTTGGGCTTCCTTCACCTTGAGACTCACAGCCGGGGAAGCTTTGGGTTAATAGATTGGGGTCAGTTTGAACCGCATCAGTTAATGTCCAAAGCGGATCATTGACCATATCTGGCCGAGACCTGTCTTTGATTTGCTGGAGCGAGCGAAACGCCTCACCCGAAGCGCCACTTTCGGATGCCATGCTGTCTTGGCGCTGTGTCCCCAATTGATTCATGCTGGCATCAGAGCCATAAACGCCCGTTAAGACATCCAATGAGCCCTGATCCATACCAGGGAAAAGCTCTTGCAAGTTAATCGTCTCATTACCACTGCCAGTCGGCACCGACAATGTATTGCCATTGAGTGCGGGCATCGTCCAGTTTTGCAGCAATTGCTTACCTTCTTGTTGTCCGCTTAAGCCGGATTGGCGCTGCACATCAGCGGCGACACCATGTAGGGGCAAGCACGCCATAGTGATAGATAAAATACCCGCTAAAACTCGGGTAAAAAGTGTTGGTTTCATAGTTAACCTCCCGAGTTACAGCAGTCTTGCCAGCGCCACAAAATATAGAGCGCATCTTCACCGGCACCTGGGATTGTTCGCCACTCTCCCCATTTCATTGTGCTTTCACCGATGACATGCGCATTTTCAGTTTCTGGTACAGGGAAGAACATACTCATCTTGTATTGGGATTTCGGCAGCATGGGGTCGATAACAGGTCGGCATAGCGCACTGTTCCCCATTGTTCGCCTAGCAAGACCACGCCTGTGTTGAGCCGCGATTGCACGCGCTGCTAAATGGCTGGTGTTTTCTGCTAATGAGCCAAAGGCTAAGGTGTGGCCAGATAACGGGTAGAGATGGCCCCAACTGCCAGCACACCAAAACAACTGGTCGATGGGTTTACCAAGCGTTGATGAAGCAGCGTCAGCGGTACAAGCCGAAATAGCCAATGGATTGGCAACGGCAGCAGCTTCAGGCTGAGTAAAAAAGGCCAGTTCATCGTTCAGCCATGTTGGGTCCAATTCCGACAAATACATCAAGTCAAAGTCCATGTAACCATCGGCATTGCAATTGCCATCCATGAACAAATCGAGCATGACCAAAAGCGGAAAGGCATAATAATGGTAATGGTAGAAAGCGAGATCACCGGTATCGTATTCACCCTCGCCATGACCACCTTGCAATCGCCTATCACCTAACGGTAAACGAATCCCTCCCAGGGAAGGCGAGCAACCCGGCGTTCTGACCAGTTCAATCAGACGCGCTGGCTCCCACATGCTGGTAACAATACCTGGCCTTGGCACGCCTAAGTTGTCTTCACATAAGCAAAATGACTTGTTTGATGCGCCGCTTGGGACATTGCCAGAGCCAAGAGGAAGACCGGCAACCCTGATAGGAAAAATGCATGACCAGCAAACATCCGTCAGCAACTTGCCGGACAATAACCCCGCGTCTGGGCAGGTCAATTCGGCTTTTGCAGGAATAGATGCGCCCAGGACAAACATGACAACGAGAGTCCGCAACAGACGATACGTATTATTGAGCTTTTTCATTAACAAGCTCCTTTGCTGGAATTTCTTCTATTTCAAACGCGAGCCCCTTTGCTTGAACAAACGATGGGGTGACTTGCAAATCAAAGCGCTGCTTTAGAGAGGCATTGAGAAGGTAAACCGGACTATCCAATGTCTTTTCGAGCGCATTGAGGCTATTCCAACCTTGAGTACGGTCGAGCTGCGTGGTGATAAGCGTAATGCGGCGCAGTGTCCTATCTTGGCCCTCAAGCCAATGCGCAACTGCGTCCACTTCTTCAGCGTTCGACGCATTAAACACCACAAGCTGCTGAGTAAACGGCAAGGCTTTGAGCGGGTTAATACGCGTTCCTGCTGGGATCAATGTTCGGCCATTGGCATCCAATAGTGGCCGCTGCATGACGATGGTTGGATCAACCATTCTTATCCGATACTGCGTGGCTTTGGGTAACTCAGTAAATGTTTGGCGAGACCAGAAACGCTCAATGGCTTTTTTCTTTAATGCGCCCAGGTCAATCGACTGTAAACGCTGCATCGCCACTTGCATCAAATCCGGTTCTAAAATCGAATGAATAGGACCGCGTTGACCCAATGAACCGGTATTGCCTGTTTCAATTTGACGCTGCAACCAGTCCTTGCTGTAAACCCCTAGTGCACTTGCAGTCACCTTGTCATCTTCTATGCGGAAAATGGCAGGCACGCTAGTCACCCGCCAGTGCACAAAGGCTTTCGGATCGATTCGAACCTGAGGAACAGGATCAAGCCCCGTCATCAGCGTATGCCAATCACGGATAGCCGCCCCCAAGGTCTTTCCTTCAGGAATTCCCCGAAACAACACAATAGCGCCGGTAGCACTGGCCTCTTTAAATAGCTGCTTCAGTGAGGAATCCCCCAGTGAAGACGACGCAAATATCAACCATTCATCGTTGTGTTTGAGCGACGCAGGTTGTTCAATCGGTGAAAAAGGCTCGATAAATTCAGATGAACCATCCACAGCACTGTGTAAAATGCTGCGGCTCATTTCAACGATCTTTTTGTCCTCGGCAGACAACGGATAAGGCTCTTGTGCCCAGGACACTTGAACCCAAGCCAATGGAGCAACCAACAAAAATAAGAGGCATAGTTTTCTCATCATCCACCTCCTACCAAAGCGGCCAAGCGCGACCAACAATCTGCTCGCGCTTAACGGCATTCCAATAGCGGGAGTCAAAACTCGTTGCAGCCTCACCGGAAAACCAATATTCGTTTTCTTGCAGCGTCAATGAGCGGCTAAATTCTATTTCAGCCACACCAAGACGCTGGGCTAATGCCATGCCGGTAGAGACTTCAGCACCGTTCACCAGCACATGCTCAGGCGTCACCTTGACTTCATCCCCTGGCATCCCTGTTAGGCGTTTCAGCATCCGAGTACCGTCGTTATATAACGGAGAGAGTCCTTTTGAGTGGAAGGCATACAGACCATCCTTAACGGGCTCTTTATTCCATAGGTCAATCAGATATATCGTGGTATCAGGCAGGCAGCGCTCTTGCTGGGTATCAATACCTATTCGGTAGCGCATCATGGCGTAGGTGCCTACCAAGGCCATGATTAACGCAAGAACAGTCAACCGGATGAGATATGGCCGCCAAGGCATTCTTTTACGGAGTATCTGCATGAGACACCTCCTTTGAGCCTACTGGCACGAATACAGAATCATCTGCACCCACCACCGCTTGGGCATCCAGCACGATAAAACCGGCTGCTTTTAACTTTTCAATTTGCTGATTGGTCTGAAGCAACCTGGATTCGATGTCTTGTTCGCTGGCATTGGGGCCCAGTGACAACACCGCCTCCCCAAAATCCACGACTGCAATGGGCGTACTTAACGCCAACTGGCTGTGGATGGGTTCGAGTGTTTTCATTAAGAGCCAACTGGTCATTAAACCGCTACCAGCAATAGACAAAGTAATAGAGGCCATAAATGGCCAAAGCGTGGACTTATTCATAGCCTCGCTCCTTTAACAACTGGGAGATGGCATCAGCAACAGAAAGGCCTTTGCGCGTTAACTGCTTAATCGCGTTTACATCTTCTGCACGGGACGAGTACAACAGCTTGTGAAACGGATCGACGATGAGGCGGCCAATCCCGGTGCCCATTTCGGTAATAAAGAAAATTTCGGAATAGACACCCGTGACGGTATGAACCGTTTTCAAGTACTCATAACCGCCTTCACCTAGTGGCAAGCGACCTTCTTTTTTGAGCGCGTTGATGGTTTCAGCTTTTTGGCCAAGCAGGTACATATTGGCCGAGTTTTCAGCGATGGCTTTACCTGTAGGGCTGTCGTATAAATCGTTGACCGACTGCGTTACCGTTACAGCACTGCCTCCATATTTTCGAAATCGACGGTAACCCGTCTCGATGAACTTACCGACATCACCTTGAGTCAGCAGATCCCAAGCTTCGTCAATGAACACAATCTTGCGACGATCCCGCTCACCTAAGTACATCTCTTGTTGGATTTGGTAGATAAGCTGAAGCAACACCACTTGTTGTAGGTGCTTGCGCCCCTTGAGCTCTTCTAACTCCAAAACAGTGAAACGGTTTTTGAAGCGAATATTGTTGTGGCCATTAAAGAAGCGGCCATATTCGCCCTGTGTCGTAAACGGATAGAGCTGCTCACCCACGTCTTGCACACGTCGGTCTTCGTGATTTTTCAAGGCCTCTGCCACATCATCAACTAACATGGCACGACCTTTTTTCTCCCACAGTTCACGGGTCTGACGCTTTAGGTTGGCCATCTGAAAATCGGTTAATGACTGCGTGGGTGCGGCCATTGCGGCCAATAACCCAACCAACACATCCGCTTCTTCGTCATAGTCCTCAACGATTTCAAACGGATTTAAGCAAATGCCACTGTCCCGCCCGAACTGTAAGAACTCACCGTCATAGACTTCACACAGCTTTTCATAAGAGCGGCCAACATCAATCACCCAGCATTGGCCGCCTTCTGATAAGTAGGAGGAGATGATTTCGTTCACCAGGAATGACTTGCCCGACCCCGATTGCGCCGCGATGCAACAGTTGTAATTACTGCCCGAGTCATAAAGGGACACACTCATGATCTGGCCATTACGGGAAACAAAGTTAATCACTGGCGTGCCTGTACCTTTCCAATCCGCAAACAAAGGCAACAGAGGGATCACATGTCGTGTCGCCATGGTCTTGAATCGAAACAAGTCGTTCATCGCCTGGCGATCAGCACCAAATGGCAAAGCATTCAGGAAAATGGGCAAACAGAAGTACTTGTCTTCCATCAGCTCAAATCCAAGTTCTTTGAAATAGGTTCGAGCATTTGAAACAGAGCTGATGGACGCCTCTTCCGTTGGGGAAAACAGCGTTAGGGTCATATTTGCCCGAATAGGACGATCACCTTCTTGCAAGGCTTCAAAAAGAACATCAAATCCCTTTTTCTTGGCTGCAAGCACCGGCACAAACTTGAGCATTGGGCCATAGGCCTGATTGACCGCCCATTGACGCTTCGTCTCTAAACGAGATCGCATGGCCTCGGCTGAAGGAAAGTGAATGGTGACATTCAGCAAAAAGCTGCCGCGTAAACCGCGACTACCCGTCATCATATCGCCCGCAAAACTTGCGGCATGACCAAACCAGATCCGCTCAGGCAAGCGCTTAAACGATAAGGTTTTAACTCGGTAATCACCCAACATCAGACCTTGGCTATCCACCTTGATAGCTCGGTCATAATCCAACACTTGCTCTCGAAGTGGTTTATCTGCCTCACTGCGGATTGGTGATGGATTGCGCCAGGAAGCATCTTTTCCCCAGTTAAGCTGCGCACTTAATGCCGCGAGCCAATTTCGGTCAGTCATCTCAGTGACGCGAAAACCAACCGTTGCCAGCGCTTGCGAGAAAGAAGCCCGAAGCGCGGATGCTCGACTCAACTCACGCTCCGTCGGAATAGGACTTTCCAAAGGCAATTTGCAGGTGACGATCAGTTGAAAGTTGCGCACCTGAGTTTGGGTCGATTCTTCTATCGGTTGAACCGTGCCCCCATCGAGGAAATCCGCACGTTTGCGTATCGACGCCCTAAGCAATGGATCGGATTGACGATGCCGCAAGCCCATCATGCGCTGAAGGTCGGTTTGAATATCAGGGGATGCGTACAGGCCAAATTGCAGCAAAGTGTCTTTTGGCCAGTCGTTGTTGAGTAGAACGTTAACCCTGTCTGCAACAGACTCATCACCACCCGGCAATGGGTCACATAGAAAACCAAAGCCAACACTCTGGTCTTCCATGAAAAACAGTTGCTCATCGTCGGAATAGGCCAATACTGGCAAGAGCTCTGAAGCGCGTTGCCCTGAATACAGAGAGGCTTTCATTAACGCCCCTCCAACCAAGCAGAAAGATCATAAGGACGGCCTCGGCTGATGCGACCATCATTGGCAACGATGAAAGGCACACCTTGAATGCCCAGGATTTGAGCCGTCACCAAGGTACGCTGCATTGGTTCTAAGTTGCAGGCATCATCCTGTTCTAGGTTACCAATCCGGCCATTGAGCAATGCATCGGTGGCCGCTTTCTTGTCACGCGCACAGCCAAGCTGGCGAACCTGACGTTCTGAATCAGGACCGAGCACTGGCACAGGGAGAATTTGGAAGGTGTATTCTTTGGTTAACGGTAGGGCTTGTTTCAAAAGCTCATGGCAATGCGGGCACCGGGGGTCAACAAAGACCACCACTTTCTTTTTGCCTTCGCCTAAAGTCAGTGGGTTCAAATCATCCATTTTTAAGCCAAGACGACTTAAGTCCAGCGTGTTACCAGCTTCACGAATTTCTTCGAGGCTAGTAAGCGGCTTTTTCGACCAGGCATCATAGAGCGTGCCATCAATGACGAACCGGCCACTGTCTGACATGAAAACAATACGGCCATTGCTTTCGACCGCTTTCATACCAGTGACAGGTAAAGAAACCATGCCGTCAATTTTGCCAACGGGCGACACTTCAGACACAGGTTCAGCTTGAACCAATGGAGACAGCGCAAGCGCCAGAATAATTGGAGATAGTTTTCGCATGAGGAGTCCTCGTTAATGTAAATCGAGGCTCCAGTCTATGCAGTTGTCCTATGTGGACTCGGTTAGATAGATTGAAGAATTGGATGCCTTGCTAGGGTGCCACTTGTTGTTACGCACTATTTGTAAGGGTATAGCTTTCATTCTGCCAGCCTTACAGACTTCCCCTCAAGTCATCTGGTTTAGCTGATTCCTTTTTTTCATACCTTAGGTGTTAATTTTTGCAATGTTTTAAACCAGAAAGAGTGACATCCCCTCGAAATCAAACTGACCTACTCTCAAAGTTTCATGCCCAACAATTCGTATATCCATTGACTACACGGAAAAGTCATTTAAACTGTGTATTAAATAGATATACAGAGGATGGTGTCATGGCTACAAAGACAGCCCCAATCAACATGCGAGTACTGCCATCGGTAAGAGACATCATCGATGCCGCAGCAAGTTTAAAAAAAGTTGATAGAACCGTGTTCATTCAGCAAGCAGCGCTCAATGAAGCGCATAGTATACTGGCAGAACAGCGGGATTTTGTTCTAGAAGCAAAGGCTTTTGAAGCGTTTGATAACGAACTTCGTGCAGAGCCACAGACTCTTGAAGGTATGAAAGATCTGTTTAAGAGGAAAGCGCCTTGGGAATAAGTGCACCAACCCTCCTCACTGATGAGCACCAGCTTAATGCCTTTCAATGTGGCATTGAAGAGCTCGATACTTGGTTAAGAAAACAGGCGTTAAAGAGTCAAAAGCGGGGAACCGCGAGGGTGTATGTGGTCAATGACACTGACGCCCATCAAGTGGTCGGGTACTATGCCATTGCCATGGGATCAGTTTCCAGAGAGCAAGCTTTCAGTTCATTAAGAAGAAATAGTCCAGATCCCATTCCCATGGTGATTCTAGCCAGGCTTGGAGTAGATAACGCCTATCAAGGTCAAGGCATTGCGGCAGGTCTTTTAAAAGATTGTATCATTCGCTCAGTACAAGCAATGAACGCTGTCGGTGGAGCAGGAATCTTAGTCCATGCTATTGATGGTAGTGCGCAAACGTTCTACAAGAAATTTGGCTTCAAAGAATCGACGTTTGATCCTTTAGTACTCATGGCAAGGATCTGCGATATCGAAAAATCATTGTCGATAGACTGAGATGACGGCTCCCCTTTCACAAGAGAAGCCGTCAATATTATCAGGTGCCCAGTAAAACGGCGCTGATCGCTGGAACTGCTGTGCCAATGACTTCTTGAGTGCTGGCAACAACAGGTAAAGTTGCAGACATGACACTTTCAACGACTGTTGGCGTATTGTAGAGACCCATACCGCCACCAATGCCCAAGGCAAAAGCCATCAAGCTTTGGCGAGCGATACCGCCCACAATACCCACCAGTACCATGGCTCCCGCTACGATCCGTCCCAAAGTACCTTGGGTCCAATCTTTTAGGGTATCCCACACATCAGTGAAAGCATCACCACCGGTGCCCGCAAATGAGGGCTCCGAAATCATTAACGCCATTAAACCAAGCGCACCAATAGTCATTAGGCGCTGAGTTTGAATGGTGCGAACTGCATTTGTCATTCGTTAGTTTCTCCGTAGATACTCAAGTTATCGCGCTTACCATCAGCTCCCGCTGAGGCAGAATCGCTTTGAGTCTGAAGTGGACGTAGCACTGGCGAAACCGTTCGAGGTGCTGACACCCCAATATCCCACCGGCGCGGTTCAATTTCGGTAAACACGTAGCTGGATAAATTCAGATCTCCACGGTCATCCTCCCAAGGCGCAATCCAAATCCGCATTACCCTTGAAGGAATGCGAATAGGTGCAGATTGCTGCGTCTCGGGTAATGCTGGATGGCTCAGCAGTCCTGTCTCTAAATCAGATTGTGAATACCCAGAGGGAGAACCAATTCGAGTCGCCACAGCATCAATCGTCTTGGGTGCAGCGCCATTGCTGGTAAGCTCATAGACTTCACGAGCGGATAAACAGCGCACACCGTCAGGCATACCTGGACATCCATATTCACTACTCCCAAGACCCAATGAACTACAGCCAGACAATAAGGTTGAGCCGACAGCCAATAAAAGTAATCCAGCTTTAGACCACTGTTTTGACTGGTGCTTTGGGTTGTTCTGCATTGATGTCGTCATGGTTAACTCTCCTCTGGATACACATCTTATTGTCTGAAACGGACTTCGATCGGTTAGCAACATGCAGGATTTTTTCATCTTCTTGCACCTCCCCCTTGCGAAGTGGCCAACGACAACGAGGCACCACGAGTGACTATGACTTCAATTTTCCTTGCAGCGTCTACCTCTATAACTGGGAACATATTTTCAGCCATGTCCAAATAGAACTTGGCCACTCGATCCAATGCTTTACCTGTGCCTTTAATCGCAGCGCCTTGTAATGCTTCTTGGCTCATGACTTGCTGGTACAGCTGAGTATCACCGGCATTACCCGTCTGAATCGTTGGTACAGGATTCACATCAAATGCGCCTGCCAAGCCCTGTAGGAATCCGGCCATCATCGATTTAGCCACCAGTTGGCCTTGTTTCGACACTAATCGGCCACGAATACCGGCTTTGCCGTCTTCACCCACGGCATAAGAATCCAGTCGTGTTTCAATGACGCCACCATCTTCTCTCACACATGAAATGGTCTCGCCTCGCAAATAGGCACGCTCTGAGCTCAAATCACCGTAACCTGCGGCGATCAAGAAACACTCTTTGATATCCGCTCTAAATCGGTTGGGTAAAATGGCTTCCTTTTGAATCCTCAGCAATGCAGGAAAAGGCTCGCGTCTTGCGGACTCGTGAGTAGGGGCATCCAAACCCGTGATCAAAGTACCTGAGATGATGCTGCCCGCCGGTAGATACAAAGGCGGCGCTTCTTGCACAACAACGTCTGGTTCGGCAACCACTTCAGGCTCAATCATACGAATCGTGATTGGCGGCAATGGAACATCCCGAGCTCGTGTGCCTTGGCCATTGGCTGGCTGCTGATAGAGCGGATCAGGCAGCGGCGCATTGGCAAAATAGTCGTCTGGGTTAGACGGCAATGGCTTTTCTTCTTTAGGCAATTCCATGGCAGATAAAGGCACTTCAAAGCGGCTATTTGTGCCTTCAACTGCTGCATCACCTCCAGCGCGAACATCATCAAGTTCCGCTCTAAGGCGGGCCAGCTCCGCATTGACTTCACTTGGTATAGAAGGCGAACCAGGGCTTAGCCGTCCTGAATCGACGTCACGACGCAAGCGCTCAACTTCACGACGTAACTGTTCATTGCGCTCACTGAGTAGTTTTACGTTCGCAGCCAAACTATCGACCCCAACATCACGAGTATTGGTATCCGTAAGAATGTGCCGGATCGTTTCCTGCCGGTTCCGACTGCTTGAGCCATCGTCAGGATTAGGTGAAAACACCATCACCATAAGGATGAGACCACCAGCAATACCAGCAACCGATAGACCCCGCTTCATGTTCGGGCTCATTTGTTCCCATTGTGCTTTCATCGTTATTCACCTCCCACAAGAAGCGAAGGTCGCAGACTTTCCACCGCTTCTTCACGATGATTGCGAACAACCACATACAACTCAGTCTTTTCACCCGGCAACAAGATATTGCGAGGCCAGTAGGCGCTTGCCACTATATCCGGTGCATGACAGGCTATTTCTCTGGCTTCTATCGGCTCATCGGCAAAGCTTTCAACCAGTCCTACATAGACGGTGAAGTAATGTCCCGTCACAATTTGCCCCTGCTTAAAACCAAACTTTAAGCCCGGCTGAAAACATTTCGGGCTTGTGTCAGTTTGGCCAGCGAAACGGATGTCATAGCCTTGTGGTAACTCATTTAGTGCAAGGCGTCTGAGTAAATCACGTAAGCTATCGACGTATGGCTGAGCCGTTTCCCAAGTGGCGGCTTTTCGGTTCACGACGCCCTTAATAGGCCACTGCTGACCATCAATCGCTAAGGTGATTTCACGCGGTGGAATACGACGAGGTACTAAGGTGACAGATAATGCGGTAGCTTCCTGACCAGGCGGAGTGATGTAAAGTGAAACCGGTGATTCTTTGTCCGTGGCCACATATACAACATTCCCCTTGATTTGCGTCTGAGCATCACTGGTTGTTCTCACCTGAGGCGATTCAAACGGCGTCACAATCCGGTTCAGATGGCCAAGTGCTACAGGGATCAGTTCATTAATCCCCGGTGTCATCAGTAGCGTTGTTGGCACATCCGTTGAAACCGTATTGGTTTGAACCGGTGGATTTGCAGTAGCAGACTGCTTCATCACACTGGCTGGCACAATCGGCAATTCCACGTCTGCATACGACGCTTGAGATAGCAGGACGCCACTCAAGCTCATTGCGATTAAGCTTGGTGTCATCCATCGACTAATTTTGGTTCGCATCATTCACCCTCCGGTTTTGCTCTTGGGTCAACTTTTCACGAACGCGCTTCGTTCTAGCTTGCCCCTCATACGTATCCATCCAGCTAAGTTTTGGACGGTATTGCTCAATATCGATGTCAAACTCATAGGTGCGAGTTTGGCGCTGTTCATCTCCAGATGGCCCAGAGACCAAGGAATAGCCGGTCACAAAGACATGCCCGGTTTCATACTCATACTCCACTTGTCTGGGTTGGAATTTGAGCGTGACCCGGTCTTCGCGGATTTGTCTTGCCTGAATCTCCAGTGCATCGACCACTTGCTGGTACACCGCTGGAGAAAGTAGCGGCTCAATGGCAACCCGGATGAAAGACACATTACCCGGCGTCACGTTGCCCATAAGCTCAGCCAGGTAGAGTCCCCAGGATTCAAGGTAAGGTTGAGTGGCTTGGTTTCGTGACACTTCAGCCGTTTCAGACAAGGTTGGTGGTTGAATAGCTACCACGGTATTGCGAGAAAATGCCGCTACCGCAAGCAGCAAATTAGATAGCACCAGCACTGCAATCAGAAACCGTTGCCATCGGTTCTCTAATTGCGTGCCTTGCCATGATTTTAAAAACACGTCGAACTTCACGGCAGATAGCTCCTGATAAATGGGTTAGGGATCGTCTTGGCTTTGGTTGGCAACAGTCCGGCCCAGTAGATGGCGTGAAGAATAAAACCATCTGGGCGACCATCACGAAAACGCCGATAGAGCTTGGTTGTCACCAACCCCAACAGGCATAAAACCAAGGCATTACCGGTAAAAATGCCGATCACTAGCCCCAACAGAATGGGAGCCATCTCATCGGCACTCCAAAGCAGGAAGTGCGGCGGATCATCGATATAGGACGGAATACTCACAGGTTCCATAGTCACTCCTCGTTGTTTGAATTGAGAAGTGAAGAATGCCTTGGGATTGGCAGGTTCGGTGGTCAGCTAGATGCCGAATTTTTGAAGGTTTTGAGGGTTCTACTCAGACAATACTAACAATTGATCTTTTTGATGCGGTTGATATGATGAGGATATTGGTCGTGTCGAGACCAGCTGCCCACTTTAGCAAACCCGGACGGGACGACATGCATATCAAATTTATTTTTTGCTTAGGTTTTTTCTGCGACCTCGGCAGTGGGCACCGTATTCGCTAATAGGAGAAACTCAATGCAAATTACTAAAATCATTTCCTCTGCCACGGTTGAACGTTTAAAGCAAAAAGCACGAAAGCTTAAACGTGAAAAATCTATTCCACACACTCAAGCACTCGATGAAATTGCAATCTCTGTTGGTTTTAATCATTGGCATCAAGTTGTACAAGCTAATGACTTACTGAAGCCATCAGAAGTGGCGTTATCTTCAGGATGTGTCATGGCTTTTGATGTCAAAGATGGTATGGATGTCGATACCAGTGATGGAATTTTAATTGAAGACCACTTCTTGGAGATGCTCACTGAAAAGCAGCTATTCGAAATTTATGCCAATTCCCCTGATGAGGAAGACGAACAAAACAGGCCGCTAAAAGAAACGCTATCGGATTCAGAGCTTCATGAGTATTTTCGAGATTATTGCTCATTCATGTACTTTCGTCTTGCCGAGCCTCATACAAACAAATCGCTGAAAGAAGTATTGGCTCTTATACGACAGTACTCGTTTTGGATGCCGCAATATATTTGGCTTCAAGGTCACCTTATTGATACTTATCATTTGCCAGCTGAAGACGAGAATGGCAATGCCGTAGGCGTAAGGTTTTAGCTCTACAAGATGAGGCCCAACTGGCCTCATATCTTCTTCTGCAAGTGACTTAACGCCAACCCTGCCATCAATGCCAAACCGATGATCAGCGACGGTAACATCACAGGTGGAATGGCCAGCGGGGCGAACAATCCCATAAACAGCAAGATGACGCCTGAGCCCAAGATGATCATGCTGTAGCGGTGAATGATAGGGCTCGAAAAATCAAAGGTTGTCTTCTTAATCTTCCAGGTCATTAAGCCATCCCACAACGCCGGTAACATGAGAATAAGCGCAAAGGGCAACCAGACCATCAGCAAAGCAAATCGAGTGAACACTTGGCACAGCACATCAAAAAATGCCTGAATACGGTCTTCTACCCACACAAACCAAAAGCCACCCATGTTCTCCATCCCTTTAGAGCGCAGTCGCTGCTCTTCAGTGGGGATTAGAAAATCTCGCACAGATTGCTCCATCTGCGTATCCACAACCCATGACTGATACCAGCGATGGCTAGTTTGACCAATCCAATAGCTTGTTTGTGCGCCCAATTGGTTCTGGATCATCTGCTTCTCTTTACTGATGACCCGGCCAGTCCAATCACCGGGCACTAAAACGCCAATGGCAATAATCTCCAGCATCAGTGCCAGACACAGCAGCCAAACCGACTTATGCTTGCTCATGCCAAACATCCTCTTCTACTCGGGCCAGCATGGCTGCAACGGTTGGCGTCATAATCCGGGCTTTAATCACTTGTTGAAGCCGCTTTGTCGTCGTATGACCGCTGACATATCGCACTTCGATGCGTCCTTCAGCCAGATACGCCATCCGATTTGGACGATTACGAATCCAGGTGTGGAAATACACACCATCCACGGCGGCCCACTCGAAATGGTCAGGATCACGCAGCCGAATCCCCGTTAAAGCACTGGCGGCAGTCCAGGTCAGTGCCTCAATGAAATGCCACAGGCGTACACTGTCATCATCACAACTGACTTCTTCATAACTGCCCAAGCCATTACACAGACACAAATCAAAGATGGAATGGCCATCTAACGTGAACGCATCCGTTAAGTAATCCGCCAAGCAATACACCGAGGCCAAAGCATGAGGCCAGTCGGTTTCAAGTAGTCTTAAGGTTTCCTTGAACTGGGGATTATATTGCTGCCACTGAGCGAGCATTTCTTTACTGGTAAGTGTTGTCATTTTCAGACAGACAGAATGATGCATACAGACTCCTTATGCTGCCTGTGTAGAGCTGGTTAAAATAGGAATGCGGCCTTTGATCACGCGGCCACCTGAAAGCTTGGCGATGTATTCCAGGTTGGGGAGCTGGCCCAATAACTGCGGTGGAAACATATCGCCTTCTTCCTCCATCAAGCGTTCGCCATGATTGCCGGTAAACAACGCGGGGCTGTCCGAGTTGGACGACATACCCTGAGTTTGCATGATGTACTGCAACCGAGTCTTTGGCAGATTGTCAGTAATGTACTGCTGCGTTTCGGCATCCATCACCCGAAGGGCTATCAAGTTGTTAATGTTACCTAACACCTGGCGTGCCTTAGCTTCGCTGCCTGTACGAGCTGCAAAGTCAGCAAAGGTCTGAGTAGCAATCACACAACGCATTTTTGCGCCACGGCCTTTGTTGAGCAGTTGAATGAAGGGATCGTTGACGACTTCAGCCGCCTCATCGATGAAGATATTTACGGGACGATTTTCAACACCATAGTTATAGCGGTCACCGGCCACGGCGGTGAGATCGGATAAAAGCAACGAACCAATGGCGCTGCCAACCATGGCGTCGGTCAATGAATCCAACCCGATATAGGCCACTTGGGCATTGTTGATAATACGGCCAGAATCCGTAATTAACCGGCTGTCATCCACGTCGTTTGCAATCGGTGATAGCAATGGGCCTAGTTCACTTGAGGTGAGCATATTGAGCACCGGCATCAGTGAAGCCACCATCTTGGAATAGTGGGTTCTGTCATGTTCAAACATGCTCAAAAGGCCCTCTAAATCAGTATTGGCGGCAACGGGCTGAATGCGTTCGTAGTAAAATAGCAGCATCGCCATAGCTTGTTTAGCCAAGGTATTGGCCTTTTCGGTAAAGCGCTTAATCTCCACATTAAAGTTCGGATACACCTGCTCCCCCCAGGCCGTAACGGCTTTTACTACCAAGCCTTCTGGGCCACCTTCCAAGAATCGTCTCAGTGTTTTCAGATCAGGACGTTGTGACGTAAGCAACAGACCTTGCACTATGTTATTCAGTGCCATTTGACCAAAGGCTTTAAATGGATCAGCACCGGTTTCGGATGGGATTAAGGCCGCAATTCGGCTAGCAATTTCAGTACCCCGGTTAAAGTTCCTCAGAGGATTAAGTCGTACTGAATGCTCTGGAAACCCCGGATGAAAATACACAAAGCGCTCAGGACTACCGGCGGCAATACAGGCTCGCTGTGCATTATCCTTAAGTTCTTTGTCTCCCTTGGGGTCAATAATAATCACGGCTTCATTGCGCAAAATAGCCTGGGTGATCATCGCATCAAAGCATCTGGTTTTTCCCGCACCGGTCGTACCGACAATTAAGGTATGCCCCTCAGTGTGACCAACTGGCTGGTACACATCTTCTTCTTTGGGCTCGACACCATGAATCCAGGTCGAACCCATTTGTTTGCCGTGACCTTGGTTAAGCAAGGTTTGCTTATCCCTTTTTAGAATTTCATAAGCGCGTTGGGCATGACGTTGATCCCACTCAAAGCCATACCCTAACCACAATTCATCAGGATGTTTTGCCATCACCTTTTGCAAATGCGACAGCGCCATAAATGCCAATGGTTTGCCTTTTAGCCCCTTCTGCAACTTATAAAGACGGTAAGCCTCAGGCAGGCGATACAACGCCATACCCGAGGAAATCCCTGTCATCCACCAAAATGGTTCAGCTGGTAACTCAGTCAGCATTTCTGCGGCAATTGCCCCAGTTGCCCCAACCAGCCAACCTGCTGCTGCCATGGCTTCATAGTTCGTGCGCCAGGGCATCTCATATGCGTTTTCTTTCATTCATGCTCCGCAAAATAACCGTTTGCAATCGCTTAATTTCAAAAGGATTAACGTTTAGCGTGAGCGGTAAACAAAACCGTTTCCCCCTCATCAAACTGGCATTGGTCACTGGCCGAGATCCCCCGAAGCAACTGCCCGGCTGGAATGCCATGCTCCTTGGCGACTTGGCGTAAGATTTGTATCGTGACGCGAATACCATCGGCACTATGATCCACGTCTGGGTAATCGCCATCGGTCAGTAAGATGGGCAAATCTTTCACAAAATTAACCATCTTTTGCCGCTGTTCGTGTTTGGGGTCTGTAATTGAGTTCGCATTGGGCGCAATCGGCTTTTGCTTACGCTCCGCTCTTTTGGCGGGCTCTTTTGCTTGGGCATTGGTTGTCTCAGTTCGACTCGGTCGCGGTGAAGCCTCTTCGTTCTGAATTGCTGACGCTGATTCTGCGTCTTGTTTGGGAAGGTCAATCAGTGAAGTAAGCCCTTTAGAAATCGATACTTTCAGCAGCAACCCTTGCTCCTGAACGCCACCTTTCGTAGTCACAGTTCTGGCCTTTCGTGTCGGGTTTGCGGGATCTAATTCAAGCCAATCTAATCGACTGAGTTCAGCAAGCAGTTTTCGGGGAGCACACCAATGTCTTACGGCATCGGGATAGCGGATCAGGACTTGCTCACCAACCATAACCAACGCACTGCTGGCCTCTGGGAGCCACGCCAAAGATTCAGGGAGATTCAATGCTTCTGCATCGTGCTGGTTTACGTTATTTGAGATAGCGCCATCATATGAATTGTTAGGCTTTTCGCATTCATCACCTGGAGCATTTTCAGTTGCCTGAAGGTGATTAACATCACTGGCAAGACGAAGTTCATCATCTTGTTCGGACGAGTTTGTCGATGGCGACTCAGACGAATTGCCGTGTTCGATTGATGATGACGCTTCAGGCAAGTCTGAATGCTCACCGGAGCGACTCTGTGACTCTGCTTGTGTTTGCTGTGTTGCTTCCCACTCAGATTTGCTAAACAGTCTCACGCTACTTGGTACATTCGAGCTGAACAATAAATCGGCCTCAGATATATGCAGCATGGGTAGCCAGATTGGCTTGTCGTCTTTGATCAGCACTTCAGGGGCAAGGCTTTCGTATCGCTCATTTGAGGCGAATTTAGTGGCCAATCCTCGCTCAATGAGGATGTCCGCAAGGGTATCGGGATCTCTTGGAATGCCAGGTATCTTGTCTTTGGCCAACAGCTCAATGATGTCCTTAGCTGCACTTTTCCAGACCAGGTAAAGATTGGTTGATTGATTCAATTTTCGTACCCAAACTCTGGCGTCTCGCTGATTGACTAACCATTGGGAACTGGCAAGTAATCGCCTCATGGCATCAAGTAGATAGCGTTCGACTGGGACACCAAGGGCATTGTCGTCAACGGAAATTCGTTGAGCTTTAAGGTCTCGCTGGACGCTGGTTTGGTCGGCTTCAATGACCAGTTTAGACAGGACATGCTCTGGATCGGTATTGCCAATTGCTTCCAGCATGGCTTGCAAAATTTCAGGGCCCGGTTGGGTTAACCAGACGAGCAACTCAGGTGTCATCACCCGGTTTAAAACCAGAATTGAAAATTGCTCGTGCCGCTTGCACCGTCCGTCGCGCCAGCGAATGAAATAGCGTTCAATGCTGTTATTTGTGGTCCACTGGGATAAGGTTTCTAAAAAAGGGTTCCACTGATAGCGTCCATCTTCGTCTGTGATGGACAGATCTGAAACTGGCTTACCAATATCATGAAACAAACCGCCTAATGCCGCCGCAACACGCCACCTTGGTTCCAGCTCTTTTTTCTCAACCGGGGTGCCACTGGCAACAAAGATGATCCCCTCAGCAGCTTGTGCCGCCCAGAAAGCAACTTCCAAGGAGTGACGTAATAAACCACCAGCACCACTGTGATGATGATGCTCAGAAGCTGGCAACAAATGAACATAAGCAGCAAGATGGTCAATGCAGGGCTGAATCAGGCGTTGAAAATCACGCTGGTTAAAGCCAAGTACCTGGCGCAGTTTGGCAATTAGCTCGTCTTGTGTGGACTGCAAATCTTCAGGTGACGCAGCTGGCAACCCCTTCAGAAATGGCGGATAGCGTGGAATGTCCGCATCCAGTTGCGATGAAAGCTCTGGTAGTGCTTTGGCTTGAAAAAATAGGTTTTTGAACATAGTGAACCTCCGACACGATAGTGTGAAGGTTCAACCCTGTACTAGATGACTAGATAGATTGATAAATCATGAAGAAGATCAATAAGTCTAATTGTCCTGTATCCAGCTTTACAGCATCTTCATCATCAAATTCTTATTAGCTTTTAAAGCTTACACTTAGTCTCAATAGGCAACCTTGGGCGCAAATCAAGAAGGTGTACATGTATGAACGCTTCACCCCCTAAAGCCATTTGCACTCTTTCAGCCTCTACGGTCAAAAGAGACAACAACTCATCCGCTTTGATCATACGTTTTTCATCTGGATGTTGCCATTGACGGTCTTTTGCGAGAGTCACTAGCAAAGCTCCTGCTTTACTAAATTCTGCTGCCATATATTTCCTAACAAGCTGATTTTCTATTGTATCTCGCAAGTCTGTCGCTGTCCGGCTGTCACCAAGTTTTAGTTCAATCACCGCTTCATGCTTCGAAAGAACAGATCGCAACCGTATATCAGTTTCCTTTTCGTCAGCTGTAACAGCCTCCTGGTCCACAGTATAAATCGAGTTTGCCGCATGTTTCAGCTCGCGAGAAATCTCTCGACGCATAACCCTCTCGTCTGATATCCCTGCCCAAGCTTCTCTTGGTGAGGTGTCACGGAGAAGAAGATCGTTTAGGTCAGACAACCTATCCTTCAAAATGGCGAACATGGCTTCATTCGTTGAGGCAGGTGCTTCTCCACTTCGATCTAGCTTTTCTACTTGAGCCTGATCAAATACCTCAGCATCAACCTCTTGCGCCCAACTCTCTTCTGCCACAGCCAAAATTCGGTCCTTAAAATGGGCGCACAAAGGATCTGCGGCCATCTCAAGCTTGGCAGCCAAGCCCTCCTCGCCTTTCGCGTTGAATAATGCCGTTACAATGCTATTGCGTGCCTGTTCCGCATGATCCCGAGTGTCCGGTGAATAGGACCCTTCGTGGTAAGCATCGTCTTGTATTCGAACGTGGCGATAGGCCAAACGAAGAAGTTTCAACAGTAGTTGCGGCGTGAATCGTTCGTCGTTCAAATCGACTCCGTCTTGGCGATCACCAAAGAGGCAGGCCAGCCATGTCACAGCTTCTGATAGCTTTGATGGTTCAACTACATCAATCTGATCCGCCAGCTTTTCGACACCCGTCTGAGGATCAATTCGCATTAAGGCCGACAACCAAACAAGGCGAAGCGAAAACGGTAATTGTTGTTCCAATCTTTGTAGAGCTCGTTCTTGAAGTCTCTTAATTTCAGTCGCATCGCCGCTCTTCAAAATAACCCGAGTCACTTGTCCAACCCTTTCTGTTATTCCGGTCGTGCTATCAGCGCCATTAATCCGGTCCCCACTTTCATCTAACCAGGATTCGAGTCGTGGTAAAAATAAACGGGTAACCCTCTCAGGTGCATACTCAATTCCTTGAAGTAAGCTAGAATGTCCACGTTCACCTGAAGGCAAGTTTAGCTCCCACGACAATTCATTTCCGAGCGTCTGATCTACGGCGTTTGGATGAGTGTCTACGAGTGCTTCTATCCACTTAGGCAAACCATTCAGTTCAATCAGAGCGTATCGCGCAGCTAGTTCGGCTTCGACATCGTCGAGTTTAGCTGACCAGTCGGGAGACTCCGCTTCGGCGTAGATCGCGGCCAGACCAAACTGCCAACGTACAAGATATGTATTTCGTTCGCCTTCTGACCTTTCGCTGGGAAACGTTGGGCGATCATCACGCCAGATCTTCATCATCACTCTGCGAAGCTTGTCGGCCGTGTCTTGATTGAATTGCTCTTCAATAAACCGCCGGTTCCAACCTGACGATCGACTGTCTTCACCATCATGACTCATGGCGCGCCACAAGTTCCAAGCAGTGTTCCAGCTTTGCTCCTTCGAAAATGCGTTTTCAGGCTGATTAGCAACCTCTCGCCAGAACAGAACCCAGCTCGCTCGGTTCTTAGCCTTTCGTCTCTCTTCCTGCAACTTTCGTTCAGCTTCTTGTTTTTCCCAACGACGAAGCTCTTTGTCGTGTTTCGATGGCTTAAGACAGTCGTCAAGTCTTTGCACAAATAAGGGTTCATCAACTATGAGAGACCTAAGTCCTTCAATGTGTTTTTTCCATGACTCATTTTCTGGTGAAAGACGGATAGCTGCCTCCAAGAGCATTGCGCGTTCCTTCATATCCCGAGTCGCGTCACCAAGAGCTTCTTTCACCCAAGACAGATCCCTGTCCGGTGTTAGTTGAATCGTTCTATCATGAATAGTAATCTCTGCGAGCCGTGGCCAGGGATCGTTGATTTCATGGAGAGACTGCAACAAAGCGTCCTGAATCCAGAAAAGACGCTCATTGTCTGCTGCTTTCAGATTAATCAGCCGTTGGCGAAGTGATTTGATCGGTTCATCGTCACAATGGTCTCGGTGGTGTAATCGCAATGCAATTACACCTCCATACAGCCACTGTTCGTCCAGGCCTACACCGAGGCCACGCTCACATGTTGCTGCAAGTGCTCCACTAAGGTGAGGACGTTCACTGACAATATGTGGCCACTCTTTTCGCCATTTTAGCCCCTCTGATACTAGCGTGATGAGACCATCACGAAGCTCCTCAAGGACAGGGGATTCAAGGGAGGCTCCAGCTATCAGGCGTGGTAATTGCCAACTAAGATCGCCTACATTTCGCTTCTCTCGCTTTATCCAGCGAAGGGTTCGACAAAGTTGCTCAACCGACATGAATTTTGGGAAAAGGGTTAGTATGGCACTGCGTGCTACTCTGTCAGACCAGAGATCATTAGCATCAGCTATCGTGGCAGAAATTATTCCTAATCTCTCGTCAGCAAGGGCTACTAAAGCGTCGATAGCCATTACGCGCTCGACTTCAGGTGCAGCAATGTCCTGTGTAATATGAAATACGATATCTGCACAAGCTTTTATGCGACCCGCCTCTATAAGACTGATGAGGACTTGTCGTACATCTGGATTTTCTACTCCACTGCGCCAAATCCTGTCGATTTCTTCTGCCAACTCGTTCGACGCAAATCGGTGGACTTGAATGTGAGGCACCTGGAGGCCTCTCCAACCACCAGGTCCATAACGCGTAGCATAGGCGCGAAGAGCTTGATTTCGCTGTTTCTGCGTTAGCGACTCTGGATCGCCTTCATCCAGAAGAACAGCAGGCTCATTGTCCCGCAAAAGTTCAAATATCCCGTCTTCTTGCAAGGCTAGCCAACCTGCCACTGGTCGCTTGGACGGGCGAACGATTGTGTTACCTTTTGTCTCCGCGAATAGAAGACGTTTGAGGGCTCGAAACGGCATGCCTTGCCTTCTAAGAGCTAATAGCCGTTCCGCAGCAAGATACTCGGTAACAGAGCGATGATGGAACCTCACACGTCCGTAAGAAGCGAAGCCAAATAACGGACGCTCAAGCAGTGCTTTTCGTTCATTAGGCTGCCAATCTGATAGGATAATCACAGGATCGAGAGCAGCCTCTTTGTCGATGACGTCGGACGCTGCACTATGACGAATCGTTATACGGCGTGTCATCTGAACAGCAAGTGCGAGTCGACTAGCACCTTCAATCGCCTTGTCAACAGATAACTCTGCCGGCTCAGCTCTGTCTTCGCGAGGAAGCAACTTTACACGAACATTAGTAGCAACCTGCTCACGATGTGTTCGGATGCGTTTATGCTCACGCCAGTCAGCACATAACTCAATAAGGTCCTGAGGTCTACGAGCAAACTCTAGGGCATTGCGACGACGTAAGTCTTCAAAAAGAAGAGCAGGATCGCTCACTCCCTGATGTCGACAAAATTGGACGATCTGTTCGTCTGAAAAGGGCATTAAAGCTACAGTCTTCCAATCGGGCGATTGATTTTTATTTCTGTTGTCATTTTTATCACGATGCTCACGCATTGCGATTTTAGCAAATACTTCTTCATCGGATTCTGAAGAGGACGCTGTTGGAACAGGTAGTAAATTTCGAACCAACTGTTCGTCGAAGGGGACTGGCCTTGTCGTGATCACAAAACGCGCCCGATGAAGCTGATCTCCGATACATTTTTTCAGTCGTTTGAGCGCCCGCTCAAATGAACCCATAGTCAATTTTAGTTCGTCAATCGAGTCCAGAAAAAATGTAGCCTCTTCAGACTGTGAAACAAGCCACCTATCCAAACGGTCTTCTTCATCTGCATCTAGGAGACTACGAAGGTCTTCTGTTGCCAATGCGGCCAATTCTATAAAGAATGCTGGCTCTCCCTTAGCCCACAGACGCTCGGATTGTTTACGGCATTCGTAAGTTTTTCCTGCACCTGCCTCGGAAATTATTAGAACACGTTTTGAACTTAGTAAATCATTCCATCTATCTCCGCGTGACCAGCCTAGACTTACCAAGAAAGATTGTTGGTCGGCATCATTAACTTTCCCATCTGGAATATCGTTGAAGGTCCTGTCTATCATGATATCAATGCCACCTATCAAACTGGCAATACACTTTTGAATATTGCATGTAGATCAGTTATGACAAAAAAATGCTGAAAAACATTAAATGATGTAAGGGTAAACATACCTGTAATTACTCCATAAAATGGCGCGTCAAACGACACCTAATCAATTAACCCCAAGCGCCTTAAACACAGCATCGACGGGATCTGCATAAAAGCTGATCTGGAATTTTGAAAACAACTCAGCAGGAACCGTTGGAATATCTGAGGCTGAGGCCATTGGGAGCAAAATACGCTTTGCGCCACTGTCCATAGCTAACTGAAGACTGCCTGCAAGATCTTGAACAGGATTTACAACACCACCTAAAGTCATCTCACCCAAAACAACCATCTGCTCTTGAATCGGTCGGTTCATCAGAATTGAACAGAACGCAATTAATGCAGCGAGCGATGACTTTGTACTTGGCCCCGTATTGTGGAGCTCAACAACATGGAGGTGATACTCATGATCAGAAAACTTCGCCGACGCACTGATTCTATTCAGGTTACCTTTGAAATAATCAAAGCCAACACGCACAGCTTCTTTCGCTGCGGTATTCGAACCAAGGCCAGACACTGAGTGTTTACCAGAACCAGCCATCATCTGGGTTTCATAGCGATATAACCCAAGCTGCCCAGTACTTCCCTGAGTAACCAAGTGCACAACACCAGCGCGAGGTAAGCCCTCAGGAATTAGCTTGCTGCCACCTTGTTCCGGAACATTAACGAAGAATTCTTCTAATGAATCGTTATCGATGTAGCTAAAGTGCACATCAAAAAATTCCATTCCGCCAAGCTTTTTCAATTGCTCTTTGACCCTACGTCTAGTTTCCAGCGCATAGGTCAGACAGGCTCTTACATCATCTTTTGTGTACTGTGCGTCGGGGTGTAGTAGCTTTAACAAGCCCGAAACAGTTCTGCGTACAGCAATTACATCACGCTGATTAAGGTTATTACCGAGTTTGAAGAACTTATCGATCGCATCCGCAAAACTTCTTTTGCGCATTTCACGCATGTATTCAGCAAGATAGTCTGTGATTAATCCGTAACTATTGGTGAAAAACTCAGGACGCATCTTCGGTATTTCCCATCCAGGAATATAGGAATGGAAACGGTCAAAAAAAGCAGTGTCAATCATGGCATCAGGAAAAGGTGCCAACAGATGACTGGTCTTCACCAGTGTCTCAACGCTTTGATTGATGTTACCGACGAATACCATGGAAGCCTTCGCTTCGATTGAATCACGGCCACGGGCAAAAGACCCCGACGCCATATAATCTTTCATTATTTGAACGCCGTCTTTGTCTTTGAAGTTAATACCGGCCACTTCATCAAATGCGACAACATCCCACATACCAACCAACCCAACTTGGCGCGAGCTCATGTTATAGAACAAGTTCGCCACAGTTGTTTGTCCGCCCGAGACAAGCAATGAGTTTGGTGAGCACTCTTTGTAGACATGGCTTTTACCTGTCCCTCTTGGTCCGAGCTCACAAACGTTGTAGTTGTTTTCAACGAATGGGATCATGCGAGTAATAAGATGCCACTTCACCCGATGCTCTAAGTTGGTTGGCTCCATACCCACGGAACGAAGCAACACATCCATCCACTGATCGGAACTAAAATGTCTTCTGGTTGAAAACACCTCATCCATGTTCATGGACGGCATTTGTATCGGTTTTAAACTCATAATGGAGAAAGGTGATGTCTTCTGACCTTCCTCAAAGAAATACTGCACGGTAATAATGCACCAGATGCCGCCAGTTAATAATTTTTCGTTGTCTTGTACTATTTTGGTCGGTACAAGGGCATCCTTGATCCCCAAGTTAGACAACGCAGCTTCATAGACGTCTTTTTTCTGATTGAGCTTAACGCTTACTTTGTCGATGATTTTAAACGTGCCGCGTTCACGGATCAGTGACTTCACTTTCTCCGCTTCATCAGGTCGGACATAGTTCTCAGCCAAGATTTTTTTCACATTATCAAGGCCTTGCATTACGACTTCGTCGTCATCGGACGCACAATACATGCCTAGTAAATACTCAAGCACATAGACAGGGACGTTAGCGCCTTCTTTCAATTGCTTTGTCAGATCTTTTCGAACGACACGGCCTTTAAAATATTGATTGAGCAATGCGTCTAAGTCGGCGCTTTGCATCTGATTTTTTTCGTCTTTATGATCTTGTGAAAAATCAGTTGTCATGTTTCACCCCAGCGCCTTAGAAAAAATCATCTTGGAATGCCAAATCAATGGTTACCGCGTATTGGCTATAACGGGTTCTCATTTCCGCATTCTCAAGAACTAATGTGTATTGAGCGTTCCTGTCGAACTGAGAGCCAATAAGCTTTAACCTAGCTTCGCGAGTACGCTCATCCATCACTTTACTCACGCTATCAAAGTTAATCGTTTCACGACTGGATACTTCATTACCTTGTGCATCGACGATATAGACATCCAACAACCGTGCGACAAAACGCTCGCCTACAGGGTCTGTCTGAATAAATCTGACCTTGTCGATATTGTTTACTAATTTGATGGGCTGAGTGGCTGCTACAACACCTACCGGTTGTTTCTCATGTTTTGCTGCTTGTTCTTTTTGCAGCTCGCGCACATGCAGTACCGGTACGCAGACTTCCTGTAGCATCGCTCCGCCGTGCACAAACTTGGCACCACCAACGAAGTGGAAGCGTTGAGCCGCTTTTGGAAGCAGAAACTCGGTATCACTAGAGCCATGAGCGGTATCGTTAATTGAGCCTTTCCAACAGGCTTCATCTGAAGGCAAGTTATTACCAACGATATAACGTTTCTTGGCTTCTATCGCGCCAGCAGGTTTGGTTTTCAACGAGGTTTTGTCAGCCGCTACAAGTGCTTTTTGTTGGAAGAGGAAGCCATGGTCAGCGGTGATCACAACTCGGCTGCCGTTTAGACGGTTGATGACCCGCCCAACGAGGTCTTTTAGCTCTTCAATGGCACTACGACAGGCTTCAAACGTTTTCTCTTCAGTTGCAGCCTTATCACCAATCGCATCAATGGTATCGTGATAGATATAAACTACTTCTACGTCTCGAACCTTGTCACGCCCCTCCTGGTTACTCCAGCTCATCAGTTCCTTAGAACTCACTGCCATACCACCTACTTTTTGTAGGATGGCGTTGCGGTTGTCTAGACCCTGTGAAGAAATACCATCCACATAAACAGCCGTTCCTTGCTCTGGCTGGTAACTGAGCGCCTTATGAGGCAATAATGCCGCCATCCCAAGTTGGGTATAACTCGGCAAAACGCCCAACTGCGTAGACACCTCAGCCTTAAATCGCTTCTCGTTGTTAATGATAGCGCCAAGCTCATTCGCAATTTCAAAACGCAGGGCATCAGAGATGATCACAAACACTCGTTTTGTCTGTTTCAGACTCAGTCGCGTGCGAACTTCTTTTTCATAGAAGTCATACTGGTGCGGTACGCCAGAAATCTGCCACTTTTCAAGTAATTTCTCATTGGCCAAGTGACGATCCCAGGCAAGGCCAAGCTCATATAAGTACCAGTTGGTATAGATGCTTTCGACTTCGTCGTCGAGCTGACGCAGTATGTCTGCACCTTTACTCAATACAGAGTGCACATGTTCATTGAACAAACGGTAAGCCTGGTCAAAACGATAAATGTCTGTGGTATAGGCGTCGTACATTGCTTTCGCGTTATCAAAGTGGAACCCGTCCACATAGCGATTTCGCAAGTGCATTAACTCTTCAGCGTTGCGGATAGCTTCATAAATTGCGAAGTATTCTTTGCGTGATAATGTCCAGTGGCTAGCAAGACGTCTTGATAAGACCGTATCAAACTGAACCCGATCTAGCGCTTTACTGCTATCGAGCAAATCACGAACTAAACCACGGATTATGGCCTGTTCCACAGCTTCGAACGTTTCGCATTCGATAAGCTCAACCGGATGGTACTGGCCTGCACGAGTCGAAATTTCCAACTGTTGGCTAAGCACCTTAGAGATGCTTTCGTAGTATGCGGCGAAAGAGCGGCTGTCGCGCCAGCTCACCATAAACGCCAAGGCTGTCGCCCGGCCTGATGCGCTTTTTAGAACATTGTTAAGCAACCAATCGCGTTCAACACCTTCAATTTGGCTCCAGAATTCAGTACAGAACAATTTCAACACGAAGTCTGAGAAGGTTGGCTCTTCGACTGTATAGCCAAAACCCTCACTCAGATATGCCCAGAGTGAGGTCTCAAGATCAAACTTTCCTAGCTGGCTCCATAAAGGTTGACCAAGGCTTTCATCTTCGATATAAGCCGCATATTCGCGTAGTAACCCAAGCAAAATGTCCGACAAAGACGCAGAATCAGCTTTTACAACCACTGCCATCATCTTCCTGTCTAACGACAGTTCGTCTTCGTTCTCAGTCACCCACTTCTTTAAACCGGCTATGCGCTGTTTATTAGCAAAAAAGCTTTGGCGCTTACGAATGTGCGTGCGAAGCGCCATTTTCGGGATACCTAATTCATTAAGCAGCATTGAGCTGTGATCAGCAAAAAACTGCTCGCTATACAAACGCACGTCTAGCAACCAATCACGATCAGGCTCTGGCTCAGCGCTTGGAAAATAGATAAGGAATTTAGCTTCACGCTCATCTACTTCAATGCGTTTTTTCACTGCCAGTACAGACTCATTGCCCATATTGAGGATGGTCAAATCATTTGGCAGTACCCTAGCAGTTATATCTGCCGCTTTATCACCTGATTCTTTTGTAAGCGATAAAGAATTAGCTAAATGCTCAAGCTCTTCAGTAAAGCTTTGCTCTGGGTCGTACCAAAACACAATGCGGCTTTGTTCGAGCTTGACAGCGACACCTTGTGCCAGTTCGCTAATCTGCATTAGTTAACCTCCGGGGCCGAACCGGTAATGGCCTTAACATCAGCCAACAGATCACCAAACTTGCCGTAATTCACTTTCACGCCATCATCCAGATCCAGTGAAATACGCATATCGGCGTAGTGTTTTAGCTTGTCATCAAACTCGCGTAGTTCGACCTGTTTCTTGATTAAGGCATCCAACTCTTTCTTGAAGCGGTTCGCTTCACTGGTCGAGTCTGCCGTTTCAATCTGCTTCTCAAGTTGCTCTGCATAAGCATCGTATTTGCCGAGTAACGGGGTGACATACTCGGTACGCATACGCGAAAGCGTGCCCTCGTTGTACCTATGTAAGTAAACCAAACACTCGAAAGCCTTCTGCTTACCAGAACTAAACAGCCAATAAATAGGGCGTTTTTTGTAAGTCTTCAGGTGATCTTTATAGAACTGAGTCGATAAATAACGGCGAATCGTCTCCAGCGCTGATTCAGATTTCTTCGGTTTAATGGCATTTAGGCATAGTGATTCGGCAACGAAATCCAAGTTTTCTTGCAGATGATCATCACCCCAAACGACTTGAACAAACTCACGGAAACGATTGGTTGCGTCGTCCTTGAACCAGTCTTGGTCTGTAATTGGGACAATTCCATCTTCATCAACAGCTATTGCACCGTAGTCCTCAGGTGATATTTTGACATATGGAACAGAAGAGGCTGATATTATTCCTTTTTTGACCAATGAATAGCGCCCCATAACGCATCCAATGTAATAACTAACCAAGTCTGCAAATGTATTTGAACGAAATTTCTCAGCATTCAAAATCGAATCTGAACTAAATAGCGTAATATCTTGAAAATCTCGGGTTCTATTTGTGACTTTTCCTTCAACAATATTTTCATAGAGTCGGTCGTTTTCCTTCTCTAACGAAAGCATACTTTCCGTTGTTTGTTTACTCTTCTCGAACCACTTGCGATAGTTAGCTTCCAATAGCTCATCCCGATAGGTTATCAATGGACTTGCTTCAAAATCCCATGAAACCTCTAAACTGTCCCAATCAGCTTTGGCTATATTTATTGCTTGTTGAGTAATTGAAGCAGCCTCCGGCATAAGAATTGCCGGAAGCGATTTAATTACACCAGTAGTAAGGTTTATAGTGTCCCCTTGCAACTCTAAAAGATACTCAAACAAACTACTTTGGAGCATAGATTGTGCACTTAGTAAATCTTGGGTATTGCCAAATAAAGATGGAGCAGCATCATTAAATGCATACTCTTCATCACGAAATCGGAATGAGGGTGTAGCTGTTCCTACTTTATTCCACGATACAGCTTCTTTAAAAAAGAACTGTGTATTTTGTGGTCGAGACTTTAAACTACCATCAGCGTTTCTGTAGTTTTTAATTTCGTATCCGTCATTCTCCCAGTTCATAACGAAGTCAGCATTCCCATACCATCTACGAGATGTCCCCGCCTTATCTGTTTTAACCCACTTACCCTTATTTTCTCGTCTGCTGATCTTATCGTAATCGACTTCCCAAAAGCGTCTTAAGAATCTATCATCGTTTCGAGTCCCCAAGCCTTCTCTTACTTCAAAGACATCAGAAATTGATTTATCTTTAAATAGATTCAATATGTTCTTTGGAACCCAATATGTAACAGGACTGCCTTTAATTATGCTAAAATCCGACTGACTCAAGTGTGAATAATGGCACTCCCTATTAATAAGTTTTTCTTTTTTGACTTCTTCAGAACCAAAATTCAATCTAAAATAATCGCCCTTATATACTGGAATCGAGTAGTTACCGATAACCCATGCACACGTTTGTACTACTTCACCTGAGATCTGTGAAAAAGCTCTAGCACCAAGATGACAAAGATCAAATATAGTTTTCGAGTCAAACATTGTCTCCCGCATCGTCTCGAAGCTTGATAGAAACATCCAAGATTGCATGTTTATTTGTGCGTTTAGTCCGTACTTTGATAGAAGGTTAAAAGCACGCTCCATAAATATCGCAAACAAATCAGATTTACTATTTGGATAGTATTTCCTTGCAAAATCTTTAAGATCTGCATTCATGCCTTTACCGCCCATATAGGGAGGATTCGCAATAACAGCATCGTAACGAATTGATAAAACCAAAGCCTGATGAACAATTTCAATCAATTGCTTCGCCGCAGGCTTTTGCATTGAGTCACCTGACTCTTGAAGCTCTACAAGAGTGTTCAGTAGCTCTTTTAATTGCTCATGCTCATCGCTTGGAACATCAATCAAAGAACCAAAGGTTTTGGCCTGAGTGAATCTTGCCAACGTTCGCTTCAGCAGTTGGTAGCGGTTGTCTGCATTGAACGAGCTTAAATCTTGATCATCATCTGAGAACAAGCCTTGTGATGTGCCGCTTTGCCAACTTCCCGATAGATTGAGTGCTTTCCATAAGGTCGGCAGGTCAAGATGGTTACTTTCCTGCAATGACAGTACATTAAGTCGCACGTTACGGGTAAAAATACGCTTATCGTCATCTCTAGCCATCATCATCAGCGCAAAGCCAGATAGCTGCGCTGCACGATCATCTATGTCCAAGCCGTAGAGGTTGTTCTCCAGAATCATCTTTGGAATGTCACGAGAGCGGAAACCACGCTCTTCGTAGATGGCTTTTAACACGTTATAGGCTTCAATCAATATGTGGCCCGAACCACAAGCAGGGTCAAGTACTTTGATGGTTTCAGGTTCAATAGATTCTGGCGTAATAGCCTTTAGCTGTTGGTTAACTTCGTCAGATTGTTCAGCAGGCTCAATGTAGTATTCCATCTGCGTTTTAATGGCAGAGTCTGGGTAGGTTTGCAGCCATTGACGACCGACTGAGTTTTGTACCAGGTACTTCACAATCCAGTTGGGTGTAAATAGCTGGGTGGCGGCAGGGATGTCTTCACTCTTGACCACCTTACCCATTACCTGATCTTTCTTTTCAGAGATGTAGAATTGGTAAAGCCAACCAATAACTTCTACCTGTTGCCAGTCCTCTTCAGGGATGCCGTCTACCAATCCACGCAGAATTGAGTCGGTACGCGTTAGGTTGTCTGGTAGAAGAAGCTCAGTTTCATCGTCCAATGCGTCAAATAAGAAAGGCATCGCCTCATGAAGCTTATGGCACTGGCCTAACAGCAGTTCACGATACAGCTCTTCGTCTTTGTTGCCCGCAAGCTTGAGTTCAACAATGCGAGCTCTATCTAATCCGAGTTCATCCGCAGCGTCTTGGGCATGGTCGATAATTTCAAAGCCTTTAGGGTTGTCTGGGTGCGACAAAACACGAAAACCGTGGCCTAGATAGTCATGGATTTCCATATAGCGAATAGCACACAGACGGTTGAACCAGGTATAAGCTACTTGTTCAATAAGTTGTGCATACCCAAGTTTCTGGCTTCTGGCTACTATGCGTTTTCTGGGCTCGGCCAGTTTACCGTCAAAACTGTTACCGGCGATTTGAAGCACAGAACCTTGTAGATTCGCTTCTGCAATTTGTAGCTCGCCCTTTTTATTCGCGGTGATACCAAAGGTATTTAATCGTTTAGCTACCGCATCCATAAATTCGCGGCGCGCTTTTGGTGCGTATTTTTTAATGTTGTTCGTATTCATATGATCTTGCGCCTCTTATTCTGTCTCTACGCTGCTTGCGGGTTGTAATGCAGTTCTAATGCGGGCAAGCAGTGTTTCCTGACGCTCGCGGTAAAAGTCCATAAACTGGTTTAGTTGTTCAGGTAATGATGTTATGGCTTGCGATTGCAGATGTGCTTGTCTTGCATTCACATCAGGCCACTGCTGCGCATACCATTCATGGGGCATTTTTTGCCGCTTCTGGTTGTTGATTGTCCCTTCCAACAGTTGAAGGTTTGGCAGCTTGTTAGATGCCTCGATGAGTTCATCTAGCTGTTCAGCTGGGACACCAACTTTTGCAAGCTTGTTACGCGTAAACAAACCTTTGGGGTAAATGTGGTCCACATGAAAGTGTCGTGAAAAATCGAATCCTGGGAACAACAAAGTCAACAAGGCAAAGGTACGCGGATTACCATAATCCAACTGCGCTAGTTCACTAATTTCCTCTGGGTCAAAGCGCAACGATTTACCACGCTGTTGCATGGTCGCTTCAATTTTCGCTAGCGGGAAACCCGTATCACCCGATTGTTTAATGTCTGAGCGAAGCATAGTAAGCAGGGTATCCAAACCACTTCCCCAGATGCCTGACGCTTTCAACAACGACCTAATGAGCCAGTTTCTGATGCATTCTCTATCGACCGCATATTCAACCCTAGAAAGGTAGCTTGCCGTTAACTTTCGGTGGTGCAGGTAATAGGCCAACGGGAGGATGGCACTTGTTGCTCTGAGGTTTTGTGCATTAAAACCAAAACTTGCCAGCAACTGCATTGAGAGCAATAACGCATCACGAATTGGCGTCCAGTTCTTTTCGAGAATCGCCATGTTTTCCTTGTTAAAGTTCTCAACCTTAAAGCCCACGCTACCGATGTCAGAGAGCATTAAGCCTGCTTTTAAAACGAGATCTTTTGATACGTTGAATCCATCACCAACACGGTTCATCTCATCCACTAATGCATGAATTTCTTCACGGGCATCTAACGAGCTCCACTGCGCTACTGCTATTGAAAGTAGTAAGTCTGAGTAGGACAAAGTAGTGCCGCCGCTATTCATGCGGATAAAGATATTCAGAACACGTTCAAGGCTCTGATCACTTTCTTCATAAAACGAAATCTTGTCTTTGTCATGGATGGTTCGATACAAGTGACGAAGAGTTGAGCGAGCCTCTTTGCGTTGCTCCGAGCTCAACCTAGCATCATCAGCAACTTCATCGATAAGTGCATCTTCTTCCTCTTCCATGATCCGGCCTACACGGAACCAGTATTGTTCAGATGCATCCAAAGAGGCTTTATCGTCGGTTAGGAACTCAAAGTCATACATCGACCCAGTTTCTAAGTCGGGCTGGCTTAACAGATTTAAATGAAGCCTGCGCACAGGGAAGGCGTCATCATTGCTCCACCATTTACCTGTCAGCTTCCACGCAAATGAGCCGCGTAGGCCGATATTCAAAGCAGTAATCCGCTGCTGTCCATCTAGGACGGCAATGAACTCACGTTCCGGTAACTGAGTGACATTTTCACAATGGTAGTTATCTCGCTCATGGTAATGCTGCATGAACTGATAAAACTGATAGCTATCCCGGTTCTCTGGTTTTATCTTCCAGAATAGAAAGGTCCCAAACGGGTAACCTTGCAACAGGCTATCAAATAGACGACAGATCTGTTCTGGTCGCCATACAAACTCTCGCTGGATGGCCGGTAACAGGTATTCCTGCTCAGCAACCTTGTCGAGTAATGATCTTATTGTTCCACCCGCTTGATACATAGCTATCCGTTGCCTCTTACTTAATTCTTACTCGGTCGCCAGCTTTGACAGCAGCAATCAGCTGTTCTCTTAAAGCGGCAAGATAGGCATCAACTTCGGCTTCACTTTCAATGAATCCAGTTGTTACTGACTTTGCCATGGCATCGGTTGGGTTAATCGTTACGGTACGTTTTGCAACCGGCTGTGGCTGCACTGGTTCGGGAGCTGGCTCAGGTGCTGGAGCTGCCTTACCGGCTTTCGCTGCTTCTTCTTCGCGTTTCTTCTGTTCGAGTTCACGACGTCTTTGCTCAGCTTCAGCTTTTTTTCGTTGATCTTCGATAAAGCCATTCAGCAACTCATAGGCTTCGTCCTCGTAACCTTCCGCTTCAGTTTGCTCACTGATAATTTGTGGTATTGAAGAGGTTGCTTCAATGCGCTGTCTGCACATTTGTAACGGGCGCAGTGCTTGGTTCTGTAGTTCAGACGGTGCATGTGCTTCAGCTAGCGCATCCTTTACACGTCCGATGCGCAGATCAACACGCTCTAAGGCATGAGTGCGTTTTTCTTCAACCAATGTTGAGTTAACTTTTGCCACCTGCTCGATAAGCGGATTAATGTGGCGCAGCTGCTCATACGGTGAGGACATATTGTAAATGCGTTCTAATTCAGTGAGCGCTTTTAATGCTTCACTGTCTTTTTCTAACGCAGGTCTATTGGCCTTAAACTTCTCGTTCAATGCGCCAGCAAGGGCTTGCCAAGTTTGAAATTGACTATTGTAGAAGTCATCAAGATCCTCAAAGTCCTCAGCAAACTCTTCAAGGGCATCAGCGTCTTCTAAGAATCGGGCGATAAGGGCGAAGCTTGAAGTTTGCTCAAGAATACCCGCGACCAATGCAAGACCATCGTCAATTTGAGATTTACCTGGGAAATGGCCTGTCTGTGACTTGGTTCTGAATGATTTAAGCTCTTCATTCCAAGCCAGTAATTCATCGCGCACTAATTCGTAGAGCTCCTTTTCACCAGAGCCGGTAAAGGTTTTTGAAAAGATCTCTTTAACAAGACCAGCAGCCTTTTTAATTTGGCGCTCGTCATGTTGCCTGATCTTATGTACACGGATCTCGCCGCGTTTACGCACACTGGTAAACGGCTCGTAAGCTTTTTTCAACGCCAGATCTGTGCCTTGGGTACTAAAAGATACCTTTCCAGCCAAGCCCAGCCTTGCAGTGAGCAATAAGATTTCATTGTCTGGCCAGCCATATGGGCGCTTGCCGAAGCGGGCAACGATGTCACGTAAGTAAACAGGCTCATTACGCTCGACTTTTAGCGTTACGTACTGCTCAACCTCACGCGTAGCTTCTGGGTTACATTCATCCGCTTGAAGATCCAGTCCAATCTGAGCAATATCATCAGCAACAAGAACGGCCTGTAGCTCACGCAAAACTTCACCAGGCGTTGCCTTGAGCATATTCAATTTAGCGAAGGTGTTTTCGATAACGTATTTGTATGCTTCTTCGACGATGGCACTTGGCGTTGCTGATTTCTTCGGTAGTTTTGTGCCGATAGCGTAAACGTCAGCCTCTGCAAACAAAGCTTCAAAATCCGTTCTTAAGCGTTTTTCACGCTCAATATTTTCCATCTGCTTTTCGCGGAGAAGGTGTTCTTGCTCTGGTCGCTGTCCTGAATTTTGTTTTAAGAATCGGTCAGTTTTTATAAAGGTTGTCAGGTCATCCCAAAGACGCTTATGTTCGCCCAGCTTGACGAGCACGCACCCATCAGCCTCAAGCGTATGATTGATGCACGCTTGATCGTGGGAGTAATTTTCAAAGTGCGAATCCAAAGGTGAAATGACTTTAATGACTAGGTCTTCCAGCGTGGTGCCATCTTTTGGATGACCATTGCAAAAACGGCTCACCGCAAAGTCTTGCTTATTAATCGGGTATCGATAGGCACGATTACCTTTCAAAATACCGTCAAATACGATTGCTGAAAGCTTGTTAGAGACCTCTGACATTTCAACGTCAGTATGGCGGATCTCGTTTTCGATCTCTTTTTCTTCGTTGGTCAGGAAGATAAACTCATCACCATTACGCGCAATCAGCAATTGGCGTTCAAGACGATTCAAGCTCTCTTCAATTTGTTTACGCAGCGCAATTTTATCTGCATCGATTCGATCAATTGACAGCGTCACAAGGTTGTCTAGTGTGCTTTTGACAACGTCCACATAACGGATCAAGAAAAGAGTTTTTAGAATCTTGCCATCGAATTCTGTTAAGGAATCCAACTCACAGGCTTGGTCAATCGTTCGCTTAACCGCTGGCTCCAAAAAGCTTTCAATCGGTGCGTAGAAACTGTAAAACGGGATTAACACATCAAGGCCAGAGTCCTTCATCTGTTTTGCAGCTGATTGGAAAGCATCAAGTAATGAACGCTCACCCATGGCTAAGTGCTTACCCGTCGCGCCTTTTGTTCGAATTGACTCAAACACTTTTTGAACCAGCGTGTAGTGGTAAGGCACAAACGGATAGTTGTCCACGAAAGACGGAGCGTCGGTGTAGCCCTTTAGAGACGCGGTTGTCGTTTTATCAAATGTCAGCTGGTTACGAAGAATATCGCCCTTTTCTGCAAAGACATCGATGAGGTGTGTACGAGCTTCTTCCGTTTTGGACAACAAACGCTTTTGAATAACTTCCGAGGTATTCGAGCTCGACAGCTGTAAGCGGGTACTAAAACGCCCTTGAATTTTAGAGAAGTCCTCGCCATCGCGCTTATCCATACCACCAATGGCAGCATCAATGTCTGCCTGAGAGGTAACAACGACCCAAGCTCTGCCACCACAATATGTGCCAAGATCTTCAGTAATGGTCTGAAGCTTCAACATCATTTGCGTGTTCTTACCGATAAACTGACCGACTTCATCGACTAAGAAAAGAAGGTTACGATCCCCAGTTCGATCTAAGTATTCATTAACCCACTTACAGAAGTTTCGGATATCTAGCGGGAAATTGTTTTCAACCTGCTCGACCCACGCTTTGGCAGACTCTAATGATTGCTCACTGGCATGAGCGAGAGCTTCTGAAAGTTCGTCTCGATAGAAGTCATAGGCGTCACGCTCCTTTTCCCAAGTTGATTGGGTCAACTCAGCAAATTTATCCTTGAAAGACATGTATTGATTACGTTTATCAAGTTCGCGTTCTAGGTGGGCAATATGAGGAAAGTCAGCGCAGTATCCTACACGTTCATTAAATACTTTGAGGAAAACCTTAAGAATGGCATTTTCTCGGTCGTCCGTATTGGCTCGCGAATCGATGTTAAAAAGAATAACGTCTGTATCTTTGGTAACAGCGTTTTGGATATCGGCCAACAGCATGGCATCGTTGATTTTGTCTTTAAAAAACTCAAATGCTTGACGGCCTTGGCCATCCTTTTCGACAGACTTATTTTCGAGGAGGTAAGACAAAATTTTCAGGAAGTGAGACTTACCCGAACCAAAGAAGCCAGAGATCCACACACCAATTTTACCTGACATTGATGCGCCGCTTTGCGTCACAGATGGAACGTAAGCCTCAAAAAATGCACGAAAATGTCGATCTAACTCTCGGGTAACAACATACTCATCAAGTTCGACATACACACTGTCATTGTCTTTCTGTTCCGCTTTAACAACGCCATTAATGTCACGCGTCAACTTCTTGGAAAAAATCTGTTCAATTTTCATTCGGGAGGCTCCCTGCTCTTAATTTTTTTTACCGTCTTCAGGCACAAGCTTGAAGGCGCGATAGTAGTTTTTAGATTCGATCATGCCGAAAGGATGCAAATCCCTTCCGCTATATTCACCCGGATAGAAAAGCACTAATGGCGTGCTACCCATAACGTCTTGCAGAGCACTAAGTAACTCATGTCCTCGGACAAGAGGCCACGCACTGCCTAAGCCTGACAGCAACACAAACTCAAGTTCTGATGGCTTATATTTGTCCGCGATATACCTTGCCACTTTCTCTTGGCTCAGAGGCCCGGCTAGTGTTTTTCGAAGGCCATCAACACCGACTTGCAATTCACGCTGGCAAGCTCGGTCGAAAAGGCCTCGCTCCTCAAGCATATCTATCAAGACTTCAAAAATATTGAGATGGACAAAGCGGTAACCACGCTTGTTGAGTTTTTCGTCAACGTGCTTAAGGTGCTCTCGTACAATCAGTTCATACTTGGCTGGATAGTCAAATACCCAAAATCCAATTTCATTGCCCAAGCCATCGTTTTTCAAAAACTTAGGGCTTTCAATTCGTTCCAGTATCAGATCAAGCCTGGTCTGAAGAGCCTTCATATTGTGCACTCCATTACCTCAATCAAATCTTCCCGGCCCAGACGAACTAACCAGTCTTTAACTTCTGGCATTAAGTAAACAGGTTGTATTTTCTTTGTCCTGCTATCACTCAGGTAGCCACTATCAACCAGTGCCTTAATTGCGTTGTTACCCATTTTTTTGACAGTTGAGTCAGAAAAACCGCCAAGCTCGGCATATGCCCGCACTCTCGTGTCATAAAACTCAGACCATGCATCAGCGGTTAAAGAGGGTTTATAGGTGCGACGAGCTTCGGCTAAGGTAAGTCGCATAAAATCAGCGACAACCGGAGAATGAATGAGTAATGACATCATCAGCATTTGGACATAGGCACGTTCACTCGCGGCTAAAAGATCAGTCATAAACTCATCACCCAGGCCTTCAACACGCCAACGGATTGTTCTGGCATAACGAATAGCCGTCTGACCGGATTTTTTCTGAAGAACATTTTGCTCAACGATCAGCGACTTCCACTCATCTTCTGGGAGTTTTTTCAGTAGCGATTCTGCGATTATTCTAGATTCAGTTATCAATAAACTGCCTCCGATAAGATCGCCTAAATATTCTTTTATATTCATAAATTCATCTCACGATTCGCTATATCCAGGAGCGAGTGCAGCATTGTCAACGCCGTATAGTGCTTCTGGATTTTTAAGTGCTAAATGGAACTCTCGCCCATTGCTCTTACAATTCTTTGAACAATCGATATTCCATAAACGCAGTAAATATCCAGCGAACGCAGCTCTTATCTCTACACGCAACCTATTGTTTTCCATTGCGTAGTCCATCGATACAGCTTCTGGATGTGCTAGTTTTGGATGAGGTATCAGCTCTAGCTCAACGATTCGGTTCCATTGCTTATCCCACTGAAGAGTCTCAACTTCGTCGTTAACCTCATCCTCTAACAACTCAACTTCACTTATTCTGGTTAAAACAAAATCCCTAAATTCTCTATGCTTTCTATCGAATGCTCGGACATGCCATCTCAAGCCATTGTCAATCAAGGTATGAGGAACTATTTGCCTGCTCCCATGACCACTCGACAATGAGGTGTACTCAATATTAATCACAGCGCGCTTATGCATGGCTTCACTAATAGCCGCTACAACTTCCAATTTCGGCTTATTGAGATGGAATGGTGCTTCACAAGCCATAGGTGGCCTGACCTTGCCAAGAAAGCCATCACCGAACCCTTGGCTTATCGTCGCAAGAGTTCGAACAACGTCATAATCAAACAACGGCTGGAATGCGCTCGTCTTCAAGTGCACTCTGCGCTTTTCGTCATACATAACGTTGTTAGGAGCCAACTCTTTGTACCGCGCAAAATCTTGTGTTGCCACAGACGGCGCTACGCTAAATCGCTCGGTTAAATAACTACGCCCAGCTTCACCTTTAAATAACAAAGTGAAATCAATATGAGCGAGTCGCTCTCTCTGTGCTTGGCTAAGCTCTTCAAGTCCAGTGTTGTCTTGCACTGTCAGCCTCTCAATCCATCTGGGACAAGCCCTAATCATTTAAAACTAGGAAGCCATCGATTGAATGCCATCAAGCAACCTACTTTTTTTCATTAGGTCTCATAGTATCAACAAGTCGTCTTGTTGGCTATAAAAATTGGCTTGACATTGTTCGAATGTTTCTTTTCTGGCCTTGATAGAAGCTCACGCTGGAATGCCAACTGACGCAATTCATTCTCTCGAACACGCCTAGCAACTTCTGCCTGGGCTGGTAGCAATGGCAGCATCCCTTCAGCAATCGCGTCTGGGGCAGACTCTTGGCCACAGGACATCAAATGCTTCCATGGATCTTTAAGAAAGCGCTCGAACGTGATGCCAAATTCAATGATGCGGGCAGAGACGAAGATTTCGCCCCAGTATTCAATGTAGGTGTCTTGGTACATGGAAAGATTCCTCTTGTTGGTTAAACCATGAGTTCACTTTCCATTTTCCAGAGGTTTTCAAATATGCAAGGGGCTATGACAAAGCTTTAAATCGATTGCGGGCATCTTTGTAGTCATAGTGGGCATGTTCTGAGCCACGATGATACAAATCATCCAGGTAAGTTTGTTCCTGCGGCAACTCGTCTTCGCTGATTTCGCGCCACCAATGTTTGTTGGCACCTTTAACACCGTCATGCCAGCGGTAACCACGCTCTTTTAAATAGTCCTTTACGTCAAACGGCGCACCAAACGCACGAACTAACACAGTTCGCCTGTCTGCTTCAGACAACAAGTTTGCAACGGACTCGGGCAACAAATGAAACAGCCAGGCCATCGCCAAACAATCGGTTGCAGCTCGGTGTCCTTCATAAAACCAACCTAAGCGAAGCAGCAGGTACTCAAGTTTTCGACTTTCAAAACCCAGCGCCTTCCAATCTATGCCACTGGCTGAACAGGCCCAAGATAGATGGCCTAATGCGGCAAACCGCTTTTCAAAGAAAGGACGATCAAACTGTGCATTGTGCGCAACCACCAGCGGATCATCGGATAACCAACTCGCAACCATTGCATCATCAATGCGCTGGCCTTGCACCATCTCATCGGTGATACCGGTTAACTCGGTAATCAGTTCGGGGATTGGCTTGCCGGGATCATCATACAGGCTGATCACATCAACAATAGACACAATCCGCTTAGCCGACGGGCTGTAAAGCACCTTAACCAAACCAAGCTCAATAATGGACTCGTCATCGGCAGACAGTCCGGTTGTCTCAGTATCGAGCAGCACCATTGGCTGTTCATCACCGACCATGGGAGATAGTTCAAGTGGCCAGGACTGCGGCTCACGCGTTAATGGAATACGCTCCAGCAATCTAAAATCTTCTGGCCTTTCTGGGATATCCGCCAGGCGCTCTAGCGGAAATGGCGCAGGGGCTCTTGTCATTGATGGTTCCTCTTCAATTCTATTATTCGCTTTGGGTTATTTCACTGTGCCACAGGTTTTTCTAAATGCACCTTGGATACCTCAGCGTTTTTTTAATCTTTCTACTGGGTGAACCTATGTATGAAGGCTTTAGCTAAGCCTTTCAGAAAGCCTTAGCTAAACCGTTTAGGTAACCCTTACCGATACCCTTTACATATGGCTTAGCCAACCCCTTTTCAAACGGTTGAAAAAGGCTTGAACTGAGTTCGACTGAGCATTTTAAAGATGCTCCTGACTTCCCTTTAAGCCAGTAAATTCAATACGAAGCAGAATTTTACTAACTGTTTTTAAACCCTTTGCAAAGGGTTCAACAAGCCTTGTCTGACGGTTACCTAACCCATGCGTTAACCAGTAGCAGTAACAGGATCAGTAACAGAAACAAGAGCAGTAGGCAGAAGCAGTATTGTCCAAGCCTTGCAGGCTTTGACGAGGGCGAGCGATCCCCCACATCAAGCTTTTCAACACAAAAAAGAAATCACCCACGACACAACGTCTTACTCGAACAACTACAGTTTTACCTACAATTTTACTTGTAGAAATCAGCATAGCATTAGATACTGTATAAACAAACAGTATTAAGTATGATTTTTCGAGGTTCGTCATGAGTGTCTCGCTGATAGGCCTTAGCGGCGCACTTGCCTTCATCAAAGCAAAGCGCCTTCGTATTCCATTGTTCATGGAACGTGTTTCTGCTGGTTTTCCCTCACCAGCGCAGGATTATGTTGAGCAAACGCTCGACCTCAACGAGCTGTGCATCAAGCGACCGGCTGCAACGTTCTTTGTGCGTGTTGAAGGTGATTCAATGATTGATGCCGGGATTCACCCGGATGATATTTTGGTGGTTGATCGCTCTGTCCAAGCAGAACACGGTGACATTGTCATCGCTGGCATCCATGGTGAACTCACGGTAAAGGAGCTTCAACTAAGGCCGTGCGTCAAGCTGATCCCAAGAAACCAGGCGTATGAACCCATTCATATTCCTGAAGGGACAGAGTTAGAGATATTTGGTGTGGTCACCAATGTGGTGCGAAACATGCGCCGTAAGTCGTGACGATCCCATGCCTGTATTTGCCTTGGTGGACTGCAACAACTTTTACGCCAGTTGTGAGAAGCTGTTTCGTCCTGATTTAAAGGATACGCCGGTTGTGGTGCTGTCCAACAATGACGGCTGCGTGGTTGCACGGTCGCGTGAAGCTAAGTTACTCGGTATAAAAATGGGCGTACCCGTCTTTCAGATCAAATCTGAAATGCAGCGCCATGGCATTTTGGCATTTTCGTCCAACTACGCTCTGTATGCAGATTTGAGCAGTCGAGTGATGCGCACTTTGGAGGAGATGGCACCACGAGTAGAGGTTTACTCTATTGACGAAGCGTTTTTGGATTTAACCGGTATTGAGTCTGCCATATCTCTTGTCGAGTTCGGACAACAAGTGCGAGAGCGCATAGGCCACTGGATTGGGATCACCGTTTGTGTAGGCATTGCACCGACTAAAACACTCGCCAAACTGGCTAACCATGCAGCCAAGAAGTATCCAGCCACTCAAGGGGTTGTAGACCTGACCAATCCAGATCGGCAACGTCGATTGCTCTCATTAGTCCCAGTTGATGATGTTTGGGGCGTTGGTAGACGGCTTTCTAAGCGTTTAAATGCGTTGGGTATCACCACAGCCTTAGACCTCGCCAATGCCTCTCCTAGAGCTATCAGAGACCAGTTTTCGGTGGTTTTAGAGAGAACCGTCAGAGAGCTCAATGGTGAGTCGTGCATTGAACTTGAAGAGATCCCGCCAACTAAGAAGCAAATCGTCTGTAGCCGTTCATTTGGCGCAAAAGTAACGCAATTTGAATTGTTACGTGAGGCCGTATGTGAATACGCAACCCGCGCCACTGAGAAGCTACGCAAAGAACAGCAGCAAGCCAAAGTGATGACCGTGTTTATACGAACCAGCCCCTTTAAGGACAACGAGCCGCAGTACAGCAATTCCGCATCCGGTGAGTTACTGATCCCCAGTTGCGATACGCGGGATTTTATCGAGCTGGCCAATCACTTACTCAAGCGAATTTGGAAGGATGGTTTTCGTTATGCCAAAGCTGGCGTCATGCTGTCTGACTTTTACGATCCAGGCATGTTTCAACCAGGACTATTCGATGACGTATCGACCCGCTCTAATAGCCAACAGTTAATGTCTGTATTGGACACCATTAACCAAAGTGGTGCCGGAAAGGTTTTCTTTGCTGGACAAGGTACGAAGAAAGATTGGTCGATGAAGCGAGAGCATTTGTCTCCCGCCTACACAACACGCTGGGACCAGTTGCCGCGAGTGAAGTAGCGCAGTTAACTCAATAGGCATTCACTCTGCGACGCAGCATGTTGAGCTTATCAACTTGGCGTCGAATATCACTGAAGAATTCTTCTTTCTCCATGGCCAGCGCTAACTCCCATTCTTTGGCCAAACCTTGGCAGTCCAAAAATGAGTATCTCAGCTTCGTCTTTGAGATACGAAGCCCCTTGCTAAATACCACGCGCTTGCCTCGTTGACCGTGAAAACTGTTGATGTACCACTCTATGCCAAAGCCATACTTAAAGTCTCTGATACGGACACCAAGCAGCCCCCAATCTTTAAAGGGCGCATTTTCGCGAACCTTGTAATGGGTAACCCAAAAGTCATCAACTTCAGCTCGTGCCAGCGCTTTTAGCCTGTCTGTTTCTTGCTGAAGTAAATCTGATACCTCTGCTTTCCATTGTTCATTGACGATTTCTACCAAACCAATTTCCCCATCCAATTAACCCCAAAAGCCAAAACCACTATCCGTTTGGCTTTTGGATCGAAACGCCAAACGTAAAACTGCCGTAACAATCGCTGTTTGGCGTCTCGATATAAATCAACTCGCGCAATCCCATACCTGACAAGGGATACAGGTCGATTTCACTTAAAAACGCCTAAAAAGACGTATTGCCATGAAAATACAAACCGTTTGGCAAGTTCAGGCCAGAATGCAAACGACGTTTGGCGTCTCGATTTTTTTGGCTAGGTTATCCGCCGCCAAACAGAGCCTATTCTCATACTTTTGCGAAAATGCAATAGGCAGATAGATGAAAGGATTTGTCACCTTTCTGCCCACCGCCAGTGCACCGAATCCTGATAATGACATTTGAGTGAACCGCCAGAGCACTTGGAAATGCCCAAGCATGGCCAGTGCGGTTGATTGAAAACCGTTAGAGCACTTTGAGTGCACAGGAGATAAGTATGTTTGTACTAGGCGTAGATATCGGTTACTCAAACCTGAAGCTGGCAATTGGCCAATCAGGCAGTGAACCGAAAACCATTATTCTGCCTGCGGGTGCCGGTCCTGCGGATCGTATGCCAGAGCGTATCGGTGGAGGCGATGATGAAACTTGTTTGTATGTGTCAGTCGATAATGAGCGTTGGGCCGCTGGTGTTCCTGCTGGACGCCTTCAAGGCTGGGAACGAGAGCTTCACCCGGAATATCCCACCACAAAAACCTATAAGGCACTTTTTCATGCCGCCTTGTTAATGGCTGAAACTGAGTCCATCGATTTGGTTGTCACTGGATTACCGGTTTCCCAGTTTCATGAACCACAACGCAAATCTGACCTTGTGAAGCGTTTAAAAGGTGTCCATCAAGTGACGCCTAAGCGCAGCATCACAGTTCATGACGTCAAAGTGCTGCCGCAGCCTGCCGGTGCCTATATGGATCTGGTTCAAACAGGTGGTGATTTGGGCTTGATTGAAGAAGGTCGCGTCGTCGTCATAGATCCCGGCTTCTTTTCTGTTGACTGGGTTGCCCTTGAGGCCGGAGAAATTCGCTACAGCTCATCAGGAACCAGTCTTCAGGCAATGTCCGTTCTACTGGAAACTATTGATAAGCTGATTTCAGAAGATCACGGTGCCAAAGTAGGAATGGATCGACTTGAAAAAGCCATGAGAACAGGAGACTTGCAGGTCCTGCTATTTGGAGAAAAAGTCGATATTTCACCTTATCTGAATGCTGCCATGAAAAAGGTAGCGCCTGTTGCTCTTACAGCCATGCGCCAATCTATGCGTGACGAAAGCATCAATGCAGACTTGGTATTGATCGCCGGAGGTGGAGCCTTGGCTTATAAGGAAGCGGCCAAGGAGATTTTTTCACGAAGCAAGATCATCGTCCCGGAACAGTCTGTTTTGGCGAACGTCCGAGGCTTCTGGTTTTATGGGGCCTGACCATGAGAGTTGTCGTCAACATTCCCCCAGGGAGCCACCCTGAACTGCTTAAAGAATTGGAAAAGACGCCACCACGGGAACGCGCTGAGCGTCTGCGGATGCTGGCCACCTTTGGGTTAATTCACATGAGCCAACCCAAACTATCCACGACATCTGTAACGGTTGATGACCATGCACCAGATGGTGACGTTACTTCCATGAGTACAGCGCCAGAACCCAAAGCAGAATCACGTAAACAATCATTAAAATCCAAACTAGGGCTGGGCTTATAACATGGCGTTATCAGTTAGCTGGCTCGATGCCAGGTTAAATAAAGAAGCAAAAGAAACCGTAGTAAAAGCTGACCGAGACGGGCTAAGTGCTCGGGTATCGCCCAAGGGCAAAATTGTTTTTCAGTTTCGTTATCGTTTCGATGGCAAGCAACAGCGGGTAGACATAGGTACTTACCCACTTATGAAGCTTGCTGAAGCCAGGAATGAGCTGGATAGGTTAAGGGCGGTACTCGACCAGGGCAGAAACCCCAAGCTCTACCTACAGCAGGAACGGGCCAAGTATTCTGCCAATCAAAGCTTCGAATCGATTTTTCGAGACTGGATAGATTCTGCCGGTAAGCAAGGGCTAAAGGAGAAAACGTGGCACTACCAAAAACGCAGCAGTGAAATATATTTGCTGCCCCGACTTGGCAAGTACCCATTAACTGACATCAATGAATTGTCCTTGCGAAACTGTCTTCGTGAGGTTTCGGAGTCGTCCCCTTCAAACACAGAACGTCTGGTGTCTGTGCTGCACAAGTTTTATGACTGGCTGATTGATGAACAAATTTTGGAAATTAACGCTGCCGCTGGGATCACTGCAAAAAAGGTCGGCGGTAAGAAAGGCAAACGAACTCGGGTGCTAAACGACAACGAAATCAGGATACTTTGGCGCTATTTGCATGAGTCAAAAATCACTGAGAAGAATCGCATTTACATAAAACTGCTTCTGCTATTGGGCGGTCGCAAGGGCGAACTCATTCAAGCTGAAAAGCATCACTTTGACTTGCAATCTGCAATGTGGACAGTGCCCATAGAGATCCGCAAACAAGGTGAGAAAATTGGAGCGCCGATCATGCGGCCATTGATTAGGCCTGCTATCGAGCTGATTGAACTGGCGATGCAGATGAGCAAATCAACTTACTTGTTTCCCGCGAACGGACAAGAAGAGCTTGCCACAAATGGCTTTGATACCACTATTCCTAACAATGTGAAAATCTGGGCTCGCAGATCGCTCGGTATTGAGATGGAACACTGGTCTATGCATGATCTTCGCAGAACGATGCGAACGCGAATGTCTGCCATCACGACGCAAGAAGTTGCCGAGTTGATGATTGGCCACAGCAAAAAAGGGTTGGATGCTATCTACAACCAATATCAGTACCTGGATGAAATGCGTCATGCTTACGACGTTTGGTATCAACAGCTAGAGACCATCATCGAGCCGACAGGCTTTCCATTCAACTGGCGTTTCGGACAATAAAATAAAAGAAAGAGGCTCAGTCCTCTTTCTTCTCATACTCTTCTAGGTCTTCAATGTGCCACAGCTTGTTTCGTGTATTTCGGTTGATACGAGGTTGCGGCAAGCTGCCATCTTTTATTCTTCGCCAAAGCGTCGTATAGCTAATGTGGTAACGAGCCATCACTTCGTAAGACGTTAGAAAAGGGGTTACTTGGTGAGCTACTGCTGTCATCTGCATTCTCCTGAAAATCAATGTAAAGCTATCATCGCCTGATTCATCACTTGTTGATGGTCAGAAAGATGCATGATTTGTTCAGAAGATCAGCCTTATCAAAACACAAATGTTGCTATTAGGTACTTTTCAGCTCAAACCTATGAATAACAAGGGCTACAAGGCGGTTTGTGTCATGAATAGCAATCAACACGCCTAACGAGAAAAATTTGTACACACTGTTTGTACACTCGCAACGATGACACACCAAAAACCACAATGACGAACCCTTTAAATTCATAAGCTTATAAACAAAAAACTAGAGATGATCGCATTTATTCCGCTTTTGTAATGTCGAAACCAAAGTGCCAAAAGCAGGAGGTACTTTCTTCATCAAAACCAGTAACAGCAAGGCCTACAGCCAGATTTGTGTCATGGAAATTTCGCCAAAGGCCTCTAAAACGGAATTTGTACTCAAGTTTGTACACACTTTCCGAGGTTACGCTTGAACATCATTGAAAAGCAAAGAAACGAGAAAAAGACAAAAAGCCTTTAAATTCAGTACGTAGAGATGTGATTGTGGTGTGCAATGAAAGGTGGTTTTAAGCGTTGAAAGGCTGGGCGGCATCAGGGTGAGAAATGATGGCGAACGTTCTACGCTTAGAAACTTCACCAATAAATGGACTATTTGACATGAAAAGGTCTTCTTTTGGGCCAGCGGAGTATAGGTGACAAAGTAATATTGCCGAGCTAGCAGTTCGATTCAATTTTGCGCGATATTCTCGCTCATATTTGCGATTGGAGCAACTAAAGCCCGATGGGGAGGCCGATTAATTCCATTACTCTCACTTTGCTATTAATTTATCGACAATTTTGAGCTATAACTAAATGAGTAGGTGGGACCAATAATAACTATGTATAAATCCAAACAGATAAATTCTCTCGCATTTCGTCAAGCAAAAACCGTGTTCCTAGTATCTGTGATATTAGGGCTGTGTTTCAGCGTCTATCTTATATTGCTCGATCTGCATCAAGAGCAAACTCGCATTGAAGAGCATTATCAATTTAAACTGCTGCAAAATTATTCCAATGCCAGCCAAGCAGCTTACCACCTAAATCATTTACTTGCTGAACAAGTTGCCTCGAGCCTTATGATGGATGACGCTATTTATCGAGTTGAAATCATCGATGACTTCGGTGACACCTTGACAAAAAATGAGCGTAAAATCACTGAACAAAGTTCTTTTATTCAAGCACTTTCTAATTACTTAACCCCCACGGCTCCGGTTTATAAAACCCCCCTTCACCAACCTAACTCACTCCTTGTGGTAGGGGAACTCAGTTTTTCTGTTAACGGCAACAATATCGCAGTTAATTTCTTAACTAAAATGACGCACGCTATTTTGTTTGATTTGATGAGAAATATCCTGCTCACCACAATCTTACTGGCTTTTTTCTATTACAAACTATCCAAGCCCATTATCACACTGATCACCTGGGTTAATTCACTGCAGCACAAACAAGCATCCATTCCTATTCCCGTGCAAAAGCACCATGACGAACTAGGAGAACTTGCGATTTCGTTTCATAACCTCTGGAAACAAAGAGAAAAAGCAGAAGCTCAATTAAATCAACTGGCCTATTACGACACACTAACAGGGCTTGCAAACCGGGCTCTACTGCTTCAAACGCTTCAAAACCACATTGACAGTGCAAATCAGTCTCACTCTACCGGCATACTGTTTTACTTAGACTTAGACCGTTTTAAAACAATCAATGACTCGCTGGGCCACACTATTGGAGATAATTTGCTTAAGGCCATCTCAAAGCGTTTGGAAGCATGGATCAAAAAAGGCATGATCGCAGCACGAATTGGAGGCGATGAGTTCGTTGTTCTCGCACCAGAGCTGACTCTCGATAAGGCTGGAGACGTTGCGCAGCAAATTTTGGCTCTGATGTCTAACCCTTATGCAATTGATGGCCACCAACTGTATTGCACTGTCACAATTGGTATTTCAGTGTACCCATCTGTTGGGAGCACCAATATTGATGTCCTCCGTCAGGCAGACACCGCCTTATACCGAGCTAAAAGCTCAGGACGTAATAACTACATGTTTTACGAGCCTGAAATGCGAGCTCAAGTCGAATCTTTTTTAGAGATAGAAAAAGGTCTTCATGAAGCACTCAATAAAGATCAGCTCGAACTGTATTACCAACCTCAGGTAAATGAAAAGCATCAAATCGTGGGGGTTGAGGCGCTGATACGATGGAATCATCCTGAAAAAGGGGTGCTGCCTCCCGGGGTATTTATGCCGATTGCTGAAGAAACCGGGCAAATACTGCCTATTGGGGATTGGATTATCGAACAGGCATGTTATCAATATTCAATATGGAAACGTATGGGAATATTGCCACCCACTTTTCGCCGCTTAGCCATTAACATCAGTCCTTTACAGTTTTCAAAAGACTCATTTGTTGATCATATTACCCAAGCTCTCTCCCAATCAGGAATTACTGGAGAGCACATTGAGTTAGAAATAACAGAAAGTCTACTACTGGAAAATGTTGAAAGTGCGATTCAAAAAATGGCGTTACTCAAAGAGCATCAGCTTAAAATTTCTATCGATGACTTTGGTACAGGGTATTCTTCATTGCGTTATTTGAAATTACTCTCAGTGGATGTACTTAAAATTGATCGATCGTTTGTCACCAAACTGCATCTAGACGAAAGTGATCAAGCCATCGTTGACACGATTGTGATGACAGCAAGAAGATTGAACCTGGAAGTGATCGCAGAAGGCGTGGAAGATCAATACGAGCTGCATGCCCTTAAAGAGTTAGGGTGTGATCAATTCCAAGGCTACTTATTTGATAAGCCACTTAAAACAGAGGAAGTGATCAGTCGCTTTGAACACAACCTCTACACCGTTCCTCAGCGGGAATTCGATAATCCAGCAGTGAAAGTGACGCCTAAATAATCATAGACGCAGTAAAGTCATACTTTTGTTTTTTATTCTTAAAGACAATGCCAACAATCGAGAGGGCAGAATTCACAGGGAAAGCAAACTTTGCTTCTTTCTTCTTTCTTCTTTCTTCTTTCTTCTTCAAGAAAGTCCACCAGTAATAGAACACATCGTTAGAAAAATAAGTAGCTCATAATGATGGCGTCTTCTTTGCCTTTCTCTGTTGGGTAATAGTTAACCCGTCGATCAAGTTCATTAAATCCAACCGATTCATATAATTGATAGGCTTTTTTATTGCTTTCTCTCACTTCCAACCACGCACTTTCTGCCTTGGCTTTCTCACACATGTCTAAAAAGAATTCAGTTAATCGCTTACCGTACCCTTTTCCTTGATGTTGCGGGGAAACAGCAATGTTAAGTAGTGTCACTTCTCCCACAATATTTTGTGCATAAAAGTAACCAACCACACTGTCACCGACCAACATTGCATGATGACAGCCACCTCGACTATTAACATCTCGAATCATAGACTCAGACCAAGGATGAGTATGAGCAGATTGCTCAATAGCATAAACCGACGTGAGGTGTGATTCACTCAACGGAAGAATTTCAAAAGTCATTATTCATTACTCGTAAGAACAAATTTGCTGCCAAAGTGCTCTTCGGTGCTCATTGTGACCATTAATAGAAGAAAGAAGCGGTGTCACCAACTTTTTCGCTTTGTGGGAATCATCAATGCTGGCCTCACCAGCATACCAAATCCAACTGAGTTGGTGGTCGCCTAACCCAGCCAATTGTTCTGGATAGATATGCTGAGCCTGATCTAATGTGAGTTTAATACTTTTTAGTACCCGCTCAAACATCACCGCATTCTCTCCAATCGGAAGCTCTGTTGATACTAGCAGCAACTGACACTCGTCAGGTAAGTTCAACGTTGGAGGTTGAAAACCGAGCAATCGTTCAGGGTAGCTCAATTGCCACGTATCGATTCCCATTTCTTTCAAATAGTGTATTTCAGTTTGGGGCATTAACCTTAACCTACAAAGCGTAAACACGCCGATCCTAACAAATATATTGGATAAAGGAAGGAGGGAATCTTAGTATCCTACGATGCGATAAAGACTCTCAATCCATTCACCTTGCTTTCCCATTGGGATTAAGTGAATGCTTAACCGACCTCATCAAATTCAGGGCAATACTCTATCAAGCCAGAAAGAGACGCTAACTGATTCTCGGCTAATTCGGCTATTTGAAATGCGCCATCAGGCACTTCCCATTTGCACTTAAAGCCCTTTTCCTTAGCGCTAACAAAACCAAAACGAGAGTAGTAATTCGGATCACCCAAAACCACGCATACCGGGTAACCAAACTCTAACAATGAAGAAAGGCCTTCTTTCACTAAAGATTCAGCAATACCTTGATTTCTAAATCCCTCTTTAACACACACAGGAGCTAATCCTTGCCAGTGACAATCTTCACCTTCAACGAATACAGGGCTAAACATGGCATGACCTACAACTTCTCCCTCATCATTGCAAGCAACCAATGACAAAGTCAGGTGGCTATTCTCTCGAAGCTTCATCACTAGATTAGCTTCGGCTTCGGTTTCAAATGCAGATTTTACAAGTCGATCAATGGGTAATATATCGGCTGGAGCTTCAGTTCGAATAAGCATGGGTAACCTCATTGCTCGTGGATGTTTCTACGCCTTTTTGCACGAAGTCTGCTAGTTGCGCCAACATCGTTTGCAACGGCTTAGGCAGTAATTCTAAATCAACACTATCCATTAAATTTTTCACTTCCAAACCCAATTCGGTATCACCTTCAATAGAGAGACGACGTTGAAAAAAGAGGGTATCAGGATCTTCCTTTCGACCAGCAATCAGAACTAAGTCATTCAACTCACCAGAAAAGCTGACGTCTTCAGCAACGGGGGAGTCAGCGATCACTAGCTTATCCTGTTGATAGCTAATATACCAACACAGTGCCATATCGCGAATTTCAACTTTTAGCCACTTGTCTTCCAGGAATTCAAAATCCCCCTCTTCTATAGCCTCTTTGAAGACCGTCTTCATGACTTCAAGCAAGGCTTTTTTTTGTACAAATTGTGGCAAAAAGTGGACTGGGGATCGCAAAATTGATGCTGCATTTTGAACTAGTTGAGTGCGAATCTTGTTTATCACGCGCGTTATCCGTTACTTTGTAAATATAATATTTCATCATAATAGATGTAATAGTGCTAATTCCTGTTATGTATCAAAGAAGTCGAGAATGTTCTTGACGCTTTTACATATCAAAATTCAGGGGTATAGTTAATGTATCGTCTCATGTTTCACACGCCCTGTGAAACTCTAACCGCAACGGAGAGTTGGTAGTTATTGATGCCTTCGCAACAATTACAACACTGGTTTGAAAAAATCACACACCATAGTCCATTCTTTTTTGCCGTTATCGATGAACAGCATAACTACAGCATGGTCAATGAGAGATATTGTGATATTGCAGGGCTAACTTCCAAAGAACTGTTCGGTATGAATGACTCTCAAGTTCTAGGCAGTCACTTTTATGAGCACATAAAACCATACTACGACAGAGCATTTCGAGGAGAGACTCTCGAAGCTGAAATCACACTACATGATATCGACATCGATACAAGCCTGCATTTCAGTTTGTCTCCAATCCTGAATGGGCAAAAAGTCGAATCCATTATATTTCATGCTGTTGATACCTCAGAAAAACAGATATTGATTCGGTCTCTAGAAGAGTCCGAAAGCAAATATTCAACGCTCACTTCACTTCTTCCTGACGGCCTGCTTCTTGTCGAAGATGATTGCATTATCTCTGCCAATCCTTCGGCGATTCGTTTGCTGGGAATGACGTCATCTTCGGATCTACTGGGTGAAGACTTAACTCGACTTTTTGTCGATGAAAAAAGCAAAACTGTCTTTAGTATCCCTTTAAGCCAGCTCATTACCGATGCACCTATGATTTGCCTCACAGGGCCTCGCTGTGGCATTGAGAGGAAAGTACAGCTGCATGCCGACTCAACCATTGTACTGGGTAACCAATCGCAACTCGTGTTGATTCAGGATGCGGAAGATGCACCGAAACAGTTATCTAGCGCGTCACAAGAAGATCCACACCTAGATTCATTAACAGGGGCATTTAACCGTTTTGGTTTTACCAAGCGCCTGGAGCAATTCATTAACAATGAAACACCACTTCTGATGATGTATCTAGATATCGATAATTTTAAGAACATTAATGACTCTTTAGGCCACCATATTGGTGATAAAGTCATTAAAGAGGTCGCGGCTCGACTCAAGCGGTTATTGCCTCAGCAAGCGGTGTTAGGACACTTAGGTGGCGATGAGTTTGGCCTGATCTTACCAAAACCTGAAAACAATCGTATGGCAGAAATTCTTGCCGAACGAATCATTGGCCTAATTAACCAACCGTTCGATCTTCATCACTTCAGTAAAAGACTTTCTTGCTCTATTGGTAGTGTGGCATACCCAGGTGATGGCAACGATGCGCGTATTTTATTGCAAAATGCTGATACAGCGATGTATGAAGCCAAAGATCGTGGGCGAAATCGTCTGATTAAATTCAATGACCAGATGAATAAAGAAGCGCGAATGCGACTCTGGCTTGAGATTGAACTGCAAAAAGCACTACAACAAAACGGCCTTGAAGTTTGGTATCAGCCGAAAGTTAATGCGCGCGACTTTAGCATTAATGGTGCAGAGGCCCTGATTCGCTGGAAACACCCAGTTGAAGGCTACATTAGCCCTTCTGCTTTTATTCCGGTCGCTGAAAAAGCTGGGCTTATTGAACATTTAGGCCGAGTCGTGATGCGTGAAGTGTTTGCGACGGTGAAACGTTGGAAATTGCAAGGGATTTTACCCGGCCGCGTGGCTATTAATTTATCCCCAGAGCAGTTTGGCAACCCAAAACTGATTGATTATATGGAAAAATTGTTGCGTTCTACGGCTCTTGATCCCAACTGCATTACTTTTGAGCTGACTGAAAGTGCAGTGATGAGTGACAGTGAACATACCATTCAAATGTTGAATGCCATTAAAAAACTCGGTTTTACCTTGTCTATTGACGATTTTGGTACCGGCTATTCCTCCCTTTCATATTTGGCTCGTTTCCCTATTGATGAGCTAAAAATTGATCGCGCTTTCATTAGTGATATGGATACCCTGCCGAAACAAGTCACTGTCATTGAGAACATTATCAACCTAGGCAAGTCTCTCAACTTAACTGTGGTTGCCGAGGGGGTAGAAACTCAGCAACAGGCCACTTTGTTGTCTAACCTCAACTGTCATTCCATCCAGGGCTTTCACTTTTATCGGCCTCAACCAAAACAAGAAGTCGAAGATCTCTTCATTCAAAACCGTCGCCACAAGAGCTAGTCTGAACCATCCCCCTACCGATTGACGTCATTTGCGACTATTTACTCATCGATATCTAATTTATTCACCCAAACCTGCCTTACATCAAACTCGCTATTCACATATCTTCATAAAATGCCGTCACTTTTGTAGAAATTGGTACATTGCAATGGAACTCCTATGCCCAGCTGGAAATCTACCAGCACTCAAAACGGCCATCGATTGTGGTGCAGATGCGGTTTATATCGGCTTTAAGGATGACACCAACGCGCGTCATTTTGCTGGTCTTAACTTTACCGGGAAAAAACTTGATAAAGCCGTTCAATACGTACACGACAAGGGCAAGAAAATTCATGTGGCGCTCAATACATTCGCTCATCCCAATGGTTTCGAGCGCTGGACGAAAGCCGTGGATCAAGCCGCGGACCTCGGAGTCGATGCTCTGATCATCGCGGATATCGCAGTATTAGAGTACGCAGCAAATAAATACCCACATATGGAATTGCACCTGTCAGTCCAAGCTTCAGCCACCAACGTCGCAGCCATCGACTTTTACCACAAAAACTTCAATGTAAAACGCGTGGTACTTCCTCGTGTGCTCTCCATCCATCAAGTGAAACAGCTGTCGCGTAATATCACCTCAGATGTCGATTTAGAAGTCTTCGCCTTCGGTAGCCTGTGCATTATGGCTGAAGGTCGCTGTTACCTTTCTTCATACATGACCGGTGAGTCGCCAAATACGGTCGGTGCATGCTCTCCGGCCAAATACGTTCGTTGGCAAGAAACGGATGGCGGGCTTGAGTCACGCCTCAATGAGATCCTCATTGATAAGTATGCGACAGGGGAAAACGCGGGATACCCTACGCTTTGTAAAGGTCGCTTTGAAGCAGAAATAGAAGGCGAACGTAAGCGCTACCATGCATTAGAAGAGCCGACTAGCCTAAATACTCTGTCTATGCTTCCTGAGTTATTTGCTGCCAATGTTACTTCTGTTAAAATTGAAGGTCGTCAGCGTAGCCCTGCCTACGTAGAACAGGTGACTCGTACTTGGCGAGCAGCCATAGATCACTACCTTGCAAACCCAGATTCCTATCAGGTGGAAGCGTCCTGGAATGCCGCCCTGGCTAACGTCTCTGAAGGGACACAAACCACGCTTGGTGCTTACCATCGCAAATGGCAATAAGGAAAAGTAATGGATAACTCAATGAAATACGCATTAGGCCCACTGCTTTATTTTTGGCCAAAGCAAGATGTTGAAAGCTTTTATCAACAAGCAAAAGATAGCGCTGCTGATATTATTTACCTGGGTGAAGCCGTCTGTTCAAAACGACGCGAAATGAAAGTAAAACACTGGCTGGATATCGCGAAAGAACTGTCGGCATCGGGTAAACAAGTCGTCTTGTCCACAATGGCGTTGCTTGAGGCACCGAGTGAAGTCAGCATCATGAAAAAGTACATCGATAACGGTGACTTTGCCATTGAAGCGAATGACGTATCTGCGATTCAACTTGCCAATGAGAGTAACGTGCCGTTTGTGGTCGGCCCTGCGGTGAACACTTACAATGCACACACTTTAAACGTGTTCCTGAAACAAGGTATGACACGTTGGTGTATGCCGGTTGAGCTTTCGCGAGAATGGTTATCTAACGTGATGATCCAATGTGACGATCTCAATATCCGTCATAAATTTGAAGTCGAAGTATTCAGTCATGGTTACCTTCCGCTCGCTTATTCCGCTCGTTGCTTCACCGCGCGTGCCGAGAATAAAGCCAAAGATGACTGTGACACCTGCTGTATAAAGTACCCAACAGGTCTACAAGTTGACAGCCAAGAAGGTCAATCCGTATTTAACCTCAACGGCATTCAAACGCAATCCGGTTATTGCTACAACTTAATCAATGATTTACCCAATATGAAAGATTTGGTCGATGTGGTGCGTTTAAGCCCGTTAGGTATCGACACGTTCTCTGAACTGAACAATTTCAAAGCCAACGAAAATGGTGACCAACCAATGACAATTGGCGACCGTCAATGTAACGGTTACTGGCATCAACTGGCTGGGTTAGAAGTAAAAAACATCTAATTTAGATTAAGGTATTAGGGCGTGTTGATCTTTCGCGGTTAAATTTTGTTCGAGATAAAATCGTTTTAGGCGCGGCGAGAAGTATGATGCCTAGTTATTCTAAGCAAAGACTTCTCAACAAAGCATAAAACGAGTTTAGCCGAACCCTTCGGGCAGCACTTGTTGGGTATTGATACTGCGTTAGAGGCTTCTCAAGTAAAATAACTACATCTCTAAGCCTCTGCCTTGTCTAAATACCCATCAAGTTGCTGCAAAAATCAGCTCGAAAGATCAACACGCCCTAATCAAAAGGTCTAGATCACTAGACCTTTTTCGTATCGAAATCCTCACATCAACACTAAGCGGTTGCTGGGCTCAACGGTGTTGAATCTAGCTTCTTAATGTCTTTCATCAAAATCGCAATAACCACAACACTCAACGCAATATTTGAAAGAGGATAAGCCATCCAAATTCCTGGGACACCAAACAACTTAGGCATGATATACAAGAAAGGTAGTTGAATCAGCAAATTGCCCAACATAACAAACATCGCTTTACTTCCCTTGTTCACCGATTGGTAATAAGCCCCAGTGACGACTAAAAAGCCATCCAATGCTAACGCAAACAGATGCAATCGAATACCTAACACCGTGTACTCGACAAGCTGAGAGTCCTGAGAGCTAAATACTGAAACAAACTCTCTAGGAAAAACATTCAATAGAATGGCGAATACCATTCCAACCGACACTGAACTCACCATTGCGATCTTCAGAAGTTGACGAATGTTGCCTTGATGTTTAGCACCGTAGTTATAGCTCACTAGCGGCTGCATACCATTGGCAATACCTTCGGCTGTAAGATAATAAACCGTAACGATGTAGCCCAGAATGGCATAAGCGCCAATCATCAACTGATTCCCATATTGCGCAAACAGTGCGTTATGCATTGCAACCATCATTGAGCCATAGGCATACATAAAGAAGCTTGACGTACCAATCGCAAAAATCTTTGGAACCACCGAGAAGTTAAGTCTAAGCTCTCCCCAACGTAAGCGTAACTTTGCTTTGCGTGAGAAGAAATAAGCCAAACCTAAGCTGGTAACAACACATTGGGCGATAGCCGTTGCTACAGCGGCTCCCTTCAACTCCCAGCCTAGCCAAGCGATGAATAGGTAATCGAGAGCAATGTTAATCACAGCACCCACGACCATCAAAATCGTCGCCATATTAGGGCTATCATCATTGCGCAGCAGAAATGGCATCGCAATAGATCCAAGGGTAAAGACACTGCCACCTATCAATATATGTAAATACTGTAACCCAAGATCGTAAACCCGCCCTTCCGCGCCTTGCCAAAGCAAGAAATGATCAGCAAAAAGAAACAATATTCCAGCGACGAAAGGCGAAAGCACCAACAATAACGTTAACCCAGTTGTTAGAATATGTTTTGCGCCTTGGTTATCTTTTTCACCTTGGCGAATAGAAACAAGTGCGCCAGTACCAACGCCAACGAGCATTCCCAACCCAAGAATAGTACCAATAACAGGCCAAGCGACATTGATACCCGCTAACCCATCAGCCCCAACATAGCGACCAATAAAAATACCATCAACCACTTGATACAAGCCATTAACGAGCATCGCGGCCACGGTTGGAATCGTATAACGCCAAAATTGACGGTATATGTTGTTACTCATTGTGACTTCCCTTAAATATACTGACTGCATTAATCATTTAGTTATCAAGGCTAACTAAATGATTAAAACTCTACTTGAGTGCGATTTGTAACAATTGATTTAACTGATCTAATTGATTATCTGTGAGTTTTTTTTCTAACTCTCTCGCCATCACACCATAAACCCGACTTTCCTCTTTTAGAGCAACGGTTGCTTTTTCAGTCAACTCAACTCGCTTAGATCGCGCGTCTTCAGCGCAAGATTTCCTTTCTACGAGTCCTTTTCTTTCCAAACGCTTAACCATATTCGTCGCCGATGGTTTGCTCACTTGCATTTCATTGGCAAGATCCGTTAAACGAATCGCATCCTGCGAGACCTGAATCACTTTGAGGTAATCATATTCATTGAAGCTTAACTGATCTAAAGAGTCATTTTTAGATTGAACGCGCCACACCTTTGATGCAAACCGTTCGATTTTTTCAAGATTATCCCAAAGCATAACAGCACAACTCAATTCAATTTAATTTAATTAGCCAGGCTAACTATTTTAATGCATCTTGGGTGTAAAGCAATAGGTCTCTGGCAATATACATAAGGCAATAAAAAACCGCCTGTTATTGACGACCATTAAAATGATCGTCAATAACAGGCGGTCTTGTCAGTCTCAGAGGTGTCTTTACTGCTCTTGCGGCTCAGTCAATGCTTGTTTCTTTGCTTGAGCAAGTTGATCAGCTTTGACTTGATTGTAAATACGGCTTAACTCTAAAAAGGAATACCGATGCTCCACATACTCAAACACATTGCCTGCTAAAGCCAGTTTGTACAGAGAAATAGCACTGGCAAAATCCCCTTCCTGTTGGTAACGCTTCGCCATGTAGAAGTAAACTTCCGTTAAGCGTTGGGCAAGTAACGTATTATCTCTTGTGCCAACTAAAATGGCTTTAAATGCATTCTCTTCCGAGATGTCATTTAACGTCAGACCGACGAGAACCCAACCCCATTCTTCTGTACGCGCTTCGTACCGAGTCATCAATGCGGATTTTGCGGCTTCAAGATCCATCTCCGATTGAATGATATAGAGCCAAAGCGCCCCAAATGGATCGCTAGGATCACGTTCAAAATGTGTCGACATCTCTTCGTAAGCAAGATCGATGCGTCCACCGTAATAAAGAGCAATCGCACGATTACGTTCTGCGTAAGCGTTATCTGGATCAAGCTCTAACGTTGAGTCAAAAGCTTCATAGGCAGCATCAAACTCACCAACTTGAGTAAAATAGACACCCAACAAATTAAAAATATCAGGTTGAGCTGGGTTTAATGATAGTGATTGATTGAAATCCAATCGGGCTAAATCACGCAGACCAACACTGTCATAGTAATTACCGCGTTCATAATGCATTTTTGCTCTAACTTCATCTTGCAAGTCAGCTCGTTGAAGTAATTGAGTTAAACGAGCAATTTGAACTTCTTGCTGAACACTGGCCTGTAATGGCACGGCCATTGGTGGGTAGACCCACTGATCTTGATCGGGTGTTGATGTGGAAGCACACCCCGCTGTGACCAACAAAAATGCACTTAATGTGGCGCTACGAAACCATTTCACAAATAGATACTCCTGTCGCCCAACATACATTTGCTGGAAAATAAGATGAAAAAAAGGGAGCGATAAGGCTCCCTTTATAACATGCTTTATACTCAATAGGTCAAATTACCTATTTAAGTGTAACGAATTACTCTGCGTCTGCCGCTGGAGCTTCTTCTGCAGGCTTATCTGTCGCTTCTTTCATGCTTAGACGAACACGGCCTTGACGGTCAATTTCAAGAACTTTAACTTTAACTTCTTGACCTTCAGTTAGGTAATCCGACACTTTCTCGATACGCTTATCAGCGATTTGAGAAATGTGTACCAGACCATCTTTACCTGGAAGAATGTTAACGAACGCACCAAAATCTGCAAGACGAGCCACTTTACCCGTGTAGATTGTGCCCACTTCAACTTCAGCAGTTAGTGCTTTAATGCGGTTGATCGCATCTTCAGCTTGCTCACCAGATGTTGCAGCAATCTTAACTGTACCGTCATCTTCGATTTCAATCGTTGTACCCGTCTCTTCACATAGAGAACGAATAACAGCGCCACCTTTACCGATAACATCACGGATCTTATCAGTGTTGATTTTCATTGTGTGGATACGTGGAGCGAACTCAGAAATATCGTCACGAGCACCAGAGATAGCTTCATCCATTACAGAAAGGATGTGCTTACGTGCACCTTGCGCTTGGTTAAGAGCAATTTGCATGATCTCTTTAGTGATACCTTCGATCTTGATGTCCATTTGAAGCGCTGTAATACCTGCGTTAGTACCCGCTACTTTAAAGTCCATGTCACCTAGGTGATCTTCATCGCCAAGGATGTCAGAAAGAACAACGAAATCGTCGCCTTCTTTAACCAGACCCATTGCGATACCCGCAACAGAAGCTTTGATTGGAACACCCGCATCCATAAGTGCTAGAGATGTGCCACATACAGAAGCCATTGAAGAAGAACCGTTCGATTCTGTGATTTCCGATACAACACGCACTGTGTATGGGAATTCTTCAATTGAAGGCATAACCGCTTGGATACCGCGCTTAGCCAGTTTACCGTGGCCGATTTCACGACGCTTTGGAGAACCAACAAAACCCGTTTCACCTACACAGTATGGAGGGAAGTTGTAATGTAGAAGGAAGTGATCTTTCTTCTCGCCCATTAGGCTATCGATGATTTGAGCATCACGTTGTGTACCAAGCGTTGCAGTAACAAGTGCTTGAGTTTCACCACGAGTAAATAGTGAAGAACCGTGTGTACGTGGAAGAACACCAGTACGCACATCTAGTGCACGAACCATGTCTTTTTCACGGCCGTCGATACGTGGGTGACCAGCAATAATGCGGCTACGTACTACGTTTTTCTCTAGAGAACCAAGCATACCGCGGATTTCGCGCTCATCTAGGTTTTCGTCTTGCGCTAGAAGTGCTGCAACTGCTTCATTCTTAATGACGCCGACTTTCTCGTAACGCGCCATTTTTTCAGTAATTTGGTACGCTTCAGATAGACGTGCTTCAGCAAGTTCAGCAACTTGAGCTTTAAGCTCTGCGTTTACTTCTGGAGCAGTCCAATCCCACGCTGGAGTCGCAACTTCAGCAGCAAATTCATTGATCGCTTTAATGACAACTTGTTGTTGGTCGTGACCGTAAACAACAGCAGCAAGCATTTCTTCTTCAGATAGGTTATCGGCTTCAGATTCAACCATAAGTACCGCACCTTCAGTACCAGACACAACGAGGTCTAGTTTAGAACTTTCAAGCTCTGTGTTTGAAGGGTTAAGAACAAGTTGACCGTCAATGTGACCAACACGTGCAGCACCGATAGGACCATTAAATGGTGCACCAGAGATAGCAAGAGCTGCAGACGTTGCGATCATAGTGATCATGTCTGGGTTTACGTCAGGGTTGATAGAAACAACCGTCGCGATAACCTGTACTTCGTTTTTAAACGCACTTGGGAAAAGTGGACGAATCGGACGGTCGATTAGACGAGCCGTTAGTGTTTCAGCTTCTGAAGGACGACCTTCACGCTTGAAGAAACCACCAGGGATTTTACCTGCAGCGTAAGTACGCTCTTGGTAGTTTACTGTTAGTGGAAAGAAATCTTGACCTGCAACCGCTTCTTTTTTAGCAACAACAGAAACGAATACTGACGTATCGTCCATCGTGGCCATTACAGCAGCAGTAGCTTGGCGTGCAATAACGCCAGTTTCTAGAGTAACGGTGTGGTTGCCGTATTGAAACGACTTTACAACTGGTTTTTCAAACATTATATATCCTTGATCTAAAGAGTAACTTTAGAATAAGTAAGTGACCGTTCAAGAGATTACCAATCGCGACTAGTGAAAAGAGACTAAGGATAACCAAACTATTAACCTAATCGCTTTTGAATAGTCGCGACCAATAGGCCGACATCTGTGACTGTAATTCTTGAACAAATTTATGTGCCTAGTGCAAGAGCATGATAGGCGAGGCGTAGTATAAACTATATGAGCGGTGTTTTGCTATGATCGGTTACTTTGTCCTAAAAAAAAGCATGGTTTCACTGAATTTTAGGCAACAAAAAAGGGGCATATAGCCCCTTTCTAAACAAACTTTCTATGCAGCTACTAATTAGCGACGTAGACCTTGACGTTTGATTAGATCTTGGTAACGAGCTAGGTCTTTGCCTTTCAAGTAATCAAGAAGTTTACGACGGCTAGATACCATGCGTAGAAGACCACGACGGCTGTGGTGATCGCCTTTGTGAGCTTTAAAGTGACCTTGAAGGTGGTTGATAGAAGCAGTAAGTAGTGCTACTTGAACTTCTGGTGAACCAGTGTCGCCTTCAGATTGTGCGTATTCTGCAACGATTGCTGCTTTAGTTTCTGCATTCAGAGACATAATGCTCTCCTAATAAGAGTAGGTTTATAGTTGTAGCAGCCAATCTCTGATTCAGCCACTACGCGAAGCGCGGATTATAGGGGAATCTAGATACTATGGCAACTGAATATAACAACGGAATACCTTCCCTTGCCTACTCTAGCGATTAAAGAGTATTTGTGCTCAATTTTTTCATGTTAAACTTAGGCTTAACACCTTTAAATAAATCATTAGGATCACACATGAAAATCGGCATCATTGGCGCTATGGAACAAGAAGTTACCATCCTTAAGCAGGCAATATCTAATTGTAAAGAAGTCAACAAAGCGGGCTGCAACTTCTTCTCAGGTGAACTTAACGGTGTTGATGTCGTGCTCTTACAGTCGGGCATTGGTAAAGTCGCTGCCGCTATTGGTACCACCATTTTACTTGATGAATATCAGCCAGACGTTGTCATCAATACCGGCTCTGCGGGTGGTTTTGACTCTACTCTCAATTTAGGCGATGTCGTCATCTCCACTGAAGTTCGTCATCACGATGCTGATGTGACCGCTTTTGGCTACGAAATTGGCCAAATGGCGGGACAGCCTGCTGCCTTTCTTGCCGACTCAAATCTAATGGACATTGCAGAAAAAGCACTGGCACAAATGGAAGACAAACACGCGGTTCGAGGCCTAATTTGTACCGGTGATGCCTTTGTTTGTAGCGCAGAACGTCAAACGTTTATTCGCACACATTTCCCGACTGTTATTGCGGTCGAAATGGAAGCCTCTGCGATTGCTCAGACTTGTCATCAGTTTAATGTTCCTTTTGTTGTGGTACGTGCTATTTCCGATGTTGCCGATAAAGAGTCTCCAATGAGTTTTGAAGAGTTCCTGCCTCTTGCTGCACAAAGCTCTTCAGAGATGGTGATAAAAATGGTTCAACTGCTTAAATAGTTAACGACGGATATCATGGAAGAGATTTTTAGTCAGTTCTATTCAAATGGAGTGCTCCTCGTCATGTGGGGAGCCTTGTTGTTTCATCTGCTTATCCCAATCCCTCGAAGCGCTCACCCTACGACACTATGGCATAAGTTTGCAGAGCAACTCGCTGAAAAAGTGAACGTCAATAATCACTACTCACAGAGCTTGATTTCCGGCACGCTTGCTTGGTTACTAATGGTCATCCCAACGATTCTCGTGCTATGGGCGCTAAAACCATTAGTGTGGCAACCTCAGTTATTCGAACTGGCTTTACTGCTACTTGCCCTAGATTGGCGCAGCAATGAAGTCCTTGCAAATGGACTGACCAAGGCACTCGCTCATGACGATAAATCGACCGCTAGATCCTTGCTTTCCCCAGTACTCAATCGAGATACAAGCCGCTTGTCAGCTTTAGGGCTTGGCAAAGCTGGCGCTGAAACCATCATCATGGGTTATGGGCGAAATGTGGTGTGTGTGCTTTTTTGGTACGCAATCGGCGGTGGAAGCGGCGCTTTAATCTATCGACTATCAGCGGAACTGGCGAGAGCGTGGTCTCCTTCTCGTTCCCAATTTTCCCCTTTTGGCCTAGCGGTAACCCGAACCGTCGCCCTCTTGGACTTTATCCCTTTACGACTGTTTGCGCTGTTTGTTGTGTGTGGAAATAAAGCCGTTTACACCTTTAAAGCGATGCTGGCTCAAAGCACATCTTGGCCGTTACCAGGTCCGGCTTGGTTGCTTGCTGCCGTCGGTAACAAACTGGAGCTTTCTTTAGGTGGCCCCGCTATTTATGAAAACCGCAAAAGTGTACGAGCCAAAATAGGTGGCCGTATTGCTCCCTCTGCGATTCATTTATCACAAATACAAACGCTCGTTGCGTGGCGTGTTTTCGCATGGACGCTCATTCAAAGCGTGATTCTTTTCCTTTTATATCAAGGCGTTTAAATGTTTCGTTTTATCTCGATACTACCACTGCTTATAACGACTTCTGTTGTCTCCGCTCCCGTAGAAAGAGTCATAGCGCTAGCGCCTCATGCGACAGAAATTGCCTTTGCAGCAGGGCTTGGCGATAAGCTCATTGCGGTGAGTGCCATGAGCGACTACCCAGAAGAAGCCCAATCCCTTGAAAAAGTCGCCAACTATCAAGGCATGAAACTCGAGCGTATTATTGCCCTTCAACCGGATCTCATTATTGCTTGGCCGTCAGGCAACCCCAAGAAAGAACTCGAGATGCTTCGTCAATTTGGTTTCACTATCTATGATTCACACACCAAGACGCTCAGTGACATTGCAGACAATATCGACGATCTCAGTGAGTTTAGCGATAACCCGAAACTGGGTCGAGCCCAAGCGCAAGCATTTAGAGATCAACTTGCAGATCTTTCAAAACGTTACGATGTAGAAGACCCTGTGAGTTATTTTTATCAACTCAATGAAAAGCCAATTATTACCGTCGCTCAAGGGCATTGGCCAAGTGAAGTTTTCTCTTTTTGTGGTGGCGTGAATGTCTTTGAACGCAGTGCCACTCCATACCCACAGGTGGGTATTGAACAAGTCGTGGTTGCACAGCCAGAAGCGCTGTTTTTATCTGAACATGCCCTTAGCGATGGAAGCATGTGGCACCCTTGGAAAAAACAGCTCTCTGCGATAGAAAATAACGCTATGTGGACACTCAACTCAGACTTTATAAATCGACCAACCCCAAGAACCCTCGGCGCAGTAAAGCAAGTGTGTGAACACTTACAATCCATCCGCGAAAAACGCTAACGCTTTAGTAGAGAATTTCGTACAATTTCCGCCTAAATGTTCCTACTAATAAATGAGTAATCTGTCTCATGGATTCCATGCTGCTCTATCTATTTGATCTTTTTGGCACGGCCATTTTTGCTATATCCGGTGTTCTTCTCGCTGGCCGACTAAAAATGGACCCGTTTGGTGTCGTCGTATTGGGAAGTGTCACCGCGATTGGCGGAGGGACAATTCGTGACATGGCGCTCGGTGCCACGCCTGTTTTTTGGATTACTGACACCACTTATCTGTGGGTCATTTTTATTACCTGCCTTATCACTATGCTTATTGTCCGTCGGCCAAAGCGAGTCGCCTGGTGGATACTCCCAGTATGTGATGCGATTGGTCTGGGCGTTTTTGTCGGCATTGGTGTGGAAAAATCGTTGATATATCAAGACTCGGCTATGGTTGCCGTCATAATGGGGGTCATTACCGGCTGTGGCGGAGGCATCATTCGAGATATGCTCGCACGTGAAGTTCCAATGGTCTTGCGTAGCGAAGTCTATGCTACTGCGTGTATTGTGGGTGGGATTTTTCATACCGTTGGGCTGTCTATGGGCTATGACTCTACAACGGCCTTTCTCGCAGGCTTAACCTCTACCCTAGCCATTCGTTTAGGCGCAATTCGTTGGCACTTATCTTTGCCTACTTTCGCATTGGGTAAGTAAAACACATCTAGATAAATATCTTTCACCGTATAAAAAGACGGTATTAATACAAAATGACTGTCGTCTTAATTGAATGCACTAAATAACAAGAGTGCTAATAAAAAAGCCCGCTCAATAGAGCGGGCTTGAATGATATAACCTAAGTGAGATTACGCTTCGTTTGCTTTTACTTGTGCGTGTAGCTCTTGCACTGAAGTAACCGAAGTTTTTGCATCTGCTGTATGAGCCATACAGGTTGCAAATGCCGCATTTAACGTTGTTGTGTAGTTCACTTTCTCAGCCAATGCACCACGACGAAGGACTTTCGAATCTTCAATCGCTTGACGACCAGCTGCTGTGTTCACAATGTAGGTGTATTCATTGTTCTTGATACGGTCAAGAATATGAGGACGACCTTCGTGTACTTTATTCACTAGGCGTGGGTTAATACCCGCTTCACCAAGAATAACCGCCGTACCGTGAGTCGCATCTAACTGGTAACCCAACTTAGTCAGCTTAGACGCCAGGTCGACAACACGCTCTTTATCGCCTTCACGAACAGAAAGAAGTGCACGTCCACCTTCAGGGTAAATGTTGCCACAACCCAATTCAGCTTTAGAGTATGCTTCTGCGAATGTCGCACCCACACCCATAACTTCACCAGTAGAGCGCATTTCTGGACCTAATAGTGGGTCAACGCCAGGGAATTTGTTGAATGGCAATACCACTTCTTTCACTGAGTAGTAAGGTGGGATGATCTCTTTTGTAAAGCCTTGAGACTCTAGAGATTGACCCGCCATAACACGCGCTGCAATCTTAGCAATTGGTGCGCCTGTTGCTTTAGATACGAATGGAACGGTACGTGCTGCACGAGGGTTAACTTCGATTAAGTACACTTCATTGTTCTTCACAGCGAACTGAGTATTCATTAGACCACGAACACCGAGCTCAAATGCCAGCTTTTCAACTTGCTCGCGCATGACGTCTTGGATTTCTTCGCTAAGCGTGTATGCAGGCAGAGAACATGCTGAGTCTCCAGAGTGAACACCCGCTTGTTCGATGTGCTCCATGATACCGCCGATGACAACGCGCTCACCGTCACAAATCGCATCTACGTCCACTTCGACAGCGTCATCTAGGAAGCTATCAAGCAATACTGGAGATTCGTTTGAAACGCTTACTGCTTCGTTAAAGTAACGACGCAGGTCTTGCTCGTCGTATACGATCTCCATCGCACGGCCACCAAGTACATAAGAAGGACGCACAACGAGAGGGAATCCGATTTCGCGAGATTTCTCGACCGCTTGCTCCATTGTCGTTACGGTTGCGTTTTGTGGTTGAAGTAGGCCTAGACGGTCTACCGCAACTTGGAAACGCTCACGATCTTCTGCTCGGTCGATAGCGTCTGGGCTAGTACCGATAATTGGAACGCCTGCTGCTTCAAGTTCACGAGCCAGTTTAAGTGGCGTTTGACCACCATACTGAACAATAACGCCTTTAGGCTTTTCAACACGTACGATGGCAAGTACATCTTCCAGAGTGACGGGTTCAAAGTACAAACGGTCAGAAGTATCGTAGTCCGTAGAAACTGTTTCAGGGTTACAGTTAACCATGATCGTTTCGTAACCATCTTCACGTAGTGCTAAAGAGGCATGTACACAACAGTAATCGAATTCAATACCTTGGCCGATACGGTTTGGACCGCCGCCTAAGATCATGATTTTTTCTTTGTCTGTTGGGTTTGCTTCACATTCTTCATCGTAAGATGAGTACATGTAAGCTGTATCAGAAGAGAACTCAGCCGCACACGTATCTACACGCTTGTACACTGGGTGGATATCATATTGGTCACGCAAACGACGGATTTCGCTTTCCGCTACACCTAGAATCTTAGATAGGCGCGCATCTGCAAAGCCTTTACGCTTTAGCTTGTTCAGTACATCTTTGTTTAAACCAGCAAAACCGTTCGCTTTAACTTGCTGTTCGAGTAGAACAATCTCTTCAATTTGAACCAGGAACCAACGGTCGATTTGCGTTAGGTTAAATACACCATCTACCGACATACCAGCACGGAATGCGTCAGCGATGTACCAAATACGATCTGAACCCGCTTCTTTCAGCTCATGACGAATCGTTGTTAGCGCATCAGGTGCATCTAGGTCAACCATTTCGTCGAAACCTGTCGCACCAACTTCTAGGCCGCGAAGTGCTTTCTGCAGAGATTCTTGTTGGTTACGGCCGATAGCCATCACTTCACCAACCGACTTCATTTGTGTCGTTAGACGGTCGTTAGCACCCGCAAATTTCTCGAAGTTAAAACGAGGAATCTTAGTTACTACGTAGTCGATTGTTGGCTCGAATGATGCTGGCGTTGCGCCGCCAGTGATGTCATTCATTAACTCGTCTAGTGTGAAGCCAACAGCGAGTTTCGCTGCAATCTTAGCAATAGGGAAACCCGTTGCTTTAGACGCGAGTGCTGAAGAGCGAGATACACGTGGGTTCATCTCGATGATAACCATACGGCCATCTTTCGGGTTGATACCAAACTGTACGTTTGAACCACCTGTTTCAACACCAATCTCACGCAGTACCGCTAAAGAAGCGTTACGCATGAGTTGGTATTCTTTGTCTGTCAGCGTTTGAGCTGGAGCCACGGTGATTGAGTCACCCGTGTGAATACCCATTGGGTCGAAGTTTTCAATCGCACATACGATGATACAGTTGTCGTTTTTATCGCGAACCACTTCCATCTCGTACTCTTTCCAACCGATAAGAGACTCATCGATTAGAAGCTCGTTGGTTGGAGATAAGTCCAGACCACGACGACAGATGTCTTCAAATTCTTCTTTGTTGTAAGCGATACCGCCACCAGTACCACCCATGGTAAATGACGGACGAATGATACAAGGGAAGCCAACCATTTCTTGAACTTTGTACGCTTCTTCCATGGTTTTCGCAGTATCGGCCACTGGGCATTCAAGGCCAATGGCTTTCATTGCTTTATCAAAGCGAGAACGGTCTTCTGCTTTGTCGATAGCGTCAGCCGTCGCACCAATCATTTCTACGCCGAATTCTTTAAGAACGCCGTATTTTTCAAGGTCAAGCGCACAGTTCAATGCAGTTTGACCACCCATAGTCGGTAGAACTGCATCAGGCTTTTCTTTTGCGATGATATTACGAACAACTTCCCATTGAATGGGTTCAATGTATGTTGCGTCCGCCATATCTGGGTCAGTCATGATGGTTGCTGGGTTCGAGTTTACAAGGATAACTCGGTAGCCTTCTTCACGAAGTGCTTTACAAGCTTGAGCACCAGAGTAATCAAACTCACAGGCTTGACCGATAACAATCGGACCAGCACCTAGAATTAGAATACTTTTAATGTCAGTACGTTTTGGCATTGTCTACTACTCCGAATTAAGCTTTGTGCTGTTTAATTAGTTCGATAAAGTGGTCGAATAACGGCGCTGCGTCTTCTGGACCTGGGCTTGCTTCAGGGTGACCCTGGAAGCTAAATGCTGGCTTATCTGTACGATGGATACCTTGTAGTGAACCATCAAATAGAGACTTATGTGTTGCACGCAGTGTGCTTGGTAGAGTCTCTTCATCAGCAGCAAAGCCGTGATTTTGTGAAGTAATCATCACAACATCACGATCTAAATCTTTAACTGGGTGGTTCGCACCGTGGTGACCAAACTTCATTTTGACAGTCTGTGCGCCTGACGCTAGTGCAAGGATTTGGTGACCTAAACAGATACCAAAAATTGGCAATTCTTTTTCTAGGAATACTTTTGTCGCTTCAATTGCGTAATCACATGGCGCAGGGTCACCTGGGCCATTTGAGAGGAATACGCCATCAGGGTTCAACGCCAGTACTTCTTCAGCAGAGGTTTGAGCAGGGACAACCGTTAAGCGGCAACCTCGGTCGACAAGCATGCGCAGGATGTTTCGTTTTGCTCCAAAGTCGTAGGCAACAACGTGGTATGGCAACTCGCTGTCGTCTTTCGCTTCAGGAAGACCACCCGTAAGCGTCCACGAACCTTGTTTCCATTGATACGCTTCTTTTGTTGTAACCTCTTTCGCAAGATCCATACCCTTAAGACCAGGAAACTCTTTTGCTTTAGCCAGTGCTAACGCTTCATCAATATTGCTACCAGCAACAATACATCCGTTCTGAGCGCCTTTTTCACGCAAAATACGCGTTAGTTTGCGAGTATCAATCTCAGCAATGCCAACAATATTTTGTGATTTAAGGTAATCAGAGAGAGAACGTTCGTTGCGGAAATTAGAAGCTAAAAGAGGGAGGTCGCGAATGACGAGGCCTTGAGCATGAATCGCTGAGGATTCTTCGTCTTCGGAATTGGTTCCGGTATTACCAATATGAGGATAAGTTAGAGTGACAATTTGTTGAGAATAGGAAGGATCAGTGAGGATTTCTTGGTACCCCGTCATCGAGGTGTTAAAAACGACTTCACCAACAGCGGAACCATCTGCGCCGATTGATTCACCGTGGAATACTGTCCCATCTTCTAGGACTAGCAGTGCTGACTTAATCAAGGCAACCTCCAGAATAAAAATGCATTAAAAACGAATTAATTTGCAATTCTACCTTCCTTTTAGCTGAAAATCAGCGTTTTTATGGAAATTAGACAAATTGGCGGTATTCTAATTATGGTTGTGATACGTGTCAAGTTTTACTATAAACAAATTACTACTTTACAGGGGTAGTACCACTTTTTATGTCAAAGCGGTTAAAAAAACAAGTTTAGAAGCAAGTCACCTCAATAAACCACCCAAAATATAGAAATACTCATCACAAAAGTAGCAGAGCACTCAGGTGGGCGTAGTTTTGAAAAAGCAAACGTTGAACAACAAGAGATAACCTGACTTTTTAGGCCACTCAGAAGAAAAACCAAGCAAAGCACCCAAAATCAATAGGCAAAACAGATAAAATAAGAAGGATTTAAGTGATATGTCGAATGATTTATTGGTTGGACGGGTTATGCGTTGAAACTCTTCAACGCATAACTATTTACTTTACAGTTCGTTTAAACCCAGCACATCCACCATGGTATAAAAACCCGCTGGTTTACTGTTTAACCAAACTGCGGCTTTAATTGCACCATTTGCAAACGTCATGCGATCAGTCGCTTTATGGGTAATCTCTACACGCTCACCGATATCTGCAAACATAGCGGTATGCTCACCAATAATGTCACCCGCTCGAATGGTCGCAAAGCCGATTTCATCTTTCGTTCTCTCGCCCGTAATACCTTCGCGAGCATAAACGGCGACGTCACTGAGTTCATTGCCCATCGCTCCAGCAATGGCTTCACCCATTCCGATAGCAGTACCAGAAGGAGCATCCACCTTATGGCGATGATGCGCTTCAACAATTTCTACATCGCAATAGTCACCCATAACTTTAGCGGCTTTTTCTAACAATTTAAAAACAAGGTTAACCCCAACGCTATAGTTAGGCGCCATGACAATAGCAATCTCTTTTGCTGCCTCATCAATCTGTTTCTTTTCTTCTTCAGAGAAACCCGTCGTGCCGATGATGATTTTTTTACCGTATTTTTTACATAGCTCAATGTTAGCTAGAGTATTTACTGGAGCGGTAAAATCGACAATCACATCATACTCATCAACCGATTTTTCAAGACTGTCTACAATGGAAATATCAAATTTCCCTTTACCGCAGAGTTCACCAATATCGATACCGACAAGCGAAGATTCTGGACGTTCAGATCCAGAGGCAACCTTTGCATCTTGATTATTATACGTTGCTTTGACTAGGTTTCTTCCCATGCGGCCAGCGGCACCGGCGATTGCTACTCTTACCATTAAATATTTCTCCCTCTGTTATCAGGCATCTAACCTATGATCCATTGTATTTGATCGAACTCACACTAAACTATCAACAAACACCAAATTTGACTAGCACTTAGGCAAACTCTTTTATGACCTTTTCTAGTGTGGGTAAGTTTGCTTCTGGAAAGCGATAGGCGTTCAGTTCTGAGATCCCCACCCACTTTCCTAACTGGCCTTCTTTTCCATAAGGCTCACCATTAAAGTCAGTGATCGTAATAAAGTCGAACTTGAGCGATTTTTCAGGGTAATCGTATTCAACATAATGAAACGGTGCCAGCTCAGTTACTGAAATACCTATCTCTTCATGTAACTCTCGTATCATCGCCTGATCGATTGACTCATCTTGTTCAACCTTCCCTCCAGGAAACTCCCAAAACCCGCCTTTATGCAGATGTTCAGGTCGTTGGGTAATGTATATTTTTGACTTATCACTGTTAAAGATGATAGCCGCAACAATATGAATTCTTTTCATTTAAAACTCGTTATGTTCTGCGTATTTCTTGGTATTTAGGTAAAAGCACAGTATTTAGTTAAAAAAAGAGCCGCTAATGCGACTCGATTTAATTAGGTATTGATTTAAGCTATTTTGCCGTGGCACTGCTTATATTTCTTACCGCTACCACACGGGCAAGGTTCGTTACGCCCTACCTTTCTCTCGTCACGAACAACAGGTTGGTGACCTTCTTCGTGTTCTGAGCTTTCATCCGCTAGCTGATTTTCTGCACTGGCGTGTTGAGCTTGGGCTCTGCGTACCGCTTCTTCCGCCTGTGCACGACGTTGAGCTTCCATTCTTTCAACTTCTTCTTGCTGCTGAACTCGAACTTTTGACAAAATAGTAATCACGTCAAATTTTAGTGACTCGAGCATACCTTCAAATAGCTCGAACGATTCGCGCTTATACTCTTGTTTCGGGTTCTTTTGAGCGTAACCGCGAAGGTGAATACCTTGTCTAAGGTGATCCATTGCCGCTAGGTGTTCTTTCCAAAGCGTGTCGAGAGTTTGTAGCATGACTGATTTTTCGAAGTTGCGCAGTACGCTTGCACCGACCACTTCTTCTTTCGACTTGTACACTTCAATAGCGTAAGCCAGCAGTTTGTCACGCAAGGCTTCTTCGTACAGTTTGTCGTCTTCATCAAGCCATGCTTGAATCGAAGCGTCTAGATCAAAATCATTTTTTAAGCGTTCTTCAAGGCCAGATACATCCCACATATCTTCTAAAGACTGAGGTGGGATATACTCATCAATAATAGCGGTTAAGACGTCGTTGCGGTTTTGTTCGAGCATTTCGCTGATATCATCTGCGCTCATTAACTCATCACGAAGTTCGTAAACCACTTTTCGCTGATCATTGGCAACATCATCGTACTCAAGCAATTGTTTACGAATATCAAAGTTGCGACCTTCTACCTTACGCTGTGCTTTTTCTATAGAACGAGAAAGCATGCGACTTTCAATCGCTTCACCTTCGTCCATACCACTTTGAATTAGGCCAGCCATACGATCGGAGGTAAAGATGCGTAGTAACGAATCTTCCATCGATAGATAAAAACGAGATGAACCCGCATCACCTTGACGACCAGAACGTCCACGAAGTTGATTATCGATACGACGAGACTCATGACGTTCAGTACCTATAATATGTAGGCCACCCGAAGCTAGAACTTCATCATGCACCACTTTCCATGCACTCTTGATTTCTTGGATTTGTGCGTCAGTCGGGTTAGACAGTTGCTCAACTTTAGCCTGCCAACTTCCACCAAGCACAATGTCCGTACCACGACCTGCCATGTTGGTTGCAATAGTTACCGCACTTGGCATACCAGCACTTGCGACAATTTCAGCTTCTTTTTCATGAAACTTCGCGTTCAGGACATTATGTTTAATTTTGGCTTTTTTAAGCGCATTAGAAAGTAATTCTGATTTTTCAATCGAGACAGTACCAACCAGTGAAGGCTGGCCGTTAGCCACTCTTTCTTTAATATCTTCAATGATTGCATTGAATTTATCTTCTTCAGTACGGTAAACAACATCAGGCATATCATTACGAATCATTGGTTTATTGGTTGGAACAACCACTGTCTCTAAACCATAGATAGACTGAAATTCAAATGCTTCAGTGTCTGCCGTTCCTGTCATTCCAGACAGCTTTTCATACAAACGGAAAAAATTCTGGAATGTAATTGAGGCTAATGTTTGGTTTTCATTTTGAATTTTCACACCTTCTTTTGCTTCAACAGCTTGGTGTAAACCTTCAGACCAACGACGTCCTGGCATAGTCCGGCCAGTATGCTCATCAACAATAACGACCTCGCCGTCTTCATTCACGATGTAATCGACATTTTTTTCAAACAACACGTGAGCACGAAGTGCGGCATTCACATGATGCAATAAACTGATGTTCGTCGGTGAATAGAGTGTATCCCCTTCTTCCATCAGCCCATTTTTCAGCATTAGCTCCTCAACGAACTCTTGCCCAGTTTCAGTCAGATATACCTGCTTTGACTTTTCATCTAGGGTGTAATGCCCATCACCACGGTACTCTTCCGAATCTTCTTTTTCTTGGCGCTGAAGTTCAGGAATCAAAGTATTAATCTTGGCGTAAAGCTCAGAGCTATCTTCCGCAGGGCCAGAAATGATAAGAGGCGTACGCGCTTCATCAATTAAAATCGAATCAACTTCATCGACAACTGCAAAGAATCTTGCTCGTTGCACTCGGTCTTCATCACGGAAGGCCATATTATCGCGCAAATAGTCAAAGCCGAACTCATTATTGGTTCCGTACAAAATGTCCGCCAAATAAGACTCTTTTTTCTCTTGAGGAGGCATATTCGGAACATTAATACCAACCGTCATGCCTAGGAATTCAAACAGTGGACGGTTCGTTTCTGCATCACGTCGAGCCAGATAATCATTCACTGTTACGACATGAACGCCCTTACCAGGTAAGGCGTTGAGATAAGCAGGTAGAGTCGCGGTGAGTGTTTTACCTTCACCTGTACGCATCTCGGCGATTTTTCCTTCATTTAGGACCATGCCACCAAGAAGCTGTACGTCGAAGTGACGCATGCCATAAACACGCTTCGATGCTTCACGAACCGTTGCAAATGCTTCAGGAAGTAAGTTGTCTAGTGACTCACCTTTTTCTAGGCGTTGACGAAATTCAACCGTCTTTGCTTTCAATTCTTCATCGGTAAGAGCTTCAAAAGTCGGCTCATAATTATTTATTTCTTTTACGATCTTTTTTAGACGACGCAAGGTTCGGTCATTGCGACTGCCAAAAACCTTCGTCATTAGATTAGTTATCATTTGCTATGAATCTCTCTAAATTTAGATCGAATGCGATCTACTCTAAATGCCTTCAGTCTTAACCAGTTTTAAACTAAGAATACTGAGATAAATCATGTATCACTGATATTGTGATGAGGCGTTAACATTTCAAGGCGATAGTTATAATTTGTGCCGATAGTGTAAGGAATTTTATCACTAACAACCAATAGGTGCGTCATTTGTTTGAAGCGCACTTAATTTTTTTTGAAAATTGGTTATCTATTGTGCCCATTTAGCGCTATTACCTAGCTTCTAGATGCACTAAAATGAAATCAATACAACGCTTGGAACTGCTATGAGAGATCACCGCCCAACCTTAACTCAAGAGCTACTGTCTGAATCAAAGCTCAACCAGATCCAGCAACACGCTAAAGAAATTTTGACTATTAATAGCGAACTTCAAAAATTTCTACCTGCCAATGTGGTTAAACATTGCCGTGCAGCTAATGTTCGAGGAAGCCATTTGCTCATTGAAGTCGCAAGCGCTTCGATCAAAATGAAGCTTGATTATGACCGCCTAACCATTTTGAATCACTTACGCGCCGTAGGCTTTGCTCGTTTAATTTCGTTGGAAGTAAAAATCAATCCCAGCCTCTATAGGAAGAGCGATTTGGCTAATGAAAAAGACATCAGTATAAAACGCCCGCCTATTTCCAAAAGTGCAGCACAGGCATTAATGGTCGTTGCTGAAATGGCACCACAGAAAATACGAGATCGTTTGGAGCGTATCGCTCAACTGGCGGATAAAGAGAAGTAGTTAAAAAAACAGAAGAGATATGAATAGAAACTAAGTCTATTCAAGCAGTAGCAATGCCCTGCTCAACGTTTTAATCATCAAATAATGTGTTAAAAACATTGAAAGCTAAAGCATGTTGAAAGTAAAAAAAACCAGACTTACAAGTCTGGTTTTTTTATAATCTAAGCAATAACGAAACTAGGGTCCGCAAAAGCTACTGGAGAGCCAGCCGCTTCTTCAAACGTTGCCCATTCCCAGGCTTCTTGATCAGCAAGAACCGCTCTTAAAAGTTGGTTATTCAAACCATGGCCTGATTTATAAGCTCGGAACTCACCAATAATAGCGTGTCCACACATGTATAAATCACCAATTGCGTCGAGAACTTTATGGGTCACAAACTCGTTAGCAAAACGAAGACCTTCTTCATTAAGAATACGGTATTCATCTAGTACGATAGCGCAATCAAAACTACCACCTAAACACAAATTCTGCGATTGAAGATATTCAATATCTCGCATAAAACCGAATGTACGAGCGCGAGAGATATCTTTGATAAACCCTTGAGAAGAGAAATCAAACTGCAGTCGTTGTTCGTCGATCTCTATTGCAGGGTGATCGAATTCAATCTCGAAATCCATACGGAAGCCGTTAAACGGTACAAACTCGGCCCACTTATCTCCATCTTCAAAACGTACTGGTTTTTTAATACGAATAAAGCGTTTTGGTGAGTTTAGAGTTTCAATACCGGCTTGCTGCAATAAGAATACAAACGGGCTCGCACTGCCATCCATAATCGGAATTTCAGGTGCATCAACTTCAACGATTACGTTATCAATCCCCATACCTGCAAGCGCCGCATTAAGGTGCTCTACCGTCGATATTCTGACACCGTCTTCATTAACTAAAGCAGTACAAAGCATGGTATCTCTTACTGACTCAGGATCAGCAGGAAAATCGACAGGAGGATTGACATCGGTACGACGATAAACAATACCGGTGTTTGCAGCAGCAGGGCGAAGAGTAAGTGTGACTTTACGACCAGAGTGGAGTCCCACACCAGTTGTTTTCACTATCTCTTTCAATGTACGTTGTCTAATCATCTACTACCCTTTAATAAACTTGCTACATATATCGGTCTGCTGTGACACAGACCGGGCATGCTAACATAATTTTGAACACTGTCAAATTACGTACAGTTATTAATCAGCTTGACGACGTAAAAATGCTGGAATATCTAGATACGCATTTTCTTTATCAGGCTTCGGCGCTGTTGCGGCTTGTCCTGAGTTTGACGTTGTCTGCGTCGTTGCTGTTTGAGCGGCAACTTGAGGTTTTTCTTGCAAAGGCTGTGCCGCCTTTTCCTCAGTTTTCGCTATTGTCTGTACCGGTGTTTGCTGTTGTGCAACCGGTGCAACTTTTGTTTTTCCGCCAGCAACCAATGTAATATCTGGTTTCTTCTCTGTGCCGATACCAGTAGCAACAACAGTTACTCGGATTTCATCGGTCATGTCTGGATCAAGAGAGGTACCAATTACAACCGTTGCATTATCAGAGGCGAATGCTTTAACAGTGTTACCCACTGTTTCAAACTCATCTAAGCGCATGTCGAGACCCGCTGTAATGTTAACAAGAACACCACGCGCACCCGCTAAATCAATGTCTTCCAATAATGGGCTTGAAATGGCGGTTTCAGCTGCTTCTTCAGCACGATCTTCACCTTTTGAAACACCACTGCCCATCATTGCGTGACCCATTTCTGACATCACGGTTCGCACATCGGCAAAATCGACGTTAATCATACCTGGGCGAGTAATCAACTCAGCAATACCTTGAACCGCATTTTTCAATACATCATTGGCACTGCCAAACGCTTCTAGTAATGTCACGCCGCGCCCAAGAACTTTTAGCAACTTCTCATTAGGGATCGTAATTAATGAGTCAACATGCTTAGAGAGCTCTTCAATACCTTGCTCGGCAAAGGCTAAGCGCTTTTTACCTTCAAAGCTAAATGGTTTTGTGACAACCGCAACGGTCAATACACCCAACTCTTTTGCCACTTCAGCGATAACTGGCGCAGCACCTGTTCCAGTACCACCGCCCATTCCAGCGGCTATAAATACCATATCGGCACCGCTCAGAACTTCTTTAATTCTTTCTCGATCTTCTAATGCTGCATCTCGGCCAACCTGAGGGTTAGCGCCTGCACCAAGACCTTTAGTGATATCACCACCAATCTGAATAACGCTGTTAACACTCGTTTTACGAAGTGCTTGTGCATCCGTGTTGACACTGATGAATTCTACGCCTTCAATAGACTCACGCACCATGTGTTCAACGGCATTACCACCACCGCCACCAACTCCAACGACTTTGATTACTGCATCGTCAGACATTTCCATCATCGGTTCAAACATTTGTTATCTCCGTTTTTCCTGCTATTCAGGTTAAAACTCTTTTTGTATCCAATTACGTAAACGACCCATTAAACTCGACATTGATTGGCGTTTAGGTTCGCTGTATTCAATGTCATCGCTTATTTGACTGTCTTTCGCGTAATGAAGTAAACCAACAGCCGTAGAATGATACGGCTCTTTTACATAATCTGTTAAGCCACTCACTTCCAGTGGCTTACCAACACGAACTTGATTGCGGAATACTCGTTCCGCACATTCTACCAATCCTTCAATCTGTGCTGCACCTCCGGTGAGGACAACACCAGCGGCAAGGTGATGCTTGATGCCATCTTCTCGCAGCTTTGATTGAACAGTATCAATAGTTTGATTCACTAGGCCCATGAGTTCGGTATAGCGCGGCTCTATTACTTCAGACAATGTTTGCCTTTGTAAGCTTCGAGATGGACGCCCACCAACACTTGGAACATTAACTGTATCATCTTTACTGACTAGCTCACTCAGTGCGCAGCCGTATTTTACTTTTATTTCTTCTGCGTCACTCACTGGTGTCCCAAAAGCAAAAGCAATATCACTGGTGACGGCATTACCTGCGTATGAGAACACTTCTGTATGACGTAACGCGCCACCAGTCCAAATAGAGACATCCATAGTACCAGCGCCGATATCCACGACACAAACACCGAGTTCACGTTCGTCTTCAGTGATAACAGCATTACTCGACGCTAAGCCTGAATAAACAAGCTGCTCCACAACTAGCCCACAACGCTCGACCGCTTTAACAAGGTTTTTAGCCATATCATTGTGGCTAGAGATCAAATGGACACTCACTTCCATTCGTACACCGGAAAGCCCAAGTGGATTTTTGATTCCCTCTTGGTAATCAATGGTAAACTCTTGCGGTATTACGTGAAGAATCCTAAGCTCATCACCTATTTTAATCGATTTTGCCGTATGAATAGCCCGGTCCATATCTTCTTGAGTCACTTCCTCTTCAGATATTGTTCCCATGCCCTTTTCGATACGGCTAGCAATGTGACGTCCAGATAACGATAAAAACACATTCTTAATTTGGCACTCTGCCATAAGTTCAGCTTGATCGATTGCTCGTTGTACTGACTTAACCACAGACTCTAAATCGTTAACGCCACCTTTATCCATACCACGAGAGGGGCTTGTGCCTGCCCCTATGATATTAATCTGACCGTCTGGCAGCACCTCACCAACTAATGCCGATATGGTCGCTGTACCTATATCTAGACCAACAATTAAATTGTCATCAACAACCTTAGTCATCCGTACTCTCTTGTGCTAAATCCGGTTCAGGGAACCAACCAACGGCAGCTCCGGTATCATATCTAAGGTCGATGTAGCTGACTCGCTCAGCGTCATTTCCTAAATTCTTATACAGAGAAATAAAACGAGCAATACGCTCGTTCATTGATTCTTTACCTAATTCTAAACGCATACCGTTATCTAGAATTATTTGCCAAGCTCTTCGGTCATTCAAAACTAATGATTGAATATTTAGACCTAGCGCTTGAAACAGTGGTGCAATGTCGCGCCAAGTTGTTAAAACATATTCATTACTGTCAGCCGGACCATAAAGTTTGACCCGGTCTCCGACTAACTGGCCAATGTCGCCATTGAATACTCGGCCTTTAGTATTGAGTAAGGTGCTTCCATTCCATATCGCTTCAGCCTGATGTTCGGTCAAAAAAACCTTTATCGTATCAGGCCACTGCTTACGAATGGAGACCTGAGAAACCCAAGGGATAGACTGCACTGTCTCTTGCAAAGACTCGATATCTTGAGACATAAACGTACCGATATGTTCAAGTCTAGCAAAAGAGTGTTGTACATCGCGAGGGGTCACGTACTCTAATTCCCCTTGTACCACTATCTTTGACAGTGGAAGCCTTTGATCATCCCACATCCAAGACAATGTTGAATAAAGCAATGCACTAATGAGCAATACAACAACCAACAAAAACAGACTACCAGCAGCGTGCCTTTGAGCTAGTGGCAGATACGTAACACCACGGCCTTCACTTAAATGAGTCTTAATCAAAGTCCGTAGTCCTTAGTCTGGCCAGCAAACTGTCCCTATCCTACCCAATAATAGAGGTAAAGCATTCACTTTAACCTTGGGATTATACTGAGCTAACCAAAAGTATCAAATACGAAATGTGAGTTTTCTGAACCTGATTTCAGTTAACTTCTCAAAACTCTCAAATTTGACATACTCACCTTTCGTTTAGCGCATCTTATTAATATTTAGCTCAAGAGTGGCAAGCTGCTTTGCTACTTTGCCCACATCACCTGCACCTTGAGTTAAAACGAGGTCACCATCTTGTAAAACATTCGCTAAAACAGCTGGCAATGATTCTGTATCAGCGACGAAAATAGGGTCGATTCTGCCTCGGCTACGAATCGTTCGACATAAGGCACGGCCATCAGCCCCTGCGATAGGCTGCTCTCCAGCGGGATAGACATCAAGCATCAGCAACACGTCAACTTGATCAAGAACATTCGCAAAGTCATCATATAAATCACGAGTTCGCGAATATCGATGCGGTTGGAATATCATCACCAGGCGTTTTTCTTCCCAGCCACTTCTTGCCGCTTTTATCGTAACATCAACTTCTGTTGGGTGATGTCCGTAATCATCAACAAGCATGGCCTGACCACGGCCAGTATCAAATTCCCCTAAATGCTCAAATCGGCGACCTGTACCTTCAGTGCCAATCATGGCAGAAAGAATCGCTTCATCACTGATATCGTCTTCCGTGGCAACGGCTATCGCGGCAGACGCATTTAATGCATTGTGTCGACCAGGTATGTTTAAGGTAATATCAAGGTTTGCTTTACCCTTTCGTACCACCGTGAATTTACCCTGCTGACCATTTTGTTGATAGTTTTCAAGGCGAACATCAGCATCTTCCGAAAAGCCGTAAGTAATGACTTGGCGACTAATACGTGGGATCAACTCTCTCACCACAGGATCATCAATACAAACAATCGCTTGACCATAAAATGGAAGATTATGTAAGAAATCGATAAAGGTCTGTTTTAATACCTCAAAGTCGCCACCGTAGGTATCCATATGATCCGCTTCGATATTTGTCACAATACTGACCATAGGCTGTAGATGTAAAAACGAGGCATCACTTTCATCGGCTTCAGCGATCAAAATCCGGCTAGAACCTAAGCGTGCATTGGTGCCAACACTTTTAACCAGGCCACCATTAACAAACGTAGGATCTAAGCCTGCTTCTGAATAGATCTGCGTGACGAGCGCTGTAGTGGTGGTTTTACCATGAGTACCTGCCACAGCAATACCATGGCGAAAACGCATGAGTTCTGCCAGCATTTCAGCGCGTCGTACAATCGGAATTCTCAATTCACGAGCCGCAACAATCTCTGGATTCTCTTCGTTGATGGCTGTTGAAACAACAACAACACTGGCCTCTTCAACATTACTTGCTTGATGACCTATATAAACCGTTGCGCCTTTTGAGGATAACCTTGCAGTCACAGGGTTTTGAGCAAGATCAGACCCTGTGATTTGGTAACCTTCGTTGAGCAGCACTTCTGCGATACCGCTCATGCCAGCACCACCGATACCAATGAAATGAATGCTTTTTACGCGACGCATCTCTGGGACTATTGCTCTGATTTGGGCTAGATCTTGTGTATGTTTAATGGTCATAGATTTATCTCGTTAGTTACTCAGGGCAATAATGGCATCGGCGACGATTTGATCCGCTTCAAGCATCGCAGCACCTCTCGCGTTGCTTGCCATATTTAACAATGTTGGGCGGTCTAATTCTTTAATCATGTTAGCCAGTTTTTCTACCGTGAGTTCTGGCTGTTCTATCATTTTCGCAGCGCCACATTCTACCAGATGATCGGCATTGAGTGCCTGCTGGCGATCTTTGTGCATGAATGGGATAAAAATCGCCCCGACTCCAGCGGCTGAAAGCTCAGAAACCGTTAAGGCTCCGGATCGGCAAACCACCAAGTCTGCCCATTGATACGCCGCTGCAACATCATCAATAAACTCAACCGCTTCAAAATTAGCAACATTATGCTGTTGATAACGCTCGCTGACATCCGTTTGATTGCTTCGTCCGGCTTGATGAAGGATCTGATACTGATCACCGAGTTGCCCCATCACTTCCGGTAAGGTGTGATTTAGAATTCGTGCTCCCTGACTTCCGCCCATTACCAGTATACGAATTGGGGTGCTACGCGCTGCCAAGCGGCTTTCAGGCTCCGTAATAGCCGCCACATCTTCTCGTACTGGGTTACCGACAACTTGTGCATCAGGAAAAGCACCAGGAAATGCCTGAAATACTTTTTTGGCAATCTTGGACAACCATTGATTGGTTAGCCCCGCAACGGCATTTTGTTCATGAAGTACAACAGGGACACCACTCAACCAGGCAGCAATGCCACCAGGCCCACTTACATACCCGCCCATACCGAGAACAACGTCAGGTTGCCAAGCTTTAATGTAGTTTCGAGCCTGTAATATCGCCGCCAAAATTTGAAAGGGTGCTTGAAGAAGGCCAACCATTCTTTGGCCTCGAATCCCTTTCACTTTAATAAAATCAATCTCGATACCATGCTTTGGAACGAGATCGGCTTCCATACGGTCAGCCGTGCCTAACCAACGAATATCCCAGCCTTGTTGCTGAAGTTTCTTGGCCACGGCTAACCCCGGAAAAACATGTCCTCCAGTCCCTCCAGCCATTACCAGTAATCGTTTATTCTTTTTCATTATCATCTTTTTCTAAATTTAATTTGGGGACAGACTGCAGCCGACATTCGTGATCAATTCTCAATAAAATAGAGACAGCAACAGTCATAACAATGAGGCTTGAACCACCGTAACTGATCAGTGGTAGCGTTAATCCTTTGGTCGGAACGATACCCGAAGCCGCCCCGACATTGACGAGAGTTTGAAACGCAAACCAAATGCCAATACCAAACGCCAAATAACCACCAAACAGTTGGTTGTTTTCAAATGCTTTTTTACCAATAAACAGGGCTTTAAGAACCAGACTAAAAATGAGTAGTAGTACCAGAACGACACCGATGAAGCCTAGTTCCTCAGCCAATACCGCAAATACAAAATCGGTATGTGCTTCTGGCAAGTACTCCAGTTTTTGAATGGAATTCCCTAATCCCTGCCCGAACCATTCACCTCGACCGAATGCCATCAGTGATTGAGTTAACTGATAACCGCTCCCGAAAGGATCTTCCCAAGGGTCCAAAAATGACGTAACACGCCTCATTCGATAGGGCTCTGCAATAATCAAAGCAATGACGGCCATGATTCCCGCAACCATTAAAGCGATAAACTGAGATAACTTAGCCCCAGCAATAAACAACATGCCAAATAGAGTCACTAACATCACGATGACAGTACCAAGATCTGGCTGGCCTAGTAGCAAAACCGCCAGCGCAGCAAACACCATGATGGGCTTCATAAAGCCACCAAAAAATGTCTCCCTCACTTCAGCTTGCTTTCTAACAAGGTAACCTGCCATAAAAATAAACAACGACAGTTTGGCCACTTCCGCAGGTTGAAGGTTAAATAACCCAAGAGGGATCCAACGTGATGCGCCATTGACAGACTTACCGATCAGTAGCACAACAATAAGTAAGAAAAAGGAGACACCAAGTAAGAGCGAACTGTATTGCAGCCATTTTTTAAGCGGGACCTGAAGCACAATCGCTGAGGTAAACAAAGCGAGCAATAAAAAGACGCCATGACGAAACATGAAGTGAAAGGGCTGATCGGTTAAGCGAGAACTAATAGGAAAAGAGGCCGATGTGACAATCACTAGACCAGTCAACATAAGACCAAGAGAAATCCAGACCAATTGGCGATCAAATAACGGCTCAGGCGCTGTTTGCGAAAACCATTCATGTACGCCCGATAAAATACGCCTAACTTGCATGCTTTTCCTTTGTCTTAATTACGCGTATTGCGATGCCAACTCAATGAAAGCATCCCCTCTCGCCATAAAGTTCGAGTACTGATCGAAACTGGCACAAGCCGGGGAAAGCATCACCATATCACCTTGTTCCAGTTTTGGAGATATCTCAGCAATGATGTCATTCATAGTTTGATACTTTCTAGCGGATGGATGCTGGGATAACAGCCTGTCAGCATCGGCACCATAACAGCAAAGTTGGACATTCATTGGGCCTAGTATATCGGCTAATTCTGAAAAATCGGCCCCTTTGCCGTCTCCACCAACAAGCAAATAAAGTGTGCCCTTGCAATCTAAACCCGACAACGCAGCAGCGGTGCTCGCAACATTAGTCGCCTTAGAGTCATTGACCCACTTAACGCCTCTATTATCAGCGACGAGCTGACACCGATGAGTCAGGCCACTGTAAGACTTCAGCGCAGAGAGCCCTTTATTAATATCGACACCCACTTGTTCAAGCAATGCCAAAACCACTAAAACATTAGCCACGTTATGACGCCCAACAAGTGTTAACTCTGCTGTCGAAATCACGGGGTTGCCATTGGCCATCAAGTACTCTTGACCTTCAAATTGGCCTAAACAGTAGTTGCTCGAACCGTCTAATCCAAACGTGATTAAAGGCGTGTTTGAGTCGACAGGGTACGTGGCTTTATCTTGATGATTAACAATACACTGTTCTGCATGTTGAAAAATACGCAGTTTGGCCTCACGGTAGTCCTGCATTCCTTCATAGCGATCCATATGATCTTCTGAAAGATTCAAAAATGCAGCCGCAGCTAAATGAAGACTAGAAGTGGTTTCCAACTGAAAACTGGACAGCTCTAGGATATAGAGATCCGCGTCTTGCTGAAGCAGATCAAGCGCTGGAACACCAATATTACCACCAACGCCTACAGTTAACCCTGATGCTTTAGCAACCACCCCGGAAAGATCGGTAACGGTACTTTTTCCATTTGAACCTGTGATCGCAATCACCGGTTTATCCACTTGCCAAGCAAAGAGTTCAATATCTCCAACCAGCTTAATGCCTGCAAGAGAGGCTTGCTGCAGCTCAGGGGTTGCAAGTGCAATCCCCGGATTAACGACAATAAGATCCGCATTTTGGAGCCAAGACGTATTCCAACCGCCCTTGTGAAGAGAAACATTGTGCGGCAGTTCAGCGGCGCCCGGAGGCTCTAAGCGAGTATCAATCACCTGTATCGAAAGTGGTTTTGATACTTGCAAAGATACTTGCAAAAGGTGCTTAACCACAGAGAGCCCAGTAATACCAAGCCCTACTACAACAACATTTTCAACCTTATCCCACGGATTCATTTTTTGTCCATAATAGTCAGTACATCTGCTACAAAATGATTAACGCACTTTAAGTGTGGCTAAACCGATCAAAACAAGCACAATTGAAATAATCCAAAATCGAACGATAACACGCGGCTCTGGCCAACCTTTTAATTCATAATGGTGGTGTATTGGTGCCATGCGGAAGATTCGCTGCCCACGAAGCTTGTATGAACCCACTTGTAGAATGACAGACAACGTCTCAATCACGAAAACACCACCCATAATGACCAGTACGAATTCTTGACGAACCAATACCGCGATAGTACCTAATGCACCGCCAAGCGCTAAAGAACCCACATCTCCCATGAAGACTTGAGCAGGATAGGTATTGAACCATAAAAAGCCTAACCCAGCGCCAACAATGGCTGTACATACAATCACCAACTCAGACGCCAGTGGGATGTGTGGGATATGCAAATAGTTGGCAAAGTTAACATTACCTGTTGCCCAGGCAATAGCAGCAAAACCAGCAGCGACTAAGACTGTCGGCATAATGGCTAAACCGTCAAGGCCATCAGTTAGGTTCACCGCATTACTGGTCCCCACAATCACAAAGTAGGTTAATACGATGTAGAACAAGCCCAGCTGTGGCATGACTTCTTTAAAAAATGGCACGACGAGCTGGGTGGCAGCGGTATCTTTACCATGCCAGTACAATGCAAATGCAACCACCAGCGCAATCGCTGATTGCCAGAAATACTTCCAGCGTGCAATCAATCCATCACTGTTTTTTCTAACGACTTTACGATAATCATCCACAAACCCAACGACACCATAACCCGATAATACTCCGACGACAGCCCAAACATAAGGGTTGGTTAAGTCAGCCCAAAGCAAGACGGTAATAATAATGGCAGCAAGGATCATGATGCCGCCCATGGTTGGCGTACCACGTTTGCTAAAATGAGATTCTGGTCCGTCGTTGCGAACGACTTGGCCTATTTGTAACATCTGCAAGCGTTTAATAAGTCGAGGTCCCATCCAAAGAGACAGACCTAACGCGGTTAAAATACTAACAATCGCTCTAAATGAAAGGTATTCAAATAAACGGAAAAAAGACACATAAGGCTGAAATAACTCTGCAAGCCAAATAATCATGAATGGTTCTCCTTCAAAGCAGCCACAATGTTACTCATCCCCGCACTATTTGCGCCTTTGACCAATAGTGTGTGGTGTCGTTTATTATGCTGTTCTAGTTGCTGCTCAATGTATGCGTTCATACGTTCATGTGTTTCGAAGTGATGACCATTACAGAGATCACTGATCACTTTGGCATCTTCGCCATACGTTAAAACGTACTCAAAATTAAATCGGGCTGCATGTTCACCGACTTGGCGATGAAGTGCAAGGCTTTCGCTGCCTAACTCTGCCATATTACCTAAAATTAACCAACGCGGGCTTTTAAAACTGGCCAACAAATCAACAGCGGCATGCATGGCTGGGACACTAGCGTTATAACTGTCATCAATTAAATGGATCGATTCCGATACTTCAATCGCTTCCACTCGGCCTTTTACGTTAGGCAAATGAAGCAACCCAAATTGAATGGTTTCTAAGTCAATACCCAACTCAATCGCCAATGCACAAGCCGCCAGTGCATTCGCAATATTGTGTTGCCCAATAATCCCTAACTGAACAGTTATACTGCCAAGCGGCGTTTGCATCAAAAATTGCGCCGCCCCCATGTCATTTATTGAGATCTCAGAAGCGAAAAAATCAGCTTTGCTGTCGATGACCGAGAAAGTGACCAACCTTTTATCAGAAAGGACGTCATCCCAATAGGCACCACCATTGCTATCTAAGTTGATGACAGCCACCCCGTTTTTAGGGAGACCCTGGTAGATTTCACCTTTCGCTATTTTCACCCCATCCATAGAGCCAAAACCTTCAAGATGCGCGGCAGCCACATTGTTAACCAGTGCAATATCAGGCTTCACTAGCTCAGTTGTGTACGCAATTTCACCAATATGATTAGCGCCCAATTCAATCACCGCGTAATCGTAACTGGCTTTAGATCGAAGCAGCGTCAGTGGTGCACCGATATCATTGTTAAAATTCCCTTCGGTATAAAGGACTTGCCCCCGATTCGACAAGATGCCCGCCAACATTTCTTTCACGGTTGTTTTTCCACAACTGCCCGTAATAGCGACCGTCGGCGTTTGGCATTGTTGGTGAACCCACGATGAGACGAGTCCTAATGCCTTCTTCGTATCTTCCACTAGCAGCTGCGGTACATCCACATCGCATGGTCGACTGACGATCAATGCCGAAGCGCCATTTTCAATCGCTTGCCCAACAAAGTTGTGCGCATCAAAACGCTCTCCAACAAGCGCAATAAATAAAGTACCGGATTCAATATTCCTTGTATCCGTTGAAACTTGATCAATCACACCGTCCGGGCCAATTAGCTGTGCATTCAGTACGGTCGCTAATGTCGATAAGGAAACTGAGATCATGATGTTATTCCTAATAATTGCAATGCAGATTCTCGGTCAGAGTAGTGAACGATTTCATTGGCCATCACTTGATAATCTTCATGCCCTTTTCCAGCCAATAATACGATATCGTTCTCATCAGCTTGTGATAACGCGTATTGCAATGCGAGATAACGGTTGTGCTCAACATAAGCATCATCAGGGTAATCAAGACCTGCAAGCATATCTGAAACGATCAATTGAGGCGATTCACTGCGTGGATTGTCATCCGTAAAAATAATGTGATCAGCTTGAGTTTCAGCGATTTTTGCCATCATTGGTCGCTTACCTGTATCACGGTCACCGCCACAACCTACAATCGCCCATAGCTTTCCTGAGCAATGAACTTTTAGCGCCAGCAGTGCCTTTTCAAGGGCGTCGGGCGTGTGAGCATAATCCACCACCACTTTGGCTTTTTGTGCCGCACTGAACAGTTCCATACGGCCTAAAACAGGCGTAATGTGCTCAGCCGTTTCTATCAAAGATTGCTTATCAAAACCCAAGCTCAATAAGGTGGTTAGCGCCAATAAAAGATTACTTGCATTGAATTCACCAATCAGTGGGGCGGTAAAGCTGCCCTCACCAAACTTACCAGAGAAAGTTAAAGTAATCCCAGACTCTTGGTATTTAACGTCCGTGGCAAAAACCGTGGTTTTCACATCGGAACAAGGCGATAAAGAGACACCAACAGTGTTAGCAAGTTCATCACACCACGCCAAACCAACAGGGTCGTCAATGTTAATGACCGCTGTACTACATTGGTGCTGGGTAAAGAGTGTTTTTTTCGCTTCACCATACTCATGCATCGTCCCGTGATAATCTAAATGATCACGACTTAAGTTGGTAAAAACGCCGACAGAAAACGGCAAGGCACTGACTCGACCTTGAACTAACCCGTGAGATGAAATCTCTAACGCGGCATAGTCTGCCCCTTTCTGTGCAAATTGATGAAGTGTATGCTGAATTTCAATCGCGTTCCCCGTGGTATTAATCGCGGGTTGTAAATCGTTTAAAAATCCATTGCCGGTTGTGCCCATCACCACTGCTGATTGGTCGATAAGCCCAAGCCATTGAGCGATCAGCTGAGTAATGGTCGTCTTACCGTTGGTCCCTGTCACTCCGATAAGCGAACTTGGCTTTTCAGAATACAAACGCCCCGCTAACGGAGAAAGAAAAGTATCAAGATCGTTGATATAGATAACTGAGATACCTGAAATATCCTCAATCAAACCATGAGACTTTAGTTCGCAAGCTTGAGCAATAACGCATGAAGCGCCTTGTTGGACGGCAGCATTAATGTAACGTCGTCCATCCACTTGATGACCTTTCACCGCCAAGAAAACATCGCCAGAAGAAACGTTACGACTATCCAACTCTAAGTGAGTGACTGGTAGGTGATGAAGGGTTGAGTCAGACAACTCAATCCAAGGTTGTAGTAACTCACCAAGTGTAATTTCAGAACTCATGCTATTTATCTCTTAGCTAATGACTTTTAAATTGATTTTCATCGGGTGCAACGTTCAATATCTGTAGCGCACCTTTCATGATCTCAGAGAAAACGGGGCCTGCAACCGAACCGCCATAATAATTATCACCTTGTGGCTCGTTAACCACCACAACTAGGGCTAGTCTTGGGTTACTCGCTGGAGCGATACCTGCTGTGTACGCAAAGTATTCATCGCCATATCCACCCGCCACCGCTTTACGTGAGGTCCCTGTCTTAGCTGCAATTCTATAACCAGGAACGGCCGCTCTTGTCGCTGTTCCGCCAGGTTGGGTCACCGTTTCTAGCATTTCCAACACCAAGCGAGCGTTATCACTATCAATGACTTGTCTAGAAAGGTCTTGCTGATTGTTTTCGATGATATGAATAGGTTGATATTCGCCGTAGTTTCCCAAGGTCGCATAAGCATGAGCCAGCTGAAGAGGGGTAATGGTTAACCCATAACCAAAGGAGAGCGTGGCGATTTCATGTTTTGACCAGCGTCGTCTGTTGGGAAAAATACCCGACGTTTCACCGACAAGGTTAAGACCCGAGGTTTCACCAAAACCGACCGAACTGTACATACCTAATAGCGCTTCAAGCGGCATATCCAAAGCCAATGTTGCAACCCCTATGTTACTCGACTTTTGCAATATCGTCGTTAAGTTCGCTTTTCCTACCTTTGAGGTATCCACCACTCGGCTACCACCGATACGCATGATGCCGTTGCCCGTATCGATCACCGTATCTTTTGTCGCTGAACCATTTTCAAGTGCCGCTAAAACCACAAAAGGTTTAACGGTAGATCCGGGTTCAAACGCATCGGTGATCACTCGATTTCTCATTTTAAATGATTGCAAATCTGAGCGGTTATTCGGGTTGTAAGATGGCGCATTAACCATCGATAAAACTGCGCCGCTTTTTACATCTAACAAAATAGCCGATCCTGAGGTTGCTCTGGTATCGGCAACCGCCTGTTTAATGGCTCGGTAAGAAATCGCCTGTAAGCGCTGATCGATGGTGAGCTCTAAAGGTTTCCCTTCTTCATGCTCTTCTAGCGATATATTTTCAACCACGCGTCCATAGCGATCTTTACGGATAATTCGTTTGCCAGCCTCACCAGTCAACCATTTGTCATAACTTCGTTCCACTCCTTCTAAACCGTGACCGTCGATGCCAGTTACACCAACTAAGTGAGCACTAACTTCACCTGCTGGGTAGTATCTTCTTGATTCCGACTTTAGCCCAACACCGGGTAGCTTGAGCTCACGAATATAATTGGCCATTGCAGGGCTGACTTGTCGCTGAAGATAGATAAATCGACGCTTGTCATTGCTCTTGATTTTCTTAACCAAGCTTTGACGATCGAGTCCGAGGACATCTGCCAATGCGTGCCACCTATCAAGGTCTTCGAGCCCTTTGCCCTTAAAGATAGCCACAGGATCAGCCCAGACGGCCTCTACTGGTACACTGACAGCAAGAGGCTCATTATTACGGTCGGAAATAATTCCACGCGCTGAATGAATCGTCTTAGCTCTCACGGTGCGCAGATCACCTTGTCGGATCAAGTTATCAGGTTCAATCACTTGAATGTAGCCAATACGAGCCACCAAAATAGAAAAGCAGGCAAAAACGCACACCAGCAATAGATAAAAGCGCCAACGGATCAACAAGGGAGCGTCCGTTTTGGACTTAGATTTGGCAAGCTTTGGGGAGACGGAACTCTTTTTCGTTTTCATTGTAGATTAATGATCACTTCTTTATCCGCGTCAGGGCGACGCATCTCTAGTTCTTGCTTTGCCATTGTTTGCACTCGGCTATGTTCCGCTAATGCCGTTTCTTCCAAAATAAGGTTTCGCCACTCATTGGCTAACTGTTCTCTATAGATCAACATGGTGTTTTTATCAGATATGGATTGTCGGGAGTGATGTGTAATGAACACCACCCCCATCGCACTGATAAAAATTAAGATAAGCATCAACAAAGGCAACCGACCAACACCCAATAAATCGGTGACGATCAGCTTAGCTAAATTAGGCGTGCGACTGCTCATTATTGTTACAGTTTTTCTGCGATACGTAATACTGAACTGCGTGAGCGCGGGTTTTGTTCTACCTCACTTTCACTCGGCTTATTGGCTTTGCCAATCGGCTTCAAATCTGCGGAGCCTAGAGCACTGATTTGCGCTTCAGTTAAAGGAATGCCATGAGGAACTTGAGGGCCTTTACTCTCTTTACGTATAAAACGTTTCACCATACGATCTTCTAAGGAGTGAAAACTGATCACAGATAAACGGCCTTGTGGTGCAAGAATACTTGCAGCACCTTTCAGTGCGGTATCGATCTCTTCTAACTCACTGTTGATATAAATTCGAAAAGCTTGGAATGCGCGAGTTGCAGGGTGTTTTTTCTCTTTAAAGCTCTTCGGTGCAGCTTCAGAGATCAATTTCGCCAACTGACCGGTTCGAGTGAGCGGTTCTTTCTCTTCGTCATCACGATGTGCGACGATCGCTTTAGCGATACGACGAGCATGTTTGTCTTCCCCAAACTCTCTAATAACCCAAGTAATGTCGTCTAAATCCGCATTGAGGATCCATTCAGCAACAGAAATGCCGGTAGTAGGATCCATGCGCATATCAAGGGGGCCATCTTTCATAAAACTAAAGCCACGTTCAGCATCGTCCAGTTGAGGCGATGACACGCCTAAATCAAGTAAAACGCCATCCACCTTTCCTACTAAATCATAACGTTCGGCATATTCTGCCATTCCTGAAAATGGGCCATGAATAATAGTAAAACGAGGATCATCAATTTTCTTTGCTTCAGCAATTGCTTGTGGATCTCTATCAATACTGAATAAACGACCATGTTCTCCCAACTTAGATAGAATGGTTCGGCTATGGCCGCCACGACCAAATGTACCATCTATGTAGGTACCATCAGGTTTGATGGCGAGTCCATCAATCGACTCATTAAGTAAAACAGAAATATGTTGGAATGGTTCAGTCATGTTGGTCTCATCAAGCTTGGGCTAAAAGCGATTAACACAAAATACAGATACACATCAGTGTACTGATTTCACAGGCTATCGCTACTGTTTGCGCAAAACATCTCGTGATATTGCGCCAAGTTTAGTGTTAACAAAATAATTTTCGTCAATATAAAGCAAAAAACCCATCATAACTCTACGTTATGATGGGTTTCGAATTGGTGGAGTTGACACATACGCCGGGTTCTGTCTCCGCTTTCGCGGCGGTAACCATTCGTCTAGGCCTGCAATCGCTCACAGGCTCAAGCAATCTACCCGCCCCCATACGCGAGCAACGCAATGTGAGGGCCTATTTGATCTTGCTCCGGGTGGAGTTTACCTTGCTACGAACTGTTACCAGACGCACGGTGCGCTCTTACCGCACCCTTTCAGCCTTACCTGTGCCTCTTCCGAAGAAATGAGGCCATCGGCGGTCTTCTCTCTGCTGCACTTGTCGTGAGCTCACGCTCCCCAGGCGTTACCTGGCACCCTGCTCTATGGAGCCCGGACGTTCCTCCCCTCCATCAGTCTCCCGAAGGACATCAATGAAGCAGCGATTACCCAGTCAACTCCGAAGCGGATTGTATAGATAAGCGCAAAGCGTGTCTAGGAAGAAGTCATCAAATGAACATTTTGTAAGCTTTCTAACAAAAACACGCTAGAACTTGCTTGCTTTCCCACCATCTCGCTTACTTTTTCACCACAAAGAAGGTTAACTTAAATACTCTAAACCCCATTTATAGAGCGCATTTTTCTTTAAGTTATAAATCTCGGCCGTCATTGCCGCCGCTTTTTTAAGGGGTAATTCTTTCGTCAAAATAGTCAGCGTTCTGGTGACTTCGTCTGACATGGTTTCTTCGGCATTGTCTCGAAAGCCATGAATAAGCAACACCATTTCACCACGGCGCTGATTTTCATCGCTGTTTACCCATTCAATTAATTCACCTAAAGGCAGCTTTTTAATGGTTTCAAAGGTTTTTGTGATCTCGCGAGCCAACACCACTTCTCGGTTTGGCCCCAAAATATCAAGCATATCGCTAAGAGAATCTAAGATTCGGTGAGGAGATTCGTAAAAGATACAGGTGCGCTCTGCTTTCGCGATTTCCAAAAACTTATCTTTGCGACCTTTGCTTTTTGGCGGTAAGAAGCCTTCAAAGCTAAAGCGATCCGATGGAAGCCCTGACGCGCTGAGTGCGGTAATAACAGCACAAGCCCCCGGTAAAGGCACAACTCTTACACCTGCTTGACGACATTGATTCACAAGGTGGTATCCTGGATCACTAATTAAAGGCGTACCCGCATCAGACACTAATGCGATAGACTGCCCTTCACATAATCTATCAACTAATACTTGAGCTTTTTGCTGTTCATTGTGATCATGCAACGGGAAGGTCTTAGTTTTAATGTTGAAATGAGCGAGTAATCGACCCGTATGGCGAGTATCTTCAGCGGCAATAACATCGACGGTTGATAAAACATCGATGGCACGCTGGGTAATATCACCCAAATTGCCTATTGGAGTCGGAACAATATAGAGAGTTGGGATCTCTGCTGGCAATGTTTTGTTGTCTGTCATTTGTTTACCATCACTTCAACGATTAATATAGAGATAATTTTACACTTACAAGTATAAGAATGCATGGCTATGAAGAACCATAAGAGAATCAGTGTACCACGCTTGCTCACACCTGTTGCACTCGCAATCGTGTTGAGTGCGTGTTCGTCTACACCTTCAGCACCGACCTATGTTGATATTTTGCAAGATCCTGCGCAATCGGCTCAAAGCTATTTAATGCAGGCAGACAGTGCACAAGGTTCGATTCAGAGAGACTGGTTAATCATGGCGTTTAAAGCCGCGATTGAAAGTAACGATATCGATCTGGCTAACCGTCTATCAAAAAGAATGGTTAAACTGCCACTCGACGAACTTCAACAGTCGGAATGGCAGTTGTCTCGGGCTGAGCTGTTAAAAAGCATTGGCGAATATCAACAAGCATTGTCACAACTCAACTTTCAAAAGCAATGGTCGTTACCAGACCAGCAATGGGTTGACTACTACCAACTCAGAGCAGACTTATACACCAATCAAGCAAGATTTTTTGAAGCCAGTAAAGAGCTGGTCTACCTCAGTGCCTACCAAGATGAGGTTGAACAGCAGCAAACAGCCAACGTAATCTGGACCAACCTTGAACGTTATCAATCGGATCAGATGGCACTTTTAAGCGCTTCAGAAAGTGAAGAGGTCATTGACGGTTGGGTTCAGCTGAGCGTTTATATGAAGACTCTCGCGAACAGCATCCCAATGCTTAAAAACAGTCTTGAGAAATGGTTTGAAGAGAACCCAACACACCCAGCCGTGATGTATACTCCACAAGCGATTCAAGACGTATTGGATTTAGAAATAACCAAGCCAAAAAATACAGCCATCTTACTTCCTCTTTCGGGTAAGTTTTCTAAACAAGCTCAGTTAATCCGTGACGGCTTTATCATGGCGATGATGAATGACGAAAATCGTGATGGACAAGCGACTCTCACTATCGTCGACACCAATAAAACCGAACGAACTGAACTGGAATCCATATTAGTTGAGAAGCGTATCGATTTTATTGTTGGGCCTTTAACAAAGGATAATGTAGAGCAACTTGAAGAAATTCAGACTAATCTGAGCCAGCACATTCCAACCTTAGCGCTCAATATTCCCGATAATTTGGAAATAGGAACAGGCACCTGCTACATCGCTCTTTCTCCGGAGCAAGAAGTCGCTCAAGCAGCAAAATACTTACACCAACAAGGTTATCAATACCCATTAGTTTTAGCGCCACAAGGCAAGCTTGGTCAACGAGTGAGCGAAGCGTTTACCGCGGAATGGGAAAAGCTTAATGATAACAAGGTGGCTGTTAACCTGTTTGGTGACAAGCGCCAACTTCAACGTAACATTAACTCGGTGTTTGGATTGCAAGATAGCCAACAGCATATTGCTCAGATTGAGGGGCTACTGGGGATACCTTTAGAAAGCCAACCTCGCAGCCGTCGCGATATCGATGCGGTCTATATTGTCGCTAGCGGGCCTGAATTGACATTGATTAAGCCATTTATTGAAGTTGCGATTAATCCAGATACAAAGCCACCAAAATTGTTTTCCAACTCTCGTAGTAACAGTGGCAATAAACAGTATGAAGATCTGACGGGTATCACCTACAGTGATATACCGCTGTTGCTTCAAAAAGACACGCCTTTAATGGCCCAAATGGAACAGCTATGGGAAAAAGATTCAAACTCTGAACGCCGCCTTCAAGCGCTTGGCATTGATGCTTATCATATGATGGATCAATTACCGCAAATGAAGATCATGCCAGATCATAGCTACCAAGGCCAAACAGGCCTTCTGCGTATCGATGAAAATTGCATTGTGCAAAGAGAAATTAGCTGGGCTGAGCATGGGGCTCTTTAGCCGCAGAGACAAAGGTCAACACTATGAGACTGTCGCTAAAAATCATCTAGAAGGTTGCGGTCTCATGGTTATTGAGAGAAACTTCACCGCTCGCTGCGGGGAAATCGATCTCATTATGAAAGACGGTACTACCATCGTTTTTGTTGAAGTTCGCTACCGTGAAAATAAACGCTACGGTCACGCAGCTGAAACCGTTTCTCCGAGCAAAGTCGCCAAATTACTCAAAACAGCCCATTATTGGCTTTTAAAAACAAATCGCTCTGTTGAGCAAACCGATCTCCGTTTTGATGTTATTGCTATTCACCAGCAAGGTAAGCAGATCGAATGGATTAAAAACGCAATCACCCAAGGATAACCGATGCTCGATAGCATTAAAGATAGCTTCACTGAAAGCATTCAAATTCAAATTGCCGCAGCCGAAGCTCTTCCGGATGCAATTACTCATGCCGCACAAGCAATGGTTGCTAGCCTACTCAACGGCAACAAGATTCTTTGCTGTGGTAATGGTGGTTCCTCATCAAATGCTCAGCAATTCGTCTCTTGCCTTTTAAATCGCTTTGAAACTGAGCGTCCAAGCTTACCAGCCATGGCTCTAACGGCGGACAATACAACGCTCACCGCCGTTGCTAACGACTATCACTACCAAGAAATTTTTTCTAAGCAGGTCAGAGCATTTGGTCAAGCTGGTGATATTTTGTTGGCTATTTCCACAAGTGGTAATAGCAAGAATATCATTAAAGCGATGGAAGCTGCGGTAACTCGTGACATGACCATTATTGCTTTCACCGGTAAAGACGGCGGGGAAATGGCGGGATTGCTCGGAGAGCATGACGTTGAAATTCGTATTCCGTCTCACAGAACACCTCGAATTCACGAAGTTCATATGGTCACACTTCACTGTTTATGCGATCTTATCGATCAGGTATTGTTTCCAGCTCACGAAGAGTAATTATGACTATATTTCGCTATTTGGCTGTTGTTTTGACCTTAATCTCACTGTCTGGCTGTGCTGGAGTTTTCGTCGCAGGCGCAGCAACAACCGCAACCATTATTACAGACACAAGAAGTACCAAAGAAATTTGGAACGACAACAATATTGAATTTGAGGTGGCTGGCCTTGGCAATAAAGCGCCATTTCGTGGGCAACTGCGTGTCACGGCAAGCTCTCACAACGGGACTGTCGTATTAATGGGGCAAGCCAAAACCCAATCCGATCTCGATGCCTTCATAGCAGAAGCAAAGCAGTTAAAAGGAGTCACAACCCTACATAACCAAGTTCGCATTAATGAGCCGTTATCAGTCACAGCAATAAGCAATGACAGCTGGATCACGACTAAAGTTAAATCGGCACTGTTAACGAACACAGAGTTAAATGGCATCAAAGTAAAGGTCATTACAGAAGACAAAGAAGTCTTTTTACTTGGTTATGTGTCTCCACATCATGCGGACATAGCAACAGAGGTTGCACGTAATATCTCCGGGGTAAAGCAAGTCATTAGAGCGTTCCAAAATGTGGACTAATTTAGACTGCCAATAGCAAGTAGCTGGCTGAATACAAGACAATAAAAAAGCAGCGAATAAGCTGCTTTTTCTATTTTATTTAATCACTCTCAAACTAGGGCGACCTTTAGGTTTAGGCGGTTCATCTGACGGGCCAACCTCTTCTTCGAGATCAACAGATGCTTCTGTCGGAACAGAGGACAAACCACTGACACCCATAGAGGTGGTATTTTCTATCTCATCGGTAGCCATTGTTTCAGCAGCCTTGGTTTCAGAATCAAGATACGCCTCTTCTGGATCAAACATCGTTCCAGCGCCATTCTCTCGTGCGTATATAGCTTGTACAGAATACAAAGGCGCTATCACAGAGTGAGGACGGCCACTAAAGCGAGCACTGAAGGTAATCGCTTCATTACCAAGTTCCAAGTTACCAACCGCTCTAGGAGCAATATTCAAGATGATTTGACCATCTTGAATAAATTCTTCAGGCACTCGAACGCCCGGCATGGTTGCATCAACCACTAGGTGAGGTGTTAGGTCATTATCCACTAACCATTCATAAAATGCGCGTAGCATATATGGTCGGCGTGGTGTCATTTTTTCAATATCCATCACTAACTATCGGCTTAAACGCATCTCACGCTCAGCTTCAGTCAAAGAAGCCAAGAAAGAATCACGTTCAAATACTCGACTCATATAGATTTTAAGCTCTTTTGAACCAGGGCCGATCAAATCAATACCCAGTTGAGGTAAACGCCATAATAATGGTGCTAGGTAACAATCGATCAGGCTAAATTCTTCGCTCATGAAGTACTCATACTCTGCAAATACAGGAGCCAGCGTTAGTAGATCATTGCGTAGTTTGTTACGAGCATTTTCAGCTTCTTCAGCGTTACCCTTAACCACTTTCTCAGCTAGGCTGTACCAGTTGCGCTCTATGCGATAAATCATCAGACGACTATTACCACGAGCAACAGGGTAAACAGGCATCAATGGTGGATGAGGAAAACGCTCATCAAGGTATTCCATAATGATTTTCGAATCGTACAACGCAAGCTCACGGTCAACCAATGTTGGTACCGACTTATAAGGATTTAGCTCAATAAGCTCGTTAGGCAAATTTGCTTCGTCAACAAGCTCAACTTCAACACTTACGCCTTTCTCAGCAAGGACGATACGAACCTGATGGCTATACATATCAGATGCACTTGAAAACAGAGTCATCACAGAACGTTTATTCGCAGCTACAGCCATGGAGCCCTCCAGCATACTTACAGATACAAAAAAATAATGGAGGCTTAGCCTCCATTAAACAAAATTAAAAATCAGCGTGGCATTATAGCACAATTAGTGCACATCACGCCAATACTCTTTCTTAAGCAACACGACGACAATAGTGAAGATCACTAAGAAAGCCATCACCCACCAACCTAGAGCATGACGCTCTAACTTAACCGGATCACCAGAGTATTCTAAGAAGTTCACAAGGTCGCGAACCGCTGAGTCGTATTCCTCAGTGTTTAACTCGCCAGAGCCATCCGTCTTAACACCAACAACCGTCTTGTGCTCTACACCATCAACGATTTTAGTTTCGTAAACAGGTTCCGGAATGCCTTGCAGTTCTTCTAAAACATGAGGCATGCCAACACTAGGGAACACGATGTTGTTTACGCCAAATGGGCGACTTGGATCCGTGTAAAACGAGCGCAGGTAGGTGTATAACCAATCAGTACCACGAACACGAGCAACCAATGTCAAGTCAGGTGGCGGGCCACCAAACCATTTCGCTGCAGAATCTTGAGGAATGGCGCTCACCATCAAGTCACCAATTTTCGCCTCAGGATCGAACATTAGGTTTTCCTTCATGAGATCCAAAGGAATGCCGATGTCTTTCGCAACACGTTCATAGCGCTGATACTGAGTCCCATGACAAGCAAAACAGTAGTTCATGAATAACTTAGCGCCATTTTGCAATGAAGCTTGATCAGATAAATCATTGTTCGCTTTATCTAAATGAACATTCCCGCCAGCCGCTAATGCTAGAGATGGCAACAATGCAAATAAAATTACAATCCACTTCTTCATTTGAATTTCACCCTAGTTGGTAACGGTTTCGTCGCCTCATTTTTGCTGTAGAAGAATAGCAAAACAAAGAACATGAAATAACCTAAGCTAAAGATTTGCGCCATTAGTGTGTATAACGGAGTCGCAGGGAGCGCACCCAATATACCTAATGCAATGAAGCAGATAGTGAACTGAATAATATTCAGTAGATGAAGCTTACTACGGTAACGGTAAGAGCGTACTTTACAACGGTCGAACCATGGTAGAAGGAACAACACAACAATCGATGCGCCCATCGCGACTACGCCAAGAAGTTTATCTGGGACTGCACGTAAAATCGCATAGAATGGTGTGAAGTACCATACTGGAGCAATATGCTCTGGCGTTTTCAAAGGGTTAGCAGCTTCAAAGTTAGGTGGCTCAAGGAAGTAACCGCCCATCTCAGGATTAAAGAACAACACGTAACAGAACAGGAACAAGAAGCCTGCGACACCGACTAGATCTTTAACCGTTCCATATGGATGGAAAGGAATAGAATCGATGACATCGTATTTTTTAGTGTAGTTCTCGTGGAACTTAAACTGCGTCTTGTAGTCATCGCCCATTGAGCCTTTTGGTAATTTAGTTTCGATACCATCAGGGTTGTTCGAGCCGACTTCATGCAAAGCAAGGACGTGCAATACGATCAAAAGAAGTAGAACGATAGGCAGTGCAATAACATGGAGAGCAAAGAAACGGTTAAGTGTCGCACCAGAAATAACGTAATCACCACGAATCCAAAGCGTCAAATCATCGCCAATAACCGGTATCGCACCGAAGAGGGAGATGATTACCTGTGCACCCCAATAAGACATTTGACCCCATGGCAGCAAGTAGCCCATAAAGGCTTCAGCCATGAGCACTAGGAAGATCAACATACCAAATAGCCACAATAACTCACGAGGTTTTTGGTAAGACCCATAAATCAAGCCACGGAACATATGCAGATAGATAACAACAAAGAACGCTGACGCCCCTGTTGAGTGCATGTAACGTAATAGCCAGCCGTATTCCACATCGCGCATGATGTACTCAACGGAAGCAAACGCACCTTCACCAGAAGGAACGTAGTTCATTGTTAACCAGATACCGGTTAGAATTTGGTTAACAAGCACTAACATCGCTAGTGAGCCAAATAAGTACCAAAAGTTGAACGATTTTGGCATCGGATATTCTGATAGATGCTTTTTATAAGAATCCATCACTGGTAGACGTTTTTCTACCCAATCTAGTAGCGCTTGCATTATGCCTCCCCTGTGTCGTCAACACCGATCATAATTTTGGTTTCACTCAAATACATATGCTGCGGTACAACTAGATTGAGTGGTGCAGGTACACCTTGGAATACTCGTCCTGCCATATCAAACTTAGAGCCGTGACAAGGACAGAAGAAACCAGATTTAACCCCTTGAACCTGTTCACTGAAGCTATCAGGTAGGTAAGTAGGCGAACACCCTAAGTGCGTACAAATACCGACGGCAACAAAATATTCAGGCTTAATTGAACGGTAAGCATTTTGTGCATAGGCGGGTTGCTGCTCTTCTCCAGACACCGGATCACGCAATTGATCGTCCAGAGCTTTTAAGCCATCGACAACCGACTGAGCTCTGCGGACTACCCATACAGGTTTTCCACGCCACTCAACACGAACCATTTGCCCTTCTTCGAGTTTACCGATATCAACTTCGACAGGGGCACCAGCAGCTTTCGCTTTTTCACTTGGGTTCCAAGATTTAATAAAAGGAACGGCGACTGCAGCTGCCCCTAAACCACCTACAACCGCAGTTGTGGCAGTCAAGAAACGTCTACGACCGTTATTTAAAGGCGCATTGCTCATCCAAACATTCTCCCATTTGCTCCCTTTGGATAGTTGTTATTCCGCTTACAGAGCATGGCTAACAAATTAAAGTTTTAATTATATTTATTTGATGGCAAATGATAATTAAAACCCTACTTTTTGACAAGATAAAGCTACCTTTTTGTAACATTCAAAGGGCAAAGCCTATGCTGGGTCACAAAAGAAGCTGAATTAAAAAGAAAAGATCTTAGGAGATAATAATAAAGGGGATTTATAGATGTAAAAAAACAAAAAGCCCGGCATATAGCCAGGCTTTGAACCACAATTCCAGTCGTAAAACTGGAGCGTGAACTTTTCTGTAAAAGAAAAATTAACGCTTAGAGAATTGAGGTTTACGACGTGCTTTACGTAGACCAACTTTCTTACGTTCAACGCAACGAGCGTCACGAGTAACGTAACCAGCTGCACGTAGCGCAGGACGTAGAGACTCATCGTATTCCATTAGTGCGCGAGTGATACCGTGACGGATAGCACCTGCTTGACCAGAAATACCACCACCTTTAACAGTGATGTATAGGTCTAGTTTCTCAGTTAGTTCAACGAGCTCAAGAGGTTGCTTAACAACCATACGAGAAGTTGGACGACCGAAGTAAACATCAAGGCTACGCTTGTTGATTACGATCTCACCAGAACCTGGTTTGATGAAAACACGAGCTGCTGAGCTTTTGCGACGACCAGTGCCGTAGTATTGATTCTCTGCCATTTTCATAATCCCCTTAGATGTCTAGTACTGTTGGTTGTTGAGCAACATGGTTGTGCTCAGCACCAGCATAAACTTTTAGCTTACGGTACATCGCGCGGCCTAGAGGACCACGTGGTAACATACCTTTAACTGCTAGTTCAAGAACCATTTCTGGTTTCTTAGCAATTAGCTTTTCAAAAGTGATAGTTTTAAGACCACCTGGGAACTCTGAGTGACGGTAGTAAACCTTACCCTTAGCTTTGTTACCAGTTACAGCCACTTTCTCAGCGTTAACAACGATGATGTAATCACCCGTGTCTACGTGAGGAGTATATTCTGCTTTATGCTTGCCGCGTAGGCGAGAAGCGATTTCACTTGCTAGACGGCCAAGAGTTTTGCCTTCAGCGTCTACAACATACCAGTCGCGTTTTACAGTTTCTGGTTTAGCAACGAAAGTTTTCATGCTAATAATTACCTATTAAAAAAAATTACACTTAAGGAACAATAAGTTCCCACTGTCTAAGAGCACCATACATCACCCCTTCGAGTGTTGGAAACTCTCGGCATAGCCATAAAAATTTCTACAACTAGAGGCCAGCAGTAACGGTAGGTCGCAGGATTATAGAGAAGAGCGAAGAAAAAATCACCTCTTTTTGAACAAAATCACAATTTTTTTTAACCTACTGCCATAGACCGAATTTCAGATTAACTGAGATGCTCTTTGGCCAGATAATCATGACTTTGCATTTCAATTAGTCTTGACTGACAACGCTTGAATTCAAACGCCAGAAATTGCCCTTCATACAAGTTTTCTAAAGCAACTTCTGCTGAAATGATGAGTTTTACATTTCGCTCATAAAATTCATCGACTAATGCAATAAACCGCCGAGCAGCATCATCCAAATTTGCGCCCATCTGTTCAACATCCGCTAAAAGCACAGAGTGATAGATTTTAGACAGTTCAATATAATCATTTTGGCTACGAGCACTTTTACATAATTGGCCAAATGTCGCATGCAGTACACCATCACTTGCTTCTATCACATCCATCGCTCGGTTATTGATCTCTATCGACGTTTGAATAGGCTTATCTTCCCCTACCAATTGCTTGTAATAGCAATAGAGGTTTTCGTTAGCTGTTTTATCAAGTGGGTAATGATATATCTCGGCTTGCTTTAGTGTTCTTAATCGGTAGTCGACACCGCTATCAACATTCATAATGACACAATGCTTTTCTATCAGATGAATCGCAGGCATGAAACGTGCTCGTTGCAGTCCGTTCTTATACAGATCATGCGGCGGTATGTTCGACGTCGCGACTAGGATCACTCCTCGCTTAAACAAGGCTTGAAATAAAGTACCTAGAATCATGGCGTCGGTAATGTCTGAAACAAAGAACTCATCGAAACAGATAATATCGGTTTCTTGTTTAAATTTATCGGCCACAAGGTCTAACGGATCACTCACTTCCCCTAGCCCTTTAAGCTCGTCATGCACACGATACATGAAGCGGTGAAAGTGGACTCTCATTTTCCTTTCGCTGGGTAGTGAATCAAAAAATGAATCCATCAGGTAGGTCTTACCTCGACCCACGCCCCCCCAGAAATACAAGCCATCAGGAACAACAGGAGAGTCTATTTTTTTTCCCATCAGTTTTTGCCAACGGGTCAGTGAAACCTTAGGTGCATTGAGATATTCAATAATTTGGTGATGCAATTTATCCAATGCGTCAACCGCTAGAAACTGGGCTTCATCTCTTTGAAAACCATGCTCTTTTATATCTTTCTCATACTTTTGTCTTGGTGTCATAACAAGAACACTTCCTTCAAACACAGCCATTAAAATTATCGTATTTTTCTTTATTGGACCTTCCGCTCATAGTAACATGCCCCCTAGACATGTGTAACCAACTGGTAACAGACATGTTAATTCCTCAGTTAATAAGGAGCTATTATGCCTTGGATTTACGCTATTGTAGGTTTAGTCATTGGTATTGTAATAGGGGTGCTTTTCGGGCGCTTCACAACACCTGAATATAAAAAACAAAAAACAGTACAAAAAGACCTAGACGCAACAAAGTTCGCTCTCGAACAACAAAAGCAAGAACTTACCGACTATTTTGCTCAAAGTGCCGAAATGCTGGACACATTAGGCAAAGATTATACAAAGCTTTACCAACATATGGCGAAAACATCGGCGGAGCTTTTGCCAAATCAGCCAGAGCAGGATAACCCATTTGTTAAACAGATAACGCTTCAAACCGAAGATAATACGACGTCAGGTGAAACAGAAACAGACCAACCACCTAAAGATTATGCCAAGGGCGCCACTGGTCTATTTACCGATGCAGAAAAGGAGATCATTCACTCTAAAGAAGTGCTGACAGCGAAAGCCTCTTAACTTTGAGTCCCTATTCAATGGGAACTAAATTGATGTTTTTTAGTCATATCTCTGACTGGTACCTACTTTTCAAGTTTTCTTCAACATAGTGAAAAGTAGGTCTTAATCTAATTGGAGTCATCAGATGAAAAAGCCTTTGCTTACCTTAACCGCCTTATCCCTCAGCTTAAGTTCAATCATCATTCCCTTACCGGCAACAGCCGCCTTACCGCTATCCATTAACGAGCAACCACTTCCCAGCCTTGCTCCTATGCTAGAAGCTGTGACCCCTGCAGTCGTGAGCATTGCTGTAGAAGGGACTCAAGTTTCACGCCAGCAGTTACCTGAACAGTTTCGATTCTTTTTTGGCCCAGACTTCCCTACCGACCAAATACAAGAACGCCCATTTCGAGGTTTAGGTTCCGGTGTGGTGATCGATGCGAAACAAGGGCACATAGTGACTAATTACCATGTCATTAATGGAGCAGAAACCATTCGCGTCAAACTTAAAGATGGCCGAGAATACGATGCTGAACTTGTCGGTGGCGACCAAATGTCAGACATTGCTTTGCTTAAACTTGAAGAAGCAAAGAATCTGACTCAAATTCAACTTGCTGACTCAGACAAACTGCGAGTTGGCGATTTCGCGGTGGCGATCGGCAACCCGTTTGGTCTAGGACAAACCGTTACGTCCGGTATTGTGTCGGCGCTAGGTCGAAGTGGCCTGAACCTGGAAAACTTCGAAAATTTCATTCAGACCGATGCTGCGATCAATAGCGGTAACTCGGGTGGTGCACTGGTTAATCTCAACGGTGAGTTAATTGGAATTAATACCGCTATTTTGGGTCCCAATGGCGGCAATGTAGGTATCGGCTTTGCCATTCCGGCCAACATGATGAAAAACCTCACTGAGCAAATCCTTGATTTTGGTGAAGTCAAACGCGGCATGCTGGGTGTTCAAGGTGGAGAAGTCACTTCAGAACTTGCAGAAGCATTAGGCTACGAATCAAGCAAAGGAGCTTTTGTTAATCAAGTCATACCCGATAGTGCGGCAGACGATGCAGGACTCAAAGCGGGTGACATTATCACCACGATTAATGGTAAGAAAATCGATACCTTTAGTGAGTTACGTGCAAAAGTCGCGACATTGGGTGCAGGTAAGCAGTTAACATTAGGTGTTGTTCGTGATGGTAAAACGCTCTCGTTTGAGGTCACTCTAGGAGAGCAAACCACCAGTAAAACACCCGCAGAAAAGCTCCACCCGGGGCTAACTGGTGCTGAATTTACGAACACAACAGACAACGACACCATTCAAGGCATCAAGGTAACAAGTATTGAAGAGAGTTCCTCTGCGGAAGCTTACCAACTTCAGGTCGATGACATTATTATTGGTGTTAATAGAAAGCGAGTTAAAAACATTGCAGAGTTTCGTGCAGTTATTGATGAAAAACCGGGTATTCTCGCACTCAATATCCAACGAGGGGATCGAACCATCTATCTTGTGATTCGATAAACTCAGCGATTAAACCGTGAGATGACCTTAATAAAAGGCGATACCATTTGAGTATCGCCTTTTTGTTATTTAGCATTCTGATGCTATGCTTCGACAGCAAGCATTAAAAATACCCATTATCACAAAGACTTCCATCCACTTTGAGGACAGTATGCTGAATTTCATGTTACGTTCGGTTGTGTTAGGTTTGGCAACGGCACTCATTTTATTACTGGCAATACCTTCTTTACGTACTAATTTTCTGCCACAAGTGCTTCCCTCGACAACGGATAATTTTTCAACACTTCAGCTTTCGTTCAATGATGCGGTGAGAAAAGCGGCACCAGCCGTCGTCAATATTTACAGTAGAAAGTACACCGAAGACAATCGCACTAAGCTTTCGACTCAAGGGCTAGGATCAGGTGTCATTGTCAGTGAAAAAGGCTATATCATAACGAACTATCACGTTATTGCTCAGGCCGATCAAATTATAGTGGCTCTTCAAGATGGACGAGTCGCTGCCGCTCAACTGGTCGGTAAAGATCGCCGCACAGATATTGCCATTTTACAAATAGAAGGAACTAACCTTCCAATCATCCCTCAAAACACAAATTATGCAGCTAAAGTAGGTGATGTGGTTCTTGCTATAGGCAACCCATACAACCTTGGGCAAACCACCACATTTGGTATCATCTCAGCCACGGGCCGCTCATCAATTAGTGCAGATGGTCGCCAAGCTTTTATCCAAACCGATGCCGCAATCAATCAGGGCAATTCTGGAGGGGCTCTTGTTAACAGCCAAGGTGAACTCGTTGGAATCAATACCGCCTCCTTCCAGCAAGCAACTGATCTTGAAACCTATGGGATCTCTTTTGCAATACCTTACCCATTAGCCCATAAGATTATGGATAAAATCATTGCTGATGGGCGTGTCATCCGTGGTTACATTGGTATCGATGGGCAAGACATCAACTCGGTAACATCGCGGTTACTGGGGAGTGAGCACCTAGGAGGTATTGTTGTACTTGGATTGGATCCTGATGGACCAGGGGCAATAGCTGGCTTCGAAGCCCAAGATATTATATTGAAAATCGATGGTCATAAAATCAACGGCAGACAAAGCGTTATGGATATCGTGACAGATTTACGACCAGGTACAACCATTGACATTATGCTACTACGCAAAGGTGAAGAGATAACGTTACCCGTGACCGTGGCTGAAGATAATCGCGAGTAATCTAAGTTCATAAGCGAAGTTCATAAGCGAAGTTAATAAGCGAAGTTCATAAGCGAAGTTAAGCCAGATAAGGCGTTCTAACGACATCTAACCTTATCAGTAAAATTTTCGTTAGAAGACATCGTTATAGTGGGTAGAAAAACATAATGGATAGAAATTCTAATAGATAGAAAAAGCCCCTATATTAATACAGGGGCTTTTTTGTTCTTACAGAATACCGATTGATTAAGCTTCTGGCTCAGTATCGGCTTCCAGCTCTATTCGTGTCACTCTCTGCAGGCCTCTTGGCAATAGACTGCCTCTACGACCACGCTCTCCTCTAAAGTTATCGAGGTCAGCCGACTTAAGACCCAGCTTTCTCTTTCCTGCATAAATGGTTAAAGAAGCGCCCTGAGGTAATGCCATAAGGTGCGAAACAAACTCTTCACGCTCTTTGGCTTTTGCAGCAGGAATATTAATGATCTTATTCCCTTTCCCTTTACCCAGTTGAGGAAGATCTTTGATCGGGAAAAGCAGCATACGGCCTTGGTTCGTTATCGAAAGAATCTCATCAGAGTCTAGGTTTCCAACGGTATGCGGTGGCAACACTTCCGAGTTTTGAGGAAGATTGACCAAGGCTTTACCACTCTTGTTTTTTGACAATAAATCACTGCCTTTACAAACAAAGCCATAACCGGCATCGGATCCCACTAACCACAGCTGATCATCCTCACCCATAATCACTTGGCGCATCGAGCTACCCACACTGATATTCAAGCGCCCAGTAATCGGTTCCCCTTGACTGCGAGCCGAAGGTAGAGAGTGCGACTCTAGTGAATAGCTTCTACCGTCACTCGCAAAGAACACCGCTTGCTGATTACTCTTTCCTCGGGCGTGAGCTAAGTAATTATCACCTGATTTATAGTTGAGTGTTTCAGCGTCCACCTCATGCCCTTTCGCATGACGAATCCAACCTTTTTCTGAAAGCACAACCGTAATCGGCTCACTTGGAACAAGGTCTCGCTCAGTAAGCGCTTTAGCTTCCGCACGCTCAATCAGTGGAGAGCGACGATCATCGCCAAACTTATCCGCATCAGCCTGAATTTCTTTTTTAATCAATGTACTAAGACGACGCTCAGAACCCAGTAGCTTTTCTAATTTGTCGCGCTCTTTAGCAAGCTCATCTTGCTCACCACGGATCTTAAACTCTTCTAATTTAGCTAAATTACGCAGTTTAATATCTAAAATAGCATCCGCTTGCGTTTCTGTAATGTTGAAGCGGCTCATGAGTACAGGGCGAGGTTCATCCTCTGTACGAATGATTTCAATCACTTCATCAATATTAAGATATGCGACCAACAAACCTTCTAAGATGTGCAATCGAGCAAGGACTTTGTCTAAGCGATATTGCAAACGTCTGCGCACCGTTGTGCGACGGAATTCGATCCACTCATTCAAGATCTGAACCAATCCTTTGACTTGAGGACGCTCATCCAGGCCAATCATATTGAGGTTAACACGGAAGTTTTTCTCAAGATCCGTAGAGGCAAATAGGTGGTTCATTAACTGATCGCAGTCGATCCGGTTAGAGCGAGGAACGATCACAATGCGAGTCGGGTTTTCATGATCCGATTCATCACGGAGATCATCGACCATAGGGAGCTTTTTCGCACGCATTTGCGCCGCAATCTGCTCTAGAAGCTTCGCTCCTGAAACTTGGTGAGGTAACGCACTGATGACAATATCATTGCCTTCTTTGTGCCATACCGCACGCATTTTAATGCTACCTCGACCGGTACGATAAATTTTTTCTATATCGCTTCGCGGTGAAATAATTTCAGCTTCTGTCGGGTAGTCAGGGCCTTGAATAAAGCCCATCACATCATTGAGTTCGGCTTTTGGGCTATCCAGTAAGTGGATCGCAGCACTCGCCACTTCACGCACATTGTGAGGCGGAATATCGGTCGCCATACCCACCGCAATACCGGTAATACCATTAAGTAAAATATGCGGCAGACGAGCAGGCAGCATTTGTGGCTCTTTCATCGTGCCATCAAAGTTTGGTTGCCACTCCACCGTGCCTTGCCCTAATTCACCCAGCAATACCTCAGCAAACTTAGACAGTTTGGCTTCGGTATAACGCATGGCTGCGAACGATTTAGGATCATCGGGCGCACCCCAGTTACCTTGGCCATCAACCAGTGGATAGCGGTACGAGAATGGCTGAGCCATTAATACCATAGCTTCATAACACGCTGAGTCGCCATGAGGGTGGTACTTACCAAGTACATCACCAACCGTACGCGCCGATTTTTTATATTTTGATGACGCCGATAAGCCAAGCTCTGACATCGCGTAAATAATACGTCGCTGAACCGGCTTCAAACCGTCACCAATATAAGGCAAGGCACGGTCCATAATGACGTACATTGAATAGTTCAGGTAAGCGTCTTCGGTGAACTTGCGCATTGGCAATTGTTCTACGCCATCATAAGTAATTTCTGTGGACATTGATTAAACCTCTGCCATATCGCCGTTAGCTTGTAACCATGAGCGGCGATCGTCAGCGCGCTTCTTACCTAGCAACATATCCATCATTTCCATGGTCGCTTCATTATCATCAATAGTGAGCTGAACCAAACGTCGAGTGTTTGGATCCATGGTTGTTTCACGCAGCTGAAGTGGGTTCATTTCACCCAGTCCTTTGAATCGCTGTACGTTAATTTTGGCTTTTTTCTTACTTAAACGTTCCAGCACCCCTTCTTTTTCATCTTCATCCAAGGCGTAAAACACTTCTTTTCCGCAATCAATCCGGAAGAGTGGCGGCATCGCGACATAAATGTGCCCCGCTTCAACCAAGGCTCGGAAGTGACGAGTAAAGAGCGCACATAAAAGCGTGGCGATATGCAAACCATCCGAGTCCGCATCGGCAAGAATACACACTTTTCCGTAACGTAGGCTTTGAAGATCGTCGCTGTCTGGGTCGATACCCAAAGCGACTGAGATGTCGTGTACTTCTTGCGAAGCCAACACCTGATCGGCTGAAACTTCCCATGTGTTCAGGATCTTACCGCGCAGTGGCATGACCGCTTGGAATTCACGATCTCGCGCTTGTTTAGCTGAGCCTCCCGCAGAGTCTCCTTCCACGAAGAAGATTTCCGTACGACTTAAATCCTGCGCTGAACAATCGGTCAGTTTTCCTGGTAAGGCAGGACCTGAAGCGACTTTTTTACGCACGACTTTCTTGCTGGCACGCATACGGCGATGCGCGTTTGCAATACAAACTTCAGCAAGCTGCTCTGCTAGTTGCGGCTTTTCATTGAGCCACAGACTAAAGGCGTCTTTTACAACCCCAGAGACAAACGCCGCGGTTTGACGAGAAGACAGACGCTCTTTGGTTTGACCTGCAAATTGCGGATCTTGGATTTTAACGGACAAAACATACGAGCAACGTTCAAAAACATCGTCACCGGTTAACTTCACGCCACGAGGCAGTAAATTCCGGAACTCACAGAACTCACGCATTGCGTCCAGCAAGCCCTGACGCAGACCATTAACGTGCGTACCGCCTTGCGCAGTCGGAATCAAGTTGACGTAGCTTTCGGTGATCATATCACCGCCTTCTGGTTGCCAAATAATGGCCCAGTTAGCCGCTTCCGTTTCCGCTGAGAACTCACCAGTAAAAGGGACTTCAGGAATAACGGTGTATCCCTTCACGCCTTCAGCCAGGTAGTCTTTTAAGCCATCTTCATAGAACCACTTGTGCTCATTACCATTGACTTTGTCACTGAAGGTGATCTCTAGGCCAGGGCAAAGAACGGCTTTTGCTCGCAGGTTATTGATAAGGCGAGTAACAGAGAAGTTGCCTGAGTCAAAATAGCTGGTATCTGGCCAAAAATGGACACTGGTGCCTTTGTTACGACGACCACAAGTCCCCGTGACGGTCAGCTCTTCCACTTTATTGCCGTGCTCAAACGCCATTTCATAGACTTGACCGTCACGGCGTACAGTAACTTGAACGCGTTTTGATAGAGCGTTAACAACCGAAATACCCACACCGTGTAAACCACCAGAGAACTGATAGTTTTTGTTGGAGAATTTACCACCGGCGTGGAGCTTACAGAAGATAAGTTCAACCCCCGAGATTTTTTCTTCTGGGTGAATATCGACAGGCATGCCTCGACCATCATCAATGACTTCCAAAGATTGATCAGCATGAAGAATTACTTGTACCTTTGAGGCATGTCCGGCTAGCGCTTCATCGACACTGTTGTCGATAACTTCTTGACCCAAATGGTTGGGTCTCGCTGTATCCGTATACATCCCTGGTCGGCGACGTACTGGCTCTAAGCCATTGAGAACTTCAATGGCTCCAGCATTATATTGTTCAGTCATAATACGGAATATACTTAGTAGATAATTAAGTTATTACATTGCTATTGGTGTAAAGAGACCTTTAACACGGCTCGCGAGTTCAAATGCCATCAGAAGCACATATGAGCGTTTTGCGTAAAAAGTGACAAAATCGCTGAAACAATCAGCGTTCACAACAACAAAAGTATAGGTAGAACATAGTCTGGAAGTGGCCCTCTTATGTCAAGAGAGATAGGTAAGTAACAGGTAAAATTATGACTCCTCCCTCAGTGGAAGAAAGAAAACGTAAATTAATGGCTTTCTAAATCACAACTCATCTCTTCTGCTCAAAAAAGAGGCGAAAAAGATTGTTGAGCATTCTATAAAGCGAGAAATTCAATAATTTGAGCTGGGTATCGTTCAAAATCAACAAAGCTATGATCACCACCTTGCTCAACCGTTTGTTTCGAGAAAGCAAACCGATCAACAGCCTGACGATAATCGAGAACTTCATCCCCAGTTTGTTGCAGCAGCCAAAAATCCTTAGGATTCGCGATAGAAGCCACATCTAACGTTTTTAGCTGCTGTATATGAATCGGCTCCAAAACATACTGCACATGAGTATAAGGGTTAGTCTGCTCACCTAAGTAATCCACCAGCAGTTCGTAAGGCTTAACCGCGGGGTTAATTAATACTGCTTTAAAACCAAATTTGTCATTCAACCAAGTGGATAAATAGCCTCCAAGAGAACTCCCCACTAGCCCAATGTCATAATCGGCCTGGTACTTTTCAATTAAAGTTAATAAGCAATTGGCGGCTTCATCGGGAAAGCAAGGAAGCTGCGGAGTAACAAGCGTAATATCCGGCCGGTTAGCCGCGCAATATTCCTTCATCACCCTGGCTTTATGCGACTGAGGTGAACTGTTGAAACCGTGGATATACAGTAACAATGGTCTTTTAGATGAAGGCATCATTAATAACCGCCAGCAGTGAAATCGGGAAAGAATCGATCATTAGGCAAACGCTTCACTTGGGTCACTAATTGCCCATCATCGTACAGGTCAAGCTCCCTCCACCCGGGGGCTCGCTTATCTAGAGCAAATTCATCGGAGTTAGGTTTAAACTGAATGCACGTTGATGGTGTCGCCATAACGCGTACGCCGTTGAACTCTCGATCCATATCCTGATGAACATGACCACACAAAATGGCTTTAACATTACTGTGCTTATCAAGTACCTGCCAGAGCAATTCACTGTCTTTCAACGTATGTTGATCTAGCCAAGCACTGCCCACTAGAATCGGATGATGATGCAACAATACTAAAGTGTGTCGATTAGGGTTAGCACTCAGTTTTTCATCCAATAAATCCAGTTGTCGATCACTCAAGCGCCCATGAGGCATTCCAACGACTTGAGAATCAAGCATGATCACTTGCCAATGATCACCTACGTATAAGTGTTCTATGTGTTGAATTTGAGAAGAAGGAAATACAGCGCCCATATTCGGCTGATAATCATGATTACCAGGCAACCAATAACAAGGCTGTTTGAGTGGCGCAATCCCCTCGGCAAAACGCTGGTAAGACTCGACACTATGATCCTGAGAAATATCACCCGTCGCCAAAATAGAATCAAATTCAACACCAGAATCTTGAATCATAGAGACCACAGCCTGAAAACTGTCTAAGGTATTTACGCTCAGAAGGTCACCGTCCGCAGGCGCAAACAAATGGGTATCGGTAATTTGTAGCAGCTTAATCGGTGAAACTTCTGCTGGACTTGGGGACAATTTCAAAATCAAAACCTGAAAATTTACATGACTAATGATTAATATTAATGGGATCTTGGCTAATGCCTTGTTTCAAGCAAAATGTCAGCCAATCTCCTAAAAAACGATTGATTTGTGCTTTCTCATCTTTCTGCATCATTCTAGTGTTTGGATAATCATAACGTGGCTTTACTCGCCCAAAATGCTCACTAGAAAAGACTTCTGCTACTCGGGCATCGTGATATAGCCTGACAGACATTTTAGGTAATGGAAATATTGGAACGTCATCACTCTGACAAACATCCACTAAAGTTGTGTACTTTGTGACCTCACACACTTGCAATTGATACGTCATTGCTGCGGCTTTATAACAACGAATATCACCAACCTTTGCGTTAATTGGCAACAACGCATTGAGTTTCGCATAGTTAGTCTCATACACACGCATCAACTCTGCGAGATCCACATGATACGTTTTATTGATCATTTCGATCGCCACTTGGAGACAATATCTCGGTGATTAAGCTCCAGCCATTGAAGAGCAATAATAGATGCACCATTTTCAAACATTCCAGACTGTACGCCTTGATACGCTTTTTCTCGAGACATCACATGCACGCGAATATCTTCACCTTCATGTTCAAGGCCATGCGTACCAAACGCTTTTGATGCATCGACTTCGCCAACAAAAACGTCTAATTTTTCAGAGCAACCACCCGAGGATGGATAAAATGCGGTAATTTTTTCTAATTGCCCCACTGCAACACCCGCTTCTTCAAGCATCTCTCGGCGAGCAACATCTTCGGCCGTTTCACCCTCATCAATAATCCCCGCGACTATTTCTAATTGCCAAGGAGAACGATGCTCAAGCGCACCGACACGAATTTGCTCGACGATGACAACTTGATCGGTCGTGGGATCATAAGGTAACACAGCGACGGCGTGCCCACGCTCAAACATCTCTCGTTCGATGGGTTCACTCCACCCACCATCGAAAAGTCGATGACTAAACTGGTATTTAATCATTTTGAAAAAACCACTAAAAACCGTTTTTTTTGATAACAGCTTTACATCATTAGGAGTAAAGCGAGTCAATGACCTGTTTGAGTCTTGCATCTAAGCACCTCTATATTGTCGTCGTCATCATTTTACCCAGAGTTGTCTCTAAGCACCAAGGATAGTTATCAAATATTCGTATGATATTTATAAATTTATTTTAGCTAAGATTATCAATATTGAGCCACCTGTCAGCAATCTGTAAAAATATGCAAAAATTCGAGTAAATTACCATCACTTTAAGGTAGACTTTGCTTTAGATACCCTCTTTATATTCTAGGCAGGAATGAACACAATGAAAAAACTGCTACCTGTATTCATCAGTGCGGCACTTGGCGCCATGAGTACCTCTGCATTCGCTGATACCTTTGCTGACATTTACAATCACGCAAAAGAAAATGACCCTCAACTTTTAGGCGCCGCTGCACAACGTGATGCCGCTTTTGAAGCGGTGACATCTAGCCGCAGTAGTTTGCTTCCTCAAATCAACTTAACGGCTGGTTATAACATTAACCGTAGTAATCAAGATGGTAGAGAAAGTGACAAACTGAGCGCGGGTGTGAATTTTTCTCAATCACTTTACAATCGTTCAAGCTGGGTGACTCTAGATACCGCCGAAAAGACAGCCCGCCGTGCAGATTCTGCATACGCAGCCGAGCAGCAAGGTCTGATTCTTCGTGTTTCTAGCGCTTATTTCGAAGTACTGCGTGCTCAAGACAATCTTGAATTTGTTCGTGCTGAAAAAGCCGCCGTTGGTCGTCAATTAGAGCAGACTAAGCAGCGTTTTGAAGTGGGCCTATCAGCCATTACCGATGTGCATGATGCTCAAGCTCAATACGATGGCGTTCTTGCTGACGAAGTTCTAGCAGAAAATGAGCTCATTAATAGCTATGAAAACCTACGAGAGATCACAGGTAGAGAGCACTCAAATCTTAACGTTCTTGATACTGAGCGTTTTTCAGCAAGCAAAACCGAAACACCGGTGAAAGCGTTGGTTGAAGAAGCCGAGCAGAAGAACCTAAGCTTATTGACCGCGCGCATCTCACAAGACGTAGCAAGAGATAATATTTCTCTAGCCAGTTCTGGCCACTTGCCTTCAATTACTTTAGATGGTGGCTACAATTACGCTAACGACTCTAGCGATGATTACGCTCCGCCTTATAGCAGTAATAATGACTTCAACCTTGGTGTAAACCTTTCGGTACCCTTGTACACGGGTGGTAATGTTACCTCTCAAACTAAGCAAGCAGAATTTGCTTATGTCGCAGCAAGTCAAGATTTAGAAGCGACGTACCGTAGCGTTGTCAAAAATGTTCGCGCATTTAACAACAACATCAGTGCTTCAATCGGTGCCCTTCGAGCGTATGAGCAAACGGTAGTATCGGCAAGCTCAGCACTAGAAGCAACAGAAGCGGGTTTTGATGTGGGTACACGTACAATTGTAGATGTTCTCGACTCAACACGTCGTCTCTACGATGCGAACAGAAACTTATCAAACGCTCGTTACAACTACATCATCAGCGTTCTTCAACTGCGCCAAGCGGTTGGTACGCTAAGTGAACAAGATGTCATGGACGTCAATGCAGGGCTAAAACCTTCAACCTAGTTTTTTCTTAGTTCAAGGTTTCTTATAAGATCAAAAAAACCGCTGTTTATCAGCGGTTTTTTATTGGATGAAAAAGCTTAACCATCAAAAGTACAGCAGATTCGATTAGCCACGCCCACCTTTAATCGCATCAATGATCTCGGTGGTTGAGCAGCCATCTTCGAAATTCAGCACTTTGACCTCTCCACCCGCCGCAATGACTTCTGCACCACCAGCAATATCTTCCGGTTTATAATCACCACCCTTTACCAATAAACTTGGCAAGACTTCCGAGATTAACCGCTGAGGCGTATCTTCGCTGAATGGAACAACCCAATCAACCGCACCTAGTCCAGCTAGCACCGCCATACGGCGATCAGTTGGATTCACTGGTCGGCTAGGGCCTTTTAGGCGTTTAACAGATTCATCCGTATTGACCGCAACAATCAAACGATCACCTAATTCCGCAGCGTGGTTCATGTAAGAAACATGCCCCGCATGCAAGATATCGAAACAGCCGTTAGTCATGACCACTTTTTCACCTTTCGCTCTCGCACGTTTTACCGCTTCTATCAGCGCAGCCTCAGTGATCACCCCATAATCCGTATCTTGACTACCATGAATGGCTTCCGCCAACTCAATAATAGAAAGTGTCGATGTCCCTAATTTCCCAACGACGACACCAGCGGCAGCATTAGCCAACGCACAAGCTTCATCTAAAGGCTTACCTGCTGCAACTGAAGCCGCTAGGACAGAGATAACCGTATCGCCTGCGCCAGTAACGTCATACACTTCTTTGGCTAGCGTTGGCAAATGAAATGGGTCTTGACCTTTGCGCAGCAGCGTCATTCCATGCTCACTTCGAGTAACGAGTAACGCCTCAAAATCAAACTCTTCGATCAGCGCAAGGCCTTTTTCGACAAGCTCTTCTTCCGACTTCACACGACCGGCAACCAGCTCAAATTCAGCCATGTTAGGCGTCAGCAGTGTTGCACCACGGTAACGTTCAAAATCCGCCCCTTTCGGGTCAATAAAAACTGGAACATTGGCAGCGCGCGCTTTTTGAATAAAGGCCTGAACGTGTTCCAACGCACCTTTAGCGTAATCTGACAGGATCACAGAGCGTACATTGGGTAACGCTTGCTCCATGCGTTTCAACACTAAGTCGGGATCTGTGTTTTCAAATTTATCTTCGAAATCTAGGCGAATTAATTGCTGACCACGGCTCATTACCCGTAATTTAGTAATGGTTGGGTACTCTTCAAGCTCCACAAAATCACATTTTACTTTCAGTGAGCGTAAAGTGTTTTTTAATACTTGAGCGGGTTCATCTTTACCGGTTAAGCCAATAATGTGAGCATGACCGCCCAATGAAGCAATATTCATTGCTACGTTAGCCGCGCCACCAGGACGCTCTTCATTGTTCTCGACTTTCACCACAGGAACAGGCGCTTCTGGTGAAATGCGCCCGGTTGGACCATACCAGTAACGATCAAGCATCACATCGCCGATGATAAGAACGCCTGAATCGTTGTAATCAGGTAGGATTGGTTTCATTGTGGATCTCCAAAATTCGTAACTGAGCCGAGTTTAACACAAGGTTTTTTATCACTAAACTCTCGGCTCATATTTGTACCGACTCTCAATGCCATACCCATTTTTATTCGAGCCACTGTTTCCAGGCTTGAATGACCACTTCACGCTCTTGAGTAAACTTATCTTCAGCCACATCCGCCTCCAAGTTCAGTAGATTACGGTGATGAATTTGATCGCGCATTTCGGTATATGCATTGATTAACCCCATCGCTTGTGACTCGTCCATTACACCTTGAGCGATCATGGATTCAAACAAACGAATATTGTCCGACCAACGAGAAAGCTTGGGTTTTTCATGGCTGTAATTAAGAACCAGGTATTGTGCTAAAAATTCAACATCCGTGATTCCACCAGGATCTTGCTTAAGCATAAATCGCCCCGTTTTTTTACCTCCAAGATGATCGCGCATTTTCACACGCATGTCCGCGACCTCTCTCTTCAGAGTCTCTTTCTCACGAGGTAAACACAAAATATCTTGTCGGGTTTTTGCAAACGCTTGATGAAGAGGCGCATCCCCATAGATCATCCTTGCACGCACAAGAGCTTGATGCTCCCAGGTCCAGGCGTCGTTGTGCTGATATTCGTCAAATGCTTCTGTTGGACTAACCAAAAGGCCAGAAACCCCAGATGGGCGCAGTCGAGTATCCGCTTCATATAAAATGCCAGATGCCGTTCTGGTAGAAAAAATGTGGATGATTCGTTGAGCCAGGCGAAGATAGAACTGCCTTCCATCGATTTCCTTCTTGCCGTCGGTATACACGTTTACTGGGCAGTCATGCATGAAAACAATATCAAGATCCGAATTGTAGCCAAGCTCCCATCCCCCCACTTTTCCATAACCTATGACCGCAAAACCTTTTCCGTCACGGTCTTGGACGTGAGTTGGAGCGCCAAATTTCTCCACCATTTGCTGCCATGCTTGATTGATCACAGCCGCCACGATAGCTTCAGCCAAATACGTTAAATGGTCACTGACTTCAGTGACGGGTAAGACGCCGGCGATATCCCCCGCTGCGATACGCAAAATACAAATTTGTTTAAATTGGCGCAACGCTTCCATTTGCTGCTCCATATCATCTTCTGGGATACGGGCTAAGTAATCTCTTAATTCGGTTTTGTATGAATCTAATTCCACAGGGTTGTACAACTGCTGTGGATCTATCAACTCATCAAGTAAGATTGGGTAGCGCCCAAGTTGCTCTGAAATCATAGGGCTTGCTGTACACAAGCGAACCAGTTGCGTCAGAGCCGCAGGGTGCTCATCGAGTAATTCTAAATACGTTGTTCGAGTAACAATTTTGTGCAACAAATGCAGCACTCTAGAAAGGCCAAATCGGGCATCTTTATGAGAAAAAACACTAGCAAACACTTTCGGCATTAATCGATTTAATACCTCCCTGCCTCTTGGTCCGAGCGTTTTCTTCGCCAAGTCTTTTTTGTACTGATAAATCGTTTTGGCGAGGGTTTCGGCCTCTTGTTGGGCTAAATCACTTTGCAAAATGCTTTCCACTACATCTTGTTCAGCGGCCATATCCCAAAGTTCATGAAAATGCCCAGCTATCACATCGCATTGCTCTTCGTCTTGGCCAATGAGATTTTCAAAGACCTCATGCACATTCGCCATGTGCAACGAAATCTCTTTCGTTAACAACGGGTAACTAGCAAAGCCCATTGCCGTCGCTAGCTTTAACTGTTCAATATCCGAATCGGGCAAAGTTTGAGTTTGCTTATCTCCCATCGCTTGAAGCAAGTTCTCTGTTCGACGCAAGAATGAGTAAGCGTCCGATAGTCCATTCACCTCTTTTTCTTCAAGCAGCGCGAGTTCTTTAATGGCTTGCAGTGTTTCTAACAAACCTCGACCGCGTAAACTAGGCTCTCGTCCACCACGAATAAGCTGGAAGACTTGAGCGATAAACTCGACCTCCCTGATACCACCCGCGCCAAGCTTAATGTTGTTTGTCAGTCCACGGCGCCTCACTTCGCTGCTGATCATCGATTTCATTCTGCGCAATGACTGAATCGCACTGAAATCGATGTAACGACGAAACACGAATGGACGTAACATCTGTCTTAATTCTTGGTATTCGGGGTACATTTCACTGCCCATGACCCTGGCTTTGATCATTGCATAACGTTCCCAATCTCGCCCTTGCTCTTGATAATAATCTTCAAGTGCCGCGTAACTCATGACCAATGGACCACTTTCTCCAAAAGGACGGAGCCGCATATCAACCCGGTAGCAAAAACCATCGAAGGTGTGTTGATCAAGCGCTTTGATAATTCTTTGCCCCAAACGAGTAAAGAATTGAGCATTAGCAATGCTACGCCTAGCCCCTTGGGTTTCTCCGTTTTCTGGATAGGTGAATATCAAATCAATATCGGAGGAAAAGTTAAGCTCTCCACCGCCAAGTTTCCCCATACCGATGATCAGCATTGGTTGTGCAACCCCTTCGCTATTGCAAGGTGTTCCCCATTCATTGCAACAAACCTGATATTGCCATTGATAAGTTTCAAAGATCATCGCTTCCGCTAGCTCAGACAGATGCTGTAGGCTCTCTTCAAGTGGCCAAGAAGCCAAAAAATCCCGCCAAGCAATGTACGTCATTTCACGGTTTCTAAATTGCCTAAGTACTCGATGCCCAGCCGCCTCATCGCTGCACTGCGATAATCGTTGCCTCAGGTTTTCACGATAATTAGCGTATCGCGAAGTCTCTTCGAGCATGTGTGGCAGGGCTTGAATTAACCCTTCATCTCTTGGCAGAGCATCGGCAATAAACTGGCTCAATCCCGCCATTATTCTCAGTTCATCAAGTCGATCTTTGGGCCATAGCTCAAAGCCTTTATTGGTCATTAGTGTTTCAAATACAGAATCTGAAATTGAAATAAGTGAAGGGGGCAACGACATGATTCTTCCTTGTACTGGTCTTGGGTGCATTCTACAAAAACTCATTATACCAACACCTTTATAGCAAACTTATGCCATAAAAAAACGCCCACTAGACTTAGTGAGCGTTTTTATCATCAGAACGTGAGTTTAGACTTTGAATGATGCTATTTTATGGTCTAACTCTTCAGCATTATTTTGCATGATTTCAGACGTTTCCAGTAACTCACCGATAACAAGTACCGAGGCTTCAACTAGCTCTCTAACATTGGTTAGGTTTTGATCCATTTCGCCTGCCACACTGCTCTGCTGACCTGCTGCGGTCGCGATTTGGAAATTCATATCATTAATCTGCGTTACTTGGTTAACAATACCGTCAAGCTCAGTGCCTGCATTGGTAACCAACTCGACACCTTCCGCCGCTTCCACCACGCTTTTTTCCATTAACTCAACTGCCGAGGTAGCGCTGCTTTGCAATTGACTGATCATTTCTTGAATTTCAACCGTTGCTTGTTGGGTACGTTGGGCCAAGTTTCGAACCTCATCCGCAACAACCGCAAAACCGCGGCCGGCTTCGCCAGCACGTGCAGCTTCTATCGCCGCATTCAACGCTAACAGATTGGTTTGTTCTGAAATACCTTGAATCGTGCCAACCACGCTACCAATCGCGTCAACACTCTCTTCGACCTGGTTAACGGCTCCCGCAGAGGCGCTGATGTCTTTTGCCAATGCACTCATTTTTGTCACACTGTCTTGTACAAAGCGCTGACCCGTTTGAGCTTGTCCGGATGCACTTTCGGTTAACGCTGACGCATTTTGTGCATGATCGGCGACCGTCTCAACCGTTGATCGCATTTCGCTCATTGCCGTCGCGAGCTGGTCGATCTCACTGAACTCTTCTTGCGTTGACTCTTTCGTTTCAGACATGCTTAATGTCATCACTTCCGTCAGTGCTGATAGCTCTTGTGAAGACTCAACTTGTGCCTTAATCATGTCTTGCAATTGGCGACGGGTGATTTCCAGTTCACGTGCGACATCGCCATATTCATCTTTGCAATCCATCTCGATTTCTACCGAGAGATCTTTATTGGCCATCTGCTTGATCGAATCATTCAGATACTGCGTTTGGCGCAGCATAATTCGAGCGGCTGCCAGCAATATGACAATGAAGAAGGCAATCATAATAACCGTTTGCCACACAACCTGAACCAGATAAGCTTCATAATGTTGTTGAGCAACGTCTGCGCTTGATGTTGCGACTAAAAGAGCATTATGAAACGTACTTGCATCCCACAACTGTTTGCAAACGATCAACACTGTGCTGATCACCATGAGTAAAATCATCTTTGGAACTAAACGAGTATTGGTAATTACCCGCTCCCATGGTTTGAATACCATACTAGCCATTGTCCGTTCTCCACGATTATTATTGATATTTTGCATAAGGTCGCACTCAATATATGATAAAAATCTTCAATAGACTCATGTATATTAAGTGCACTGCTTTCAACTAACGCATCAGCCCTAGTTGCTAATTTATTTCGAGCCTCGTATGAATAAAGATGATATCAAAAACGATACAAGACCCATGAGCTTATTATCACTGATACTGTCTTTTATGGCGCTATTTGTGATCTCAGGCTTATTGTTTATGCCGATCAATCCTGAAACTCGTCAGGTACTTATCGGCTTAGACACGCTGATCTGTAGTATTTTCATTCTGCAACTTTCGATGGATTTGATCCGGTCCACAAACAGAATGCAATTCATGAAAAGGCACTGGATTGATTTCCTGGCGAGCCTGCCAATGATTGAACCGCTTCGGTACGCTCGTCTGTTCTCGATACTTCGTATCATCTTGGTTATTCGCTCTGGAAGGTCTGTCTTTAGTCAGTTGTTTTCCAGCCGAAAAGAAACAACCTTAGCCTCAATTTTATTATTGTTGGTGTTTCTACTGACGATAGGTTCGAGTGTGATGCTGTTTATTGAAGGCAAAGAGCCGACGGCTAATATTCAATCAGGCGGTGATGCTTTGTGGTGGGCGCTCGTGACCATTTCCACCGTGGGCTATGGTGATCACTTCCCAGTGACCGAAGCAGGAAAAGTCGTGGCTGCGGTATTGATCATCTGTGGTGTGGGGTTATTTGGTATGATTTCAGGCTTAATCACCTCAATGATCACCTCTCCCTCGAAAGAACAAACCCAACAAAAAGAAAACAAACACCGACTATTAGAAGAGATCGTTTCACAGCAACAAATCATTATCCAACGGCTAGATCAACTGGAGCGTTCTGTGGCACTCGATAAAGCCAAAGACAAAAACAAAGACTCGGATAACACCAGCCAATAGCATGAAATTATTCATCATGATCAAGCAACGATTCACCACCGATCCATAAGCTCTTAACCAGCCAGAACCGTCGCTCTGTTTAAGCAAAAAAATAGAGCACATCAGCGCTCTAGTTTATGTTTCAGCCATCTACACAGCTCTACCTAATGCTGCCAGTATGGTTCAGCCTCGACACTGATTAAACGAGTTTGCTCCATGGCGTGCAAAATGGACGTTTCTTGGCGATCCAGCCAACGTTGAAGTTGCTCTTTTTCATCGCCTTCAAGTTTATCAACCAATCGTTCTATTGGTTTTAGCATCAGAAGATCATCAATGCCTTGCATCAAATCAGCCCAAGGGAGGCGAAAACTGTTGCGTTCATCGGCGTCATAAAGGCTGGCAAAACCCACCCCCGTATATAGATTACGCATCAATCGATACTGCTGTTCAATATATTCTAAGCTGGTTAATGCTCGTTCAGGAGGAAAGGCTTCAATCAACTCAGCCCAGGTTCTGTCTAATTGTTTGATCGAGAATGGAGAGATAGGGTGTGACATTTGGTCACGCGCTTTATCATCCAGAAACGGCTGCCAACCTCGGGTTAAGATCCACCGACTTAAATCAAGTAAGATCCCCGTGTAACGGGCTGAAGAGAGTAATGTCATCACATCATTTCGAGTTGGCAATGAATCTTGAACTTCTTTCAACTCAGACACCAAAAACTTACGCGCTTCTAATTTTCTGAGTACGTGGCCTTTGTCTTCTAATAAATCCTCGAGGTAGTCATATTGCTTTAACCAATCTAACTCTTGCTCTAACCACTTCAATTCTTGTCGTAAAATGGCACTGGCGCGCCTAGGAACAATGCCACCATAAATAGTCAGTGTCTGGCGTATAAAGCTGAGTGAATGGCGAATTTCATGCAACGCTTGGATAGATTCTCGTTCTGAGTATATTTGCTCGTGGTAATGCCAGTGGGATAAGGCATGCTCTAGCGAATTTACAAAGCAAGACTCGACAGTGTCGTTGCGATTCGTTTCAACTAAAGAAAGCGGCTTCACTTCATCGGCTATATAACCCAATGCGAGTCGGTAACCCCGAGCGGCTTTGCTCAAATTCCCCAAGCGCATCCCCCCATGCTCACTAAATTGACGAGCTAAGGTAAAAAGAGCATCGGTTTGCCCTGATTTCAATTCAAACTCAACTTCGCAAATAGGGTCGTGCTTGTCACCAGAGACAACGTCACCCAGATCAAATGCAACTTCCACCTGGCTGCCATCCGCCATGCCAATTAGCCATTGCTCTCGGTTAAAGTTGGTTGAAAAAAGAGGGATGAGCTGTTCCTGTAATGTGTCTACATCTCGCTGTGGGGGCCAAATATCTTGAGGGTGCAATGAAAGCAGTGGGGAGTTACAAGTATGCTCAGCGTTAAATTCCGGTCGCTGGTGCAACCCTGCAACAACACGACCCGCTGTTTTTACCGTTTGAATAAAAACATCATCAAAACGTCGAATACGTAAGCCGGTATCATGTTGACGTAACCAATGATCTGGCGTGTCAAAATAGGTATTTCCTAACTCTCGGCTACTGTGCTGAAGCACTTTCATGTCAGCGATCTTTTCTCTTAAGATTTCTGAAAATTCGGGTGAAACAAAAAACTTCAGTTCTATCTCGGTTTCCATAACTGTACCTTTCAAAGCAGATATCAACAGGATATTGCCAATATCGTTACTGGGCAAGCAAGAAATATCACCTTAATGATGATCTAAAACAGTTTTAATGAGTGATTTTATGGGGTAACATGCGCGCCTTTATAGCCATCGTTCAACATTTCGCCATGAAATGGTGTATGTTCTTTTTAGGTTATATTTAACAGGTTGAATGGCCATGCCAGTAAATACAATAATGGGGTTATTTGCAAAGTCCCCTATTAAGCCTTTGCAGCGCCACGTAGTGTGCGTTAATGAGTGTTGCTCTCATCTGGTTAACTTTTTTGAAGTGTCTTCAAAAGGTGACTGGGAAAAAGCAGCAGAAATTCGTGCTCAAATTTCTCATTTAGAGAAAGAAGCCGATGTGCTAAAGCGTGAAATTCGCCTCAAACTTCCTCGCGGTTTGTTTATGCCTGTCGATCGTACCGACATGCTTGAGCTTTTGACTCAACAAGACAAGCTTGCCAATTTAGCCAAAGACATTTCTGGCCGAGTTTACGGTCGTCGTTTGGTGATTCCTGAAACTCTTCAAGAGAATTTCATCGTTTATGTTAAGCGTTGTCTCGATGCAGCTAATCAAGCTCAAAAAGTGATTAATGAGCTGGACGAGCTTCTTGAAACTGGCTTTAAAGGCCGTGAAGTAACGCTTGTTGCAGAAATGATTCATCAACTTGATCTAATTGAAGACGATACTGATACCATTCAGGTTCAGCTTCGTCAGCAGTTAATGGCCGTTGAGTCCGAATATAACCCGATTGACGTTATGTTCTTATACAAAATTCTAGAGTGGGTTGGTGGCATAGCCGATCAAGCACAGCGTGTAGGCGCTCGTCTTGAAGTTATGCTTTCTCGCTCTTAAATCACAGATAATTCAATAACGAAGAGCACGATATAAACGCACAGATTAGGCGATGAGTATTTTCATCGCTGATGGGTTTGTCGCGTCTAAATTTTGTTCCGATTTTTATTACACAATTAGGTATAACGATGGATATCATTGCTAACCACGGCACGCTACTGATTATTATTGCTGCCGCTTTTGGTCTTTTAATGGCTATTGGTATAGGTGCAAATGACGTTGCGAACGCAATGGGCACCTCAGTAGGTTCCAAAGCACTTACAGTAAAACAAGCGATCATCATCGCGATGATCTTTGAGTTTGCAGGGGCATACCTTGCTGGTGGCGAAGTAACGGATACGATTCGCAAAGGCGTTATCGATACTGCGCTGTTTGCCCATCAGCCCGATGTTTTAGTGTTTGGTATGCTGTCTGCGTTATTAGCGGCAGGTACTTGGCTATTACTCGCATCTTACATGGGATGGCCGGTTTCTACGACTCACTCTATCATCGGTGCCATCATCGGTTTTGCTTGTGTCTCTGTTGGTACAGAAGCCGTAGACTGGAGCTCTGTGCAAGGTATTGTGGGCAGCTGGCTTGTTACGCCTCTAATCTCTGGCTTTTTCGCCTACATGATTTTTGTCAGTGCCCAACGCCTAATTTTTGATACAGAGAACCCTCTGTTTAATGCTAAACGATTCGTCCCTGTGTACATGTTCATCACAACGATGGTCATTGCACTCGTGACAATCAAAAAAGGCTTAAAGCACGTAGGCTTGCACCTTAGTAATGGTGACGCTTGGATGTGGGCAGCCGCCTTCTCTACTGTCATCATGGTTGGCGGCTACCTGTATATCCATAAGAAATTTGCGAACCGCGAAGAAGATCATGGGTTTGCTGGTGTTGAAGGCATCTTCACTGTTCTGATGGTTATCACCGCTTGTGCGATGGCATTTGCTCACGGCTCAAACGACGTTGCTAATGCAATCGGTCCATTGTCAGCCATTGTTTCAACCGTAGAACATATGGGTGAAATCACGGGCAAAACTCAGATTGCATGGTGGATTCTTCCTCTAGGCGGTTTTGGTATTGTTATTGGTCTTGCAACCCTTGGTCGCCGAGTCATGGCTACTGTGGGTACAGGTATTACTGAACTAACACCAAGCCGCGGATTTGCCGCTCAGTTGGCGACAGCGTGTACTGTGGTTCTAGCATCGGGTACTGGCTTACCAATCTCGACAACACAAACGTTAGTGGGTGCGGTATTAGGGGTAGGTTTTGCTCGTGGTATTGGCGCTCTAAACCTAGGTGTTGTACGAAACATCGTAGCATCTTGGATAGTGACACTGCCTGCTGGTGCACTTCTAGCCGTTGTATTCTTCTATGCAATTCAAGGCATGTTTGTTTAATTTCTGAATTTTTGGTTTGTAAGCGTAACGTCATTATTGACTCAAACGCACAGAAAGGGAGGCTTTGCCTCCCTTCTTTGTTGCATGGCCCCACGAAAATTCATACTATCTGTCCAATAGAAATATTAATATCATCAAGATTGTTAAAGGATTTACTGTGAAAAAACTGATTTGCATGGTTTTGGTCTCTCTTATGGCCATCCCCGCAGCTTTTGCTCAAGACCGCTACATCGCTGATAAACTGTTTACTTACATGCACTCAGGACCCAATAATCAGTTTCGTATTATTGGCAGTATAGATGCTGGTGATAAAGTCAAACTGCTCTCATCCAATAAAGATACGGGATACAGCGAAATTCTTGATTCGAAAGGCCGCAAAGGTTGGGTTGAAACTCGATTTGTCACACGCCAAGAAAGTATGGCGATGCGCTTACCTAAACTTGAAAAAGAACTGACCACGGTTAAAGCTCAACTTTCCAACGCTCGAGATAATGCTGATAGCGAAAAAGCAGGACTGATTGACTCTCTTGAAGTGCGTAATCAACAAATTTCTGAACTTGAGCAAAATTACAGTGATATCAGCAAACAACTGACGGCTTCTCAAACCGAAGTTCGTGAACTGCGCGCTCGTATCGACACACAAAAAGAAGACTTACTGCTTAAATACTTTATGTATGGTGGTGGTGTCGCAGGCGGCGGTTTGCTATTTGGTTTGCTACTTCCGCACATTATCCCTCGTCGTAAGAAATCACCAAACGGCTGGGCTTAATTGAGTTGAACTAAGTTCATAGTGAAACCATGCAACATTGATTAAAAAGGTCACATCAGTGACCTTTTTTAATCGCATTATTTTTCAATCGCCGTGCTCTCTATACAATCGTTAATCTGCGGATTGATCCTACTGATTGAAAATGGCTGCCTACCACTTCAAAAGTTATCACCCCTATTTTTCTAGCCTTTCCAGTCGTACAAGGCAGGAATTTCAATCAACTGGCCTTCATAGTTGATCATGCAGTAACGCTGCTTTATCTCAACCAGAGTCACTAAGTCGTTTATCTTATCGCCCTCAACAAATTCACTGCCATTGATCTTAACCCAGCGTTTGTCGACTTGACTTGAGTAAACATGAGTTTGAAAGTTCATCGCAGGTAGTAACCCTTGAAAGTCAGCGCCACTTTGTACCAATTTGACGGAACTGATACTCAGGCCCTGACTTGAAGTGTCTTGGGTATTGGCACTGAAAGCCTCAGTGGACGGAGAGCCTCCCTTTTCATTCGACAACACAGACTGCACTCTAAATGCGATCTCGGGTGAAAACTGACTTAGGTCGAGCTCAGACAGGTGCTCAAGAGCTAAAACATCGGCCTCTTCCGCTTTCTCTTTCTGCGTGGCATGCCCCACGATTCTTGTATTACTTGTTTCTGCATGCGCATCTTCTTCCTCTATAGGAAAGGTCTGTATCGTGTCTACAATGGAGATTTGTTCCTCTGAGCGGTAGGTGGTTTTTAAGGTTGTAATCGGTAAGTGAGGCAATACCGTAAAGCCACTTTCAACTTCAATAATGTCAGGAATAACCTGAATCTCTGAGGAACTCTTCGCGTTTTTATGGGGATTAGCGCTATAACCAAGCCAAGTCACCGTTAGCGCCACTGGCAGAATAAAACTCATCACAACCATCAATCTTGATGCTCTTGGTCGTGAAGCCGAGGAAGCACTCACCTTGTTGCTGGGCAAAGCTTCATATCGTTGATGATGTTGTTCTGAAATTTTCAGTGCTTTTAATATCTCAGACATCAGTGACTCTCTCTTAGTACTAATCGACTTGGTATGACGGCTTCAGACTTGGCTTTCGCTAAATGAAGCATCGAATCACGACCCACCGAAGTGTCAATAATCGCAGTCCGAATCATCGAACGCTCTAAAGCAACCGAGCTCTGCTTTTTCGCCGTTGACGCTTGCAAGGAAGGGGCGTTTTCTTGAGTCTGTAACTCCAGTACTTTTAGAGTTTGTTTCCCTGCAATACCATCCACTTCTATACCCTGCCAGCGTTGAAATACTTTTACTTTTGTTTCTAACCCTTCATCGAAGGTTGATGAGTTACTCGCGCTCTCACCTAGCAATGCAGACAGTTTGCGATCCAACTGAGAAATAGGTTCACCCGACATGCCTTTTTTTAACATTTGTTGAAATTCAGATCGCCAAACATAATGATACCTTCCAGTCCAAATTGATTTAAGCCACCGCAGATCGAAACGTACTCTTTGATCGTTGAATAACAGCTCAATGGTGTCATCATTATGTGCCCGATAAAGAACCGCATAACTCCCGTTCAATCCGATATCTAAATGAAGCACCACAGGCAAATTCAAAGCGAGTAAGTCCTCCCAAACACCGTCGTCATATTCGCAGTTAAAAAGTCGAAACGCCGATTCAGAGGGCATGCACAATTGATCAAGCACACTCGCTTGGTATCCCCACACCTGATACAAGTCTACGATACTTTGCTCTAGGCTTGATGACTGCATAAGCTGCTGTTCTAAGTGAGGTGAGAAAACTTCCCGAGTTATCTGGGGAGGCGTAATAGCAACTGATTCCGTTGCAAACCCATTATCTATCAGCTTATCTAAACCATGAGGCGCCCACCAATAAATACCCAAAGAGGCGATGATACCAAGGGTTAAACTGATCATAACAGGACGATAACGACTCACGGAGGGTATTGGGTCAGTGAGGGCAAAAGAAGGCTGGAATAGCATGACGTCATTACAAGCCTGCTGAATAAGAGGCAGGTTGAGCTGCTTGATTCCCGACTGATACGCGGACTTCAACGCCGCATCACACACTAGGTTGATCAGTCTTGGGATCCCTTGCGTTTGAACTGAAATGTACTTCATTCCGTTATTCGGAAACAGTGAGCTATCGCCTCCAGCCGTTTCAAGACGAAACTGTATATACTTAACGCCTTCTTTGACCGTTAAAGGCAGCAAGTGATAACGACCTGTAATTCTTTGTGCCAGTTGACGCAGTTGAGGGACTTTCAGTTTTTCCTGAAGTTCTGGTTGGCCAATCAGCAATACTTTGAGCAATTTATGGCTGTCGGTTTCAAGGTTAGTCAATAAGCGCAGTTGCTCTAATACATCGGCGGCCAAATGCTGAGCTTCATCAATCACCAGCAAGGTTTGAATACCTTGCGCATGGTTTGCCAGTAAGAACTGGTAAATGGCTTGGCTCAATTGCTTCAAAGAGGCCGCGTTAGGGTATGGGACCGAAAATTCATCACAAATCGCTTCGAGCAGTTCAACATCAGAGAATGTGGGATTCAGAATAAGCCCCGCTTTTGTCTCAATGCCGAGGTTGGCGAGCATCACTTTTGCAACCGTGGTTTTACCTGTACCTACCTCTCCGGTGAGCATAGCAAAGCCCCCACCTTCGCCCAGCCCTGCCTCTAAATGCTGAATAGCTTCTTTATGGCGTTGACTTAAAAATAGATAACGAGAATTGGGAACAATGGAGAATGGAGGCTGGCTAAAAGAAAAAAAGTCGTGATACATCATTCTCATCTCTATAATTTAGTGGGTTAAGAAAGTACCATTACTCACAGTAAACGCCAATGGCAAACAAAACATTCAAGGGTTTAACGTGCAAGTATACTTAGTCGGTGGCGCTGTCCGCGATCAATTACTCAATATCGATGTCTATGACAAAGACTGGGTTGTTGTTGGTAGTAGCCCTCATGAAATGCTCGCTCAAGGGTTTAGCGCCGTTGGAAAAGATTTCCCCGTGTTTCTCCACCCTAAAACAAAACAAGAGCACGCTCTTGCTCGTACAGAGCGAAAAACAGGTACTGGTTACAAAGGCTTCGAGTGTTATTTCTCTGCTGACGTCACTTTAGAAGAGGATCTTCTTCGGCGAGACCTAACCATCAACGCCATTGCGCAAGATAAGCAAGGCAACTACATCGACCCTTATGGCGGGCAAAAAGATTTAGACCAGCGGATCTTACGTCACGTTTCTGATGCCTTTACTGAAGATCCTCTCAGAGTGCTTCGAGTGGCTCGTTTTGCCGCAAAACTAAAACACCTTGATTTCTCCATTGCCCCTGAAACCATGGCACTGATGAAAACCATCAGTGCCTCAGGTGAACTGGAACAGTTAACCGCAGAACGCGTTTGGCAAGAGTGGCATAAATCACTATCGACCAATAATCCTCAAGAGTTTCTTTCCGTTTTACAAGAATGTGGCGCTTTGAACGTTGTCATTCCTGAAATTTCTCGCCTATTTGGTGTGCCACAACCAGAAAAGTGGCACCCGGAAATAGACACCGGCATACATACTTTGATGGTGGCCCAACAAGCGGCGTTGCTCTCTCCTTCATTACCGGTGCGCTTTGCTTCGCAAGTCCATGATTTAGGCAAAGGAATAACGCCAGAAAAAGAGTGGCCTAGCCATAAAATGCACTGCCATACCGGAATCAAGCTGATCAAGACTCTCTGTAACCGAGTTCGTGTACCCAATGAGTTTAAAGAGTTGGCTGTACTTGTCTGTGAACAGCATTCCAACATTCATCGAGCAGATGAATTAAAAGCCAGTACCAAGTTAAAAATACTCAATAAATTTGATGTATGGCGCAAGCCCGAAAGGCTCAATGACATTTTACTGTGCTGCATGGCTGATAGCCGAGGAAGAACAGGGTTTGAAGATATTGATTACCCTCAAAAGGCTATTTTTGAATCGGCTTATAAAGCGGCGTTAAGTGTCAATGTTCAAGATATTATTTCAGATGGTTTTAGTGGCAAAGACATCCGAGCTGAAATGGATAAGAGACGTATCGAAGCGATTGAACTCACCTAGAAAGAGTCTATTTCTAAAGCCATGTTTCTGATTCAATGACGACCCATAGCACTCTGATGGCACTGTATTGATTCATGTTTCACCCTTCGTACATGGCAATGTGCACTGTTTGAAGAATGTGTCACACGCAAAAAAAAACGCCTCACCGAAGTGAAGCGTTTAAAGCCTTAAGCGAATAATTCGTTAGGTTAAAAACCGAGTAGAATTATTGACCTTTAACTTCTTTAAGACCGTTGTAAGGAGCTTTAGAACCTAGAGCTTCTTCGATACGGATTAGTTGGTTGTACTTAGCAACACGGTCAGAACGGCTCATAGAACCAGTTTTGATTTGACCTGCAGCAGTACCTACCGCTAGATCAGCGATAGTTGCATCTTCAGTTTCGCCAGAACGGTGAGAGATTACTGCAGTGTAGCCAGCGTCTTTAGCCATCTTGATAGCAGCTAGAGTCTCAGTTAGAGAACCGATTTGGTTGAACTTGATAAGGATAGAGTTAGCTACGCCTTTCTCGATACCTTCAGCAAGAATCTTAGTGTTTGTAACGAACAGATCGTCACCAACGATTTGAAGCTTGTTGCCTAGAAGTTCAGTTTGGTGCTTGAAGCCATCCCAATCTGACTCGTCAAGACCGTCTTCGATAGAAACGATTGGGAAGTTGTTCGCTAGCTCAGCTAGGTAGTGGTTGAACTCTTCAGAAGTGAAAGTTTTACCTTCGCCCTTCATGTTGTAGATGCCAGCTTCTTTGTCGAAGAACTCAGATGCTGCACAGTCCATAGCAAGAGTAACGTCTTTACCTAGTTCGTAACCAGCAGCTGCAACAGCTTCTGCGATAACTTCTAGCGCTTCAGCGTTAGATTTAAGGTTAGGAGCGAAACCACCTTCATCACCAACTGCAGTGCTGTAGCCTTTAGACTTAAGAACTTTAGCTAGGTTGTGGAATACTTCAGCGCCGATGCGTAGACCTTCTTTAAGAGTCTTAGCGCCAACTGGTTGGATCATGAACTCTTGGATGTCAACGTTGTTATCAGCGTGCTCACCACCGTTGATGATGTTCATCATTGGTAGAGGCATAGAGAACTGACCAGCAGTACCGTTTAGCTCAGCGATGTGCTCAAATAAAGGCATGCCTTTAGCAGAAGCAGCCGCTTTAGCGTTCGCTAGAGAAACAGCTAGGATAGCGTTAGCACCGAACTTAGATTTGTTCTCAGTTCCGTCAAGGTCGATCATCACTTGGTCAACGTCAGCTTGAGCTTTTGCGTCTTTACCAACTAGAGCTTCAGCGATTGGGCCGTTTACAGCTTCAATAGCTTTAAGAACACCTTTACCTAGGAAACGTGATTTGTCACCGTCACGTAGCTCAAGAGCTTCGCGAGAACCAGTAGATGCGCCAGATGGAGCAGCAGCCATACCTACGAAACCGCCTTCTAGGTGTACTTCAGCTTCTACAGTTGGGTTACCACGTGAATCAATAATTTCACGACCTAGAACTTTAACGATCTTAGACATTGAATGTTTCCTTCTCGTTGAATATATAAATGTCAAATTAAAAGCAGCAACATAATTCTTATATCGCCGCCTGTATTCCTTACTTCAAAATCTTATTTTTCAAATTCACCGCGTTGATAATCACCAGCAGCTTTTACAAAGCCTTCAAACAGTGGGTGACCATCACGTGGGGTTGAAGTGAACTCTGGGTGGAACTGAGCGGCCACAAACCACGGGTGCTCTGGGTTCTCGATAACCTCAACTAACTTCTTGTCCGCCGACAAACCAGACACTTTTAGGCCTGCTTTTTCAATTTGTGGACGAAGGTTATTGTTCACTTCGTAACGGTGACGGTGACGTTCATGGATCGTCGCGCTACCGTAAAGTTCATAAGCTTTCGTGCCTTTCGCAAGGTGACAAAGCTGTGAACCAAGACGCATAGTACCACCTAGATCTGAAGTTTCAGTACGTTCTTCAACTTTACCTTCACCATCAACCCATTCAGTGATCAATCCTACTACAGGGTACTTCGTCTCTTTGTTAAATTCTGTTGAATGCGCACCTTCAAGACCTGCAACATTACGTGCATACTCGATAAGGGCCACTTGCATACCAAGACAGATACCAAGATAAGGTACTTTGTTTTCACGAGCGTATTGAGCCGCTAAAATCTTGCCTTCAATACCACGGTCACCAAAGCCACCAGGAACTAAAATAGCATCAAGACCTTCTAGAGTTTCAAAACCTTTCGACTCTACATCTTGTGAGTCTACATATTTAATGGTCACACTTAATCGGTTTTTCAAGCCTGCATGTTTTAATGCTTCGTTCACTGACTTGTAGGCATCAGGAAGCTCGATGTATTTACCCACCATGCCGATAGTCACTTCGGCTGTTGGATTGGCTTCCTCATAAATAACTTGTTCCCATTCAGAAAGATCCGCTTCAGGCGCATCAATACCAAAGCGTTGACACACTAGGTCATCAGTACCTTGAGCTTTAATTAACTGTGGGATTTTGTAGATTGAATCTACGTCTTTCATTGAGATAACCGCTTTTTCTTGTACGTTACAGAAAAGAGCAATTTTCTTACGTTCGTTTGCAGGGATAACACGGTCGCTACGACAAACCAAAATATCAGGTTGGATACCGATAGACAGAAGTTCTTTCACTGAGTGCTGTGTTGGTTTGGTTTTCACTTCACCTGCGGCAGCTAGGTAAGGAACTAACGTTAGGTGCATAAACATTGCACGCTCACGACCAAGTTCAACCGCTAGCTGACGGATAGCTTCCATGAATGGTAGAGATTCGATATCACCGACTGTTCCACCCACTTCAACGATAGCTATATCGTGGCCTTCAGAGCCGGCAATGACGCGGTCTTTGATGGCATTAGTGATGTGTGGGATAACCTGAATCGTTGCACCTAGGTAGTCACCGCGGCGTTCTTTGCGTAGAACGTCTGCGTAAACACGACCGGCTGTGAAGTTGTTGCGCTTAGTCATCTTGGTACGAATGAAACGCTCGTAGTGACCAAGGTCAAGGTCAGTTTCAGCGCCATCTTCGGTAACGAACACTTCACCATGCTGAGTTGGGCTCATCGTGCCCGGATCAACGTTGATGTAAGGGTCAAGCTTCATCATGGTCACTTTAAGGCCACGAGCTTCTAAAATAGCAGCCAAAGATGCTGCTGCAATACCTTTACCTAGAGAGGATACAACCCCGCCAGTAACAAAAATGTAATTTGTCGTCATGTTTAACCTGAAATTGGTTGAATGAGGGAAATGGACTACTTCTGGACGGGGTATAAATATACCAGAAGCCCCTTATCGCCACAACGTGAAATCTATCACACTGTGGTTTTTTATTTTTTGCTCCAAATCAAATTGTTTAACCACTTTTAAGTTAGTCAATATTCAAAATGAGTCAACTTTTAACCACTAGTAAACAGAAAATACGGTTTACTTTTGATTCTTCTTCAACTTTTCCAAGCGCTTAACTTCATCCCACATCGCATCGAGTTGCTTCAAATTGAAATCCGTTAACGTCTTGCTTTTTTGATTGACCAGCCCTTCAATCTGCTGAAAACGGCGGGTGAATTTAAGGTTTGCTTTGCTTAATGCCGACTCAGGGTTTTGCCCCAAATGACGAGAAAGATTCACAACCGCAAAGAGCAAATCACCCAGTTCACTTTCTACTCGTTCTGCATCGACTTCGACTTGCAGCGCTTCTTCCATGACCTCTTCAATCTCTTCATGGACCTTTTCGACAACAGGCCCTAACGTGTCCCAGTCAAAACCAAATTGAGCACATTTTTTCTGTATTTTAATCGCACGAGGAAGAGCTGGTAGCGAGTTAGGGATAGCGTCCAAAATGCTGTCCCATTGCGGGTGATCATCACCGTCGAGGTTCTTCGCTCTATCTAGATTCTTGGCCGCTTTCTCTTTCGCTTTCTCTTTCGCTTTTTCAATCTCCCAATTGGCGTTGATCGCTTCTTCGCTGTCAAATTGAACGTCTGAAAATACATGTGGGTGACGACGAGTGAGCTTTTCATTCACCGTTTCCACCACATCTGAAAAATCAAACAGCGCTTGTTCTTTTGCTATTTGACTATAGAAAATCACTTGAAACAGAAGATCACCCAATTCTTCTTTTAAATTTGGCCAGTCTCGATTATGAATCGCATCCACCACTTCATAGGTCTCTTCTATGGTGTGAGGAATAATGGTGTCGAAGGTTTGCTTTTGATCCCAAGGGCAACCATTGTCAGGATCACGTAGCGTCGCCATTATTTGTTCTAACTGTTCAATTGGATGACTCATTTCTCTTATTCCTCTAAACAAAAAGGTGAGCAGCCAAAACCACTCACCTTTATTCCATTATTGTCTCTGATATTTTTTACTCGATCGCTAGCGCAGTTAAGGTGCTAAATACAGCGTAAAAATTAGCCTAGACGTTTCACGCTCATCACATCTTTCAATTGCTCTACGCGCTGTGTGACTCTGCCCAAAATCTCGATATTACTCAGCTCTAAGTCAAAATCCATGATTGAAAGCTGTCGCTTGTAATCACTGCGACTCTTCATGCTGGTGACTTTGATTTTTTCGTTCGCGAGTAACGAGGTAATATCTTTCAATAATCCGCTTCGCTCCATCGCTTCAATGCGTACCGTTAAGATGTAAGATCCGACAAAGCCACTTCCCCACACTGTATCGATAATACGCTCTGGTGCGTGGTGGTTCAGCTCCGCCAGCTGCTCACAGTCAGCTCGGTGAACAGAAATACCTCGGCCTTGAGTGATATACCCTTTAATGTCATCCCCAGGAATAGGCTGACAACAACGCGCTAAATGCGTCATTAAGTTATCAACGCCCTCAACAACGACCGCATCTTTCTTTGGACGACTGTGCACAACCGGTTTATTTTCTGCCTCTTGCAATCGTTCCAGAGCTTGTTGATCTTCTTCTTCTGCCGTGGGCTTATTTACTAATGCGTTAATGTGATTAACCACCTGATTAATCCGCAAATCGCCACTGCCAACACCCGCGTAAAGCTCATCGGTTGTATTGACGTTAAACCGTTTTAAGGCATATTCCTGTGCATGTTTTAGAGTCGCACCAACCTTTGCTAATTCAGCCTCTAGAATCTCTTTACCTGCTTCTAGGTTTTTCTCTCGGCTTTGTTTTCTAAACCACGCATTGATCTTAGCGCGCGCCCGCCCCGAATGAACAAAACCTAAGGTTGGGTTTAGCCAGTCACGAGAAGGGTTAGGTTCTTTCTGGGTAATGATTTCTACTTGATCACCCATGGTGAGTTTATGGGTAAATGGAACAATACGACCCGCGACTTTGGCACCAATGCAACGGTGACCAACCATTGAGTGAATGTGGTAGGCAAAATCCAGTGGCGTTGCCCCCATGGGTAAATCAACCACATCTCCGCGAGGCGTAAAGGCATAAACGCGATCATCAAAAACTTGGCTTCGAACTTCATCCAGCATTTCACCTGAATCTGACATCTCTTCTTGCCAGTCGATCAGTTTACGCAGCCAGGTGATCTTTTCGTCGTAACCGCTTCGAGCTGTCGACGCGCCCTCTTTGTATTTCCAGTGCGCCGCCACACCTAGCTCAGAATCTTCATGCATCTGTTTGGTTCTGATCTGAATCTCTATGGTTTTACCTTCAGGTCCCAAAACGACGGTATGGATAGACTGATAACCATTGGGTTTGGGGTTGGCGACATAGTCATCAAACTCACTAGGAAGGTGTTTGTATTTCGTATGGACAACACCCAATGCGGCGTAACAATCTTGCAATTGATCGGCAATGATTCGCACGGCGCGAACATCAAAAAGCTCATCGAACTCTAAGCTCTTTTTCTGCATTTTCCGCCAAATGCTGTAAATATGTTTAGGTCGGCCACTGACTTCAGCATTGATGCTAGACACCGTCATTTCAGACGTTAAGTCATCAACAAAATCAGTGATGTACTGCTCACGGACAATGCGACGTTCCGACAGTTGTTTGGCAATTTGTTTGTACGTTTCGGGCTGCTGGTAACGGAAAGCATAATCTTCAATTTCCCACTTTAGCTGGCCGATCCCCAGCCGGTTCGCCAATGGCGCGTAAATGTTGGCACACTCTTTTGCTGCCGCTCTACGCACGTCATCCGGGGCTTTTTTGACTTCAATAAGATTACAAATTCGCTCTGCCAGTTTGATAACGACACAACGAAAATCGTCGACCATCGCCAGTAACATCCGCCGAACATTATCAACCTGGTTGGAAGCGGCACTGCCTTCAAGTGTCACGTTCAACTGACCAAGAGCGGCCATTTCTTCAACGCCATCAATCAGCTTAATCGTCTCTTTACCGTAACTCTCTTCAAAGAGTTCACGTTCAAAGGCACCAGCCGACACTAACGGGAAAAGCTGGGCAGCGACTAACGTGGCCTTGTCCATCGACAAAGTCACTAAAATTTCGTTCATTTCACGCCCGCGCCATAATAGCAACTGCGCATCTTCACGACCTTCCACCACGGTTTCACAATGGCGGTAAACTTCTTTAAGTCGCTTGGTAATATTCTTGTCTTGTCCTAGGCTAGCCACCCAGTTATCTAAATCAAACTGCTCGTTTGGGTTTAAATGCGCGCTTCTTACCGCAACCATCTTTTCATCCTAGAAAATATTATTATGTTTTCGACTGATCTTTTGGTGATTAGTTCTTGTTGATTGGTTCTATTTTTCAAACAGAGCCATAGACTCTAAATGACTGGTATGAGGAAACATGTCCAACACACCTAATTTGGTCAGTTGATAGCCCTGTTCAAGTAAGCTCTGACTATCCCTAGCAAGGGTAGCAGGATTGCAAGAAACATAAACAACGCATTGGGCGCCAAATTGTGAAATTTGATCAACGATCCCACTCGCTCCTGCTCTGGCCGGGTCAAGAAGGACTTTATCAAATTTTTCTTCGGCCCAAGGTTGTGTGATCAGATCCTGCTCTAAGTTTGCTTGATAAAAACGGGCATTATCCAGCCCATTGTCCATGGCGTTTTTACTCGCTTGAGCCACCATCTCTTCAACCCCTTCAACCCCAACCACAGCATCCACTTTCTGAGCAATGGGTAAGCTAAAGTTCCCCAAGCCACAAAATAGGTCGAGCACTCTGTCTTGGCTGGAAAGATCAAGCCAATCCATCGCTTGCTCAACCATTTGGGCATTCACGTCTTGGTTTACCTGAATAAAGTGATTAGGCATAAAAGACATCTTAACCCCTGCATCCTGGTAATAAGCCGGCTCACCTGAGACTAAATCCAACTGATCATTACTTGGCATTAAGTACAGAGTCGCGTGATGTCGCTTCGCGAGTTCAGTCAAAGCATGGCTATCCTTTTCTGCTAACGGTTGGAGATGGCGCAATACCAATACGATGCCATTATCCGCCTTGACCAATTCGACATGCCCTAATGTTTCTGGCTTTTTAAACTGAGAAAGGAGTAATTTCAGCTCTGGCAGCAATGCACTTAACGAAGGTTCAAGCACTCCACAGTGGTCGATATTCACGATCTGTTTACTCTGTTTTTTTCTAAAACCAAACTGAAGTTTTCGCGTTTTTTTGTCCACAAATACGCTGATTCGTGCACGGCGTCGATACCCTTTGTCATCAGCAGAAAGCATTGGAGATAAAGCCAGTTTTTGTCCTGCAAATTTACTCATGAGTTGGCTAAGTGACTGCTGCTTATAGTCACGCTGCGCTGAATGTTCTAAGTGCTGTAAGTTACAACCGCCGCACTCTTTATAGTAAGAACAAAATGGATCCACACGCTGAGCGCTAGGCTCAAGGACTTTTATCAATTGGGCTCGAGCAAATTTACTTTTACTTTCCGTCAGCTGAACCACGACTTTTTCACCTGGCAACGCTTGATCGATAAAAACAGGCTTTTTATTGAAGTGAGCGATTCCCGAGCCGAGGTTATCGAGCTTTTCAACCAATACTGACTGATGTTTTGTTTCTATTTGAGTTTTCTTTTTTGGTTGGAAAAAACGTGCCATGCTCTAAGTGCCCAAAGTCGTTATTGCTGATTAATTTACCCCCAGCATCACTATTTCTCACTGGGCATATTGTCGAATGGTGTCGACTTGATTAAGCTAGCAAATTAGCTTAATAATTCGCTTTGCGGGTTATTTTCCCATATCCAACCCGCGATGTTTAGATAATAATGACTAGATATGGTTTACGAGCGCGAGTTATTACTCTTACTCTCGCGCCAACCCTAATAATTGGCTTGTTACTCAGCAGTTTCTTTTCTTTCAATCGTTACCACGATCTCGAGACGCAAGTCATTCAATCTGGGTTAAATATAATCGAACCTTTGGCGATCGCCAGTGAAGATGGCATGCGCAATCAAAGCCATGAGGCCGTGCGACGTCTCATTAGTTATTCTCATCGAAAAAATTCCAAGTTTGTTCGCAGTATTGCTGTTTTTGACGCAAAACATGAGCTGTTTGTGACGTCAAATTTCCACCCTAATTTTGAGTCACTGACTTTCCCTAAAGATAAGATCATTCCTCTTCATAGCTCTTCACTACTGAGTGATAACTCTCTCATTTTGCGAACCCCTATTTTGCCTGAATCACGATTGGCCATCGCGACAGAATTGGAAGGGGAAGGGGAAAGCCAGGCATTCGGTTACATCGCTATCGAGCTGGATCTTTCTTCTTTGCGCCTTCAGCAATATCAAGAGATCCTGCTTTCGGTCTTAATTCTACTGCTTGGGCTAGGGCTTTCTGCCATTTTTGCAATGCGCTTGATGCACGATGTGACACGCCCTATTGAGCACATGAAAAATATGATTCAGCGTATTCGACGCGGACACATTGATGTGCGTATCGAAGGTAAGATGCACGGTGAATTGGACTCATTGAAAAATGGCATCAATGCCATGGCGGAATCCCTGTCGGCCTACCACAGTGAAATGCAGCACAGCATTGACCAGGCTACGTCTGATCTTCGAGAAACACTTGAACAGTTAGAAATTCAGAACGTAGAGTTAGATATTGCGAAGAAACGGGCTCAAGAAGCGGCGCGAGTAAAATCTGAGTTTCTTGCCAATATGTCCCACGAACTGAGAACACCGCTGAATGGTGTTATTGGTTTCACTAGACAGATGCTCAAAACTCAGTTAACCAACAGCCAAACAGATTACCTACAGACTATTGAAAAATCGGCCAATAACCTGTTGAGCATTATCAATGATATTTTGGATTTTTCTAAACTGGAAGCGGGAAAACTGGCACTCGAAAATATCCCATTTGAATTCCAAGACAGCCTTGAAGAAGTCGTCAACTTGCAGGCGACATCGGCTCACGAAAAAGGCTTAGAACTGACGCTCAAAATCGATCCTAAAATACCCGTTGGTCTGGTGGGCGATCCCCTGCGAATTCAGCAAGTACTGACCAATCTGGTTGGCAACTCCATTAAATTTACAGAACGAGGCAATATCGATATCAGTGTTGAGCTTCGTTCACAAAAAGACGACTTGGTTGAGTTGCAGTTTATGGTCAAAGATACGGGTATCGGTATCTCTGAACGACAACAGGCGCAATTATTCCAAGCCTTTAGCCAAGCTGATGCGAGTATTTCCCGTCGCTATGGCGGTACAGGGCTTGGTTTGGTTATTACCCAGAAACTGGTGAGTCAGATGGGAGGAGAAATCAGCCTAACCAGCCGCCTGCACCAAGGATCAACCTTCTGGTTTACTTTGAGACTTCATGCTACCGATATGCCATTGAGCGCCCTCATCGATGCCAAGGTCTTAGAACAGCAGCATTTATTACTCATTGAGCCGAACATGCAAGCAGCCTCGGTGATCCAGCAAACGCTGATTCAAGAAGGCTTAATTGTCACTTATCGCTCGTCGATGCCTGAAGAAAATGAACGCTATGATTACGTCATTCTCAATCTGGCACCGAATAAAAATGCCGCTGTGGACACCATTGCAGAATGGGTAGAAAAAGCCAAGACCGTGTCACCTAACGTGATAGTGGGTACGCCTAGTACCGAATTGGCCCTGGCCGATCATCTTATTCAAACTCATGATGTTCAATGTATTACTAAGCCTTTGTCTCGTAAAAAGCTCCTTCAAACGATGATAGCGAATCAACCACCCACGCTGTTACCGGCCATAGAGCAGACTTACCATGAGACGCTCCCCTTAAAAGTCATGGCTGTTGATGATAATCCCGCGAACTTGAAGCTGATTACTGCGCTACTGCAAGAGCGAGTGGAAAGTATTATCGCTTGTACCAACGGTAAAGATGCTGTGCAGCAAGCAGAGAATCATGCCTTTGATATCGTGCTTATGGATATTCAAATGCCTCATATGGATGGCGTCACGGCATGCCATAAAATCAAACAAACTGAGCTCAACGCCAACACACCTGTTGTTGCCGTCACGGCCCACGCAATGGCCGGAGAAAGAGAACGTCTACTTAATGCCGGTATGGATGATTACTTAACCAAACCGATTGAAGAACACGTGTTGCAACAAGTTTTGGTTCACTGGAATCCAAACACCTCAGAGAGTGACGTAGAGAAACTCGATATTTCCCTGTCGGATAACAACATTAACCCGCCGCTTGCGACCGATACGAAGCGTTCGGATGATACAACGAGTAACCAAACCATTATCATTGATTGGCAAGCTGCGTTAAAACAAGCCGCAAATAAAGAAGATTTAGCAAAAGAGATGCTCACCATGCTAGTGAGTTATATTCCTGAAGTGTATGAGTATATTAATGCGGCGTTAGAAGAGGACCAAGAAGAGACTCACGATCTTATTCATCATATTCATAAGTTGCACGGAAGTTGCTCTTATTGTGGTGTCCCTAAACTTAAACATGTTTGTGCCGCTCTTGAAACCGCACTTCGTTCAGGAAAGAGTATCGAAGACGTCGAACCTGAACTGTTTGAACTTCAAGATGAAATGGATAAAGTACTAGCCTCGGCGAAATTGCACTTAGAGGGTTAAGATTCTAGTAGAACCGTTGCTACTGCATACCGACGTTCATCTGAAATCGTCAGGTGAATGTGGGTCACCCCCATTTTGTCTGCCAGTTCGAGGGCTTTATTAGAAAGCGATAACATCGGTTTGCCGAGTTGATCGTTACTGATATTGAAATCTTGAAAAGATACGCCTTGAGCAATGCCCGTACCCAGCGCTTTTGATGCGGCTTCTTTAGCGGCAAAACGCTTAGCTAAAAAGCGCCCTTTCTGTTTTAAACCCCGATACGATTCCATCTCAGAATTCGTCAGTATTCTTTGTGCAAAAGCCTCTCCTGATCGGGAGAGGGCTTTTTCAATGCGTTCAATCTCGGCAATATCGGTTCCTAAACCAAGAATGGACATGGCTGTTAACCTCGAGCGGCTTGCATGATGGCTTTCATGTCTGCAACCGATTTAGATAAACCATCAAACACCGCTCTGCCCATAATGGAGTGACCGATATTCAGTTCATAAATCTCAGGCAGCGCCGCAATAGGAGCAACATTGTGATACGTCAAACCATGCCCAGCATTAACAACAATGCCTAAGTCATCGGCGTAGCTCGCAGCGGCGGCAATCTTCTTCAATTCATCTTGTTGGTCAGCTTCGGTTTTTGCTTCGGCATAATGACCGGTGTGCAATTCGATATAAGGGGCCCCCGTCGCTTTTGCTGCGTCGATTTGTTCTCTATCGGCATCAATGAACAAAGAAACCTTAATACCCGCGTTGGTCAATTTCTCTGTTGCTGCTTTAATTTTCTCAAGTTGACCGGCGACATCTAATCCACCTTCCGTTGTCAACTCTTCACGTTTTTCAGGCACAAGACAAACAAACTCTGGTTTTGTTTCTAATGCAATGCCCACCATTTCATCAGTCACGGCCATTTCTAGGTTCATTCGTGTTTGCAACGTTTCGCGCAAAAGGCGAACATCACGATCGACAATATGACGACGATCTTCACGAAGATGAATGGTAATGCCATCTGCTCCTGCGCGCTCAGCAATTTCAGCGGCATGGACGGGATCTGGGTACTTAGTGCCACGTGCGTTGCGTAAAGTAGCGATATGATCGATGTTTACCCCAAGATAAATTGAGCTCATTTTCCAATACTCCTTGCTTTGGGAATGCCTATTCGAGGTAAGAACAATTCCCGGCTTTTTAATGGTTTGCCGCCAAGATAAGGCTTTAAGGCTATTCGTGTAAAGCGTTTTGCTGCTTTCAGCTGCTCTTTGGTGGTAAATCGACGTTCACTGATCGCAATTAACTCGTCACCTAAAAATGAAAAGTGGTCTTTTCTCACCGAGGCAATAAACCCTTGTTGTTCACGATACCGATAAGTCATAGTAGGTTCAACAAGCTCTCCTGTTCCTGCACAATGCATAAAGTCGACCCCGTAACCGAGTGCTGAGAGCAAGGCAAGTTCAAAACGCCTTAAGGCGGGCTCTGGATTATCGCTTTGTGCTAACTCAGTCAGTGCGTGCAGGTAGTCATGGAACAAAGACGGCATGGCAACTTCGGCAACAAGAACCCGTCCAACAAGCTCGTTAACGTACATCGCAGAATACAGGTTAATACCGGACAATGGCAGGCCAAGGCTGATCGGTTCCGCTTGACGAAGGGTCTTCATTGAACTGTTGCCCGACCACTTCAACAACAGAGGTGTAAAAGGTTGAAGAGCACCTTTTAGATTAGAACGCTTGCTACGAGCCCCTTTCGACATCAAAGTGACTCGGCCGTATTCTTCGCTAAACACATCCAGTATTAAGCTTGATTCACTGTAAGGGCGACGATGCAATACAAAACATCGCTGTAGTCCTTCACTCATACCGCCACCCTATTAAAGATACAAAAAGAGAGAGTTAATACTCTCTCTTTTATCTAGCAAAAACAAATCGTGTTATCGATTATTGCTGTATTATAAATCGTCAATATAGCCTAATGAACGTAAAGCTCGCTCATCATCTGCCCAACCGGATTTCACTTTGACCCAAGTTTCTAGGTAAACCTTACGGCCAAATAACTCTTCCATATCAAGACGCGCTTCACGACCGATAGTTTTGAGTTTTTCACCCGCTTTACCAATCACCATTTTTTTCTGACCGGTACGTTCAACCCAAATTAGAGCATTGATATGAAAACCATCGTTGTCCGGATTGTAGTCAAAACGTTCAATTTCAACGGTGACTGAATATGGCAATTCATCGCCAGTAAAACGCATCAACTTTTCGCGGATAATTTCAGACGCCATAAAGCGTTGAGATCGATCGGTGACGTACTCTTCAGGGAAGTGATGCTTAGCTTTTGGTAAATGATTTTTTACGTGTTTACGTAACACATCCACATTTTTACCCAGCTTAGCCGAAATAGGCACCACATCGAGGAAATCCATCTTTGAAGAGACTTTCATCATGTGCTGCATAACATCGTTGCGATCTTGAACGTTATCAACTTTGTTAATACACAGCACAACGGGATAATCGGCTTTTCTTAGCTTGTTCAACACCATTTCATCGTCTTCAGTCCAATGGGTACCGTCGACAAGGAAGAAGACTAAGTTGACATCACTTAAAGAGCTGTTCGCAGCGCGGTTCATCAAGCGGTTGATCGCGCGTTTTTCTTCGATGTGAAGCCCTGGGGTATCGACAAAAATCGCTTGATAGTCACCTTCAGTTTCAACGCCCATAATACGGTGGCGTGTTGTCTGTGGCTTACGAGAAGTAATCGAAATTTTCTGGCCTAAAATGTGGTTCAACAGTGTTGATTTTCCAACATTTGGGCGACCAACAATGGCAACAAAGCCACAATGTTGATTTTCAGGAGTGCTTGGTGTGTTGCTTGACGCGAAATACGCATCAATATCAAATTCGTTATCAGCCATTGGTCAATTGCTCTAATGCTGTTCCAGCTGCCGCTTGTTCTGCTTTGCGACGACTGGTACCTTTTCCAATAACAGGCTGTCCGAGGCCTGCCACTTCACACGACACGGTAAATTCTTGGTTGTGTGCTTCACCTTTAATATTAGTCACTATGTACTCAGGGAGTGGCTTTCTTCGACCTTGAAGGAACTCTTGAAGGCGTGTTTTAGGATCTTTTTGCGATACACCGGGTTCAATGGCATCTAAGCGTGTTTTGTACCAGCTTAAAATAACCTGACGAACCTGCTCTGTATCGCTGTCTAGATACACGGCGCCGATAATAGCTTCTACTGCATCAGCGAGAATAGAATCGCGGCGAAAGCCACCACTCTTTAACTCACCTGGACCTAATTTTAAGTAATCTCCGAGTTCAAATTCACGGCCTAGCTCAGCCAATGTATGACCTCGAACTAAGGTAGCACGCATGCGACTCATGTCGCCTTCATTCACCTTAGGAAAACGATGATACAAATCATCGGCTATCACAAAACTTAAAATTGAATCGCCCAGAAACTCAAGACGTTCATTGTGCTTACCATGAGCACTTCTATGCGTTAGTGCTAATTCTAGATGATCGGTATCGTTGAATTGATAACCGATCTTTCTTTGTAGCTTCTCAATAGGAGAATTCATACTCTCTCGACTTGTTTGGGTCCAGCTTATGCTGGACTAGTTAATACCACCGATGCGATTAAATCGTACACCGGTTGGGATCCATGAAGGCAATGCACTGTCGTCACTGCGTTCAAATTCAAAGCTAATCCAAATACCCACAGCTTTACCGACTAAATTGGCTTCAGGAACAAAACCCCAGTAACGGCTATCAGCACTATTGTCACGGTTATCACCCATGACAAAATACTGACCTTGTGGAACAACCCATTCACTCACACCACTGCGAGGTTGATACGCTTCGCGGCGGTCTTGTCTCAATGGATTCACTAAAATCTGATGTTTGACTGCGCCTAGTTTTTCATCCAGTCGGATCAGCTTAATACCATTTTGAGAGAATTCACTCTCTTCGACATTCGATAAATGCACAGGCTTACAATCACGCTCACCGACCGCCTGAATACAAAGTTCTTTCTTACCGTTATAACGCACGGTATCACCCGGCATACCGACAACACGCTTGATATAATCGATGCTTGGTTGTGGTGGGTACTTGAATACCGCGACATCACCACGCTCTGGCTTACCGGTTTCCACCAACTGGCTGCGCCATACTGGATCTTTGATTCCGTAAGCGAACTTTTCCACCAAAATGAAGTCACCCACCAATAGAGTCGGCATCATGGATCCAGATGGAATTTGAAACGGTTCATAGATAAAGGAGCGCAATACTAAAACAAACGCGATCACAGGGAAGATAGAGACGCTATTTTCAATCCACCAAGGTTGAGTTCGCATCTTTTCAACCGTCGCTGAGTCTAATCCATTGGTTTCAGCCTCAGCATTGTCTATTTTTTGTTGGCGCTGCTTAGCCCAAACCCACTTTTCCAGTGCCCACACTATGCCGGTAACCAGTGTTACGATGACTAGAATCAGTGAAAATGTATTTGCCATTAGCTTCCCTTATCTAAAAATACGAAAGTGAAAGAGCCGAAACCCTTTCACTTAATAATGTCACTTCAAAGTACACGTACTTTAAGTGTTAATCTTTGCCTACATGAAGAATGGCTAAAAATGCTTCTTGCGGCAGTTCAACGTTACCGATCTGCTTCATGCGCTTCTTACCTTCTTTTTGCTTCTTCAGTAGTTTTTTCTTACGACTGATGTCGCCACCATAACATTTTGCAATAACGTTTTTACGTAACTGCTTAACGGTAGAACGAGCAATAATATGCGCGCCAATCGCAGCTTGAATAGCAATATCGAACATTTGTCGAGGGATGAACTCTTTCATCTTCTCGACCAATAAACGACCACGGCTTTGCGCATTATCGTGGTGAGTAATGATAGCAAGCGCATCGACCCTGTCGCCATTAATCAGTACATCCACACGGACCATGTTTGACGCTTCATAGCGATGGAAATTGTAATCCAGAGACGCATAACCACGCGAAGTCGATTTCAAACGGTCAAAGAAGTCTAAAACAACTTCAGACATTGGAATATCGTAAGTCAAGGCAACTTGGTTACCGTGGTACACCATATCCACTTGAACGCCACGCTTTTCGATACATAAGCTAATAACGTTACCTAAATAGTCTGAAGGCACTAAGATATTGCAACGGGCAATCGGCTCACGGATCTCTTCAAGATCATTAATTGCGGGTAACTTTGATGGGCTGTCTACATACAAAAGCTCACCTTTGTTTAGCACCACTTCGTAAACTACCGTTGGGGCTGTAGTGATCAGGTCTAAGTCGTATTCACGCTCGAGACGCTCTTGAATGATTTCCATATGCAGCATGCCAAGGAAACCACAACGGAAACCAAAACCTAGTGCTGCTGAGCTTTCAGGCTCATAAAACAGCGACGCATCGTTTAGACTAAGTTTGCCTAGTGCATCACGGAAGTTTTCATAATCATCGGAAGAGACAGGGAACAAGCCTGCGTATACCTGCGGTTTCACTTTTTGGAAACCCGGTAAGCGCTCTGAACAGCCGCCTTTTGCCAAAGTAAGCGTATCACCCACGGGGGCACCTAGGATGTCTTTAATACCACAAACTACCCAGCCAACTTCACCGGTTCGAAGAACATCAGTATCGACTTGCTTCGGAGTAAAGATACCAATACGGTCAATGCCCCAAACCTGGTCTGTACTCATGACTTTGATTTTGTCATTTTTCTTCAGTGAACCATTTTTGATTCGAACTAATGAAACAACACCAAGGTAGTTATCAAACCACGAATCAATGATCAGTGCTTGCGTTGGACCTTCAGGATCACCCTCTGGTGGTGGAATCTGCTTAACGATAGTTTCTAGAACGTCGTCAACGCCAAGGCCTGTTTTGGCTGAACAACGCGTGGCTTCCATCGCGTCGATACCAACAATCTCTTCAATCTCTTCCGCTACGCGCTCAGGATCAGCGGCTGGCAAGTCAATCTTATTCAAGATTGGCACCACTTCCAGATCCATTTCAATCGCGGTGTAACAGTTCGCTAGGGTCTGGGCTTCTACACCCTGGCCAGCATCAACCACCAACAATGCACCTTCACACGCTGCTAGAGAGCGAGATACTTCGTAAGAGAAGTCTACGTGTCCTGGGGTATCGATGAAGTTAAGTTGATAGGTTTCACCATCTTTCGCTTTATAATCGAGTGTCACACTCTGCGCTTTAATGGTGATGCCACGTTCACGCTCTAAATCCATTGAATCTAAAACTTGAGCGTCCATTTCACGTTCACTTAATCCACCACAAACTTGGATTAGACGGTCTGAAAGGGTCGACTTACCGTGGTCGATATGGGCGATAATCGAAAAATTACGAATGTGCTTCATAGGCTTGGGGTGACTAAACTCGTTGAAAATGGGAATAATATGAAAGCGGCCTGAGGCTGCATTTCAATCAAGTTGGCAGATTCTACCCAATTTCTAATCAATTCGCACTCTTATTTGCGGTTTGAATAATGGCCCCGCCAAGGGTTCGAAGTAAAATCACCTGCTGCTCAGAGGCTTGCTCCAATTTCAGGGCCTTGTGCTTTGCTAGCTTAAACCCAGCAAAGGCAAATAAAAACGCACTGGCAATCACACCTGGCTCCCCCACTTGAAAGTAAGGAACAAGTAGCAACTGCCCTAAAATGGCACCGAGTATTAACGAGAACAGAGGAATTAAATAAATGGTTGCCGCTGATTGCAGCAGTGTTTTTTCAGGAAAACCAATTTCAACAACATCCCCTTTATTCGCCGGTTTAAGGCTAGCGACCCTCCAAGAAAGCGCCTTAGCCCCCACGGCTTTACTCACAATCCCCGTTCCACAACTTTGTTTTGAGGCGCAGCTAGAACAACTGGTTTGTTGATCGCAGCTCAGCTCAAGAATGTATTCTTGGTCATTATTATGCACCGCAGCAACGGTGGCCAAAGCTGTCATCATTGGGTTGCCGCCTTAATCTCATTAAATGAAATGGACTGAGCAATACGCTTGGCGGTACTCGGGGGAATATCACCGACCACAGATATTTCAGAGCGGCCTTTAACAAAGCTATGAAGCGTTCTTCGCCCTTGACGAACGAGTTGCCCTTTCAAAGAGTGATCATCGCTGTCTGAGACGTAGACTGAAAAGCTAAATAGGCCATCTGAATACATTTGGCTTTCAACCATTCGATCAGTCACAGCCATTCGGTAACGATTAAGCTCTTTAGATTCAAAGCCACTCGGTATCCAGCCAACACTCCAGAATGTTTGTTTCACATTGCCTTTTGGCAAGGAGATAACCTCTGGTAATTGAGCATCTTTCAAACCACTAAGAATACCTTCAATTTGATCGTTAATTGAGTAGGAAATCGTACGATATTGCTCTAATACTTCGCCATCTCGATCAACCAAATCAGCTCTAAGTGGGAGACTATTTTTCTCATCGACCCATAAGACATAGGAATACCTTAAACCGTCTTTTGGTACGATACGTAAAACCTGACAAGCCGTTCCTGCTTCTCTCGCCCGACCAACGGTAATGAAGTCATAATGTTCACTCAAATGATCGATACTTGTGTTGAGCAGTGGAATCGTCGGTGCGACCATCTTCCCTGACTCAATAGTAAATGGCTCTACGCCAGGTTCAATGTAACTGACCTCATCACCACGACGTATCACCTCACGAACAGGGCCACTGAGATAAACGAGATGGGCAAGCTGCTGGGATTCACTTCGAGCGTGACGATACAGCAAAGGTTCAATGCTATTCTTTTTGATCAGAACATAAGAGAGTTCGTAATTTAACTGCTGACTTGCTTCATTCATTTGATGCAACAAAGCCTCTGCAGAAGAAGATTCTGCAAAGGCGTTATTGACATTCAAACTGAGCAGCGTCAGAGCACTGATCAGGATTTTTTTCATTCAATTACCGGTTCAATGATGTCGCCATCTGAATATTCACTGTTCAGCCTTAGCTGTAACTCGTAATCGAGAAGCATTGCGTTAACACGACGGCGCTGCTCTTGAACATTCACATTTTGATTCTGTTTTCCTACGGATTCGCGACTCAAACTCACAGGCTCAACACTGCCTGATAAAGGAATCGTTTGTAATACAGGAAACTGTTCCGCCGATGAGGACTCTGCACCAGAGTACTGTTGCACACCAAATATGACGGCCAATGAGACACAGGCTGCGACAGCCACTTGCCCAAATTGAGGCATCCAGTCAGGCAAATAGCGTTTTGCTTGGCTCGGCGTTGGTTGAGTTTCTCTGTGTGTAGCTAACTCTGAAACGTTGCTATTTAATAAGCTATGCGTCAACGAGGTATGCGTTGGCTCATCTTCGAGAGCTAATGCGACACTTCCAGCAATGTTCCACTCCGCAACCTTCGGCGTGTCACCACGCATTACATCACCAATCAAATGGTAATTTTTCCAGGTATCTAGACATTCTTGATCGAGTTGAATCTCTGAAATCAGAGCTTTATCGACCACTTCTCCATCCATGAGTGCTGAAAGTTTTTCTTGGTCAGCCATTATTTTCACCATTTTATTACTAGTACTAACGCTGCAAAAGAGGCTTTATTTTCTTTTCCACCGCTTCACGAGCACGGAAGATACGTGAGCGTATCGTTCCTACGGGGCAATCCATTACTTCTGCGATTTCTTCATAACTTAAGCCATCTAGCTCTCGTAGCGTCATCGCGGTTTTTAAATCTTCTGGCAGTGCTTCTATCGCGCTAAAAACCACTTGTTTCAATTCATTGGACAACGTTAAGTTCTCAGGGTTCGATATTTCTTTTAGCGCACTGCCCGTTTCATAGTATTCAGCATCTTCAGCATCAACATCAGTCGCAGGAGGTCTTCGTCCTTGGGCAACAATGTGATTTTTAGCAGTGTTAACAGCAATACGGTATAGCCAGGTATAGAACGCACTTTCACCACGAAAGGTGGGAATGGCTCGATACGCTTTGATGAAAGCCTCTTGGGCCACATCGGCTACATCGCCAGAATTGCTCACATACCGAGAAATAAGATTGCATACTTTGTTTTGGTATCTCAAAACCAGTAAATTGAATGCTTGCTTATCTCCACTCTGAACTCGCTCAATCAAGACCTGATCGGTAAGCTGCTCGTTCATTCGAGCGTGTACTCCTATTGTTATTCACTCTTATCCTCACAGATATGAGTATTCATAATGCACATTGTAGTATTGACACCACTGCCTACATGAGCACTATTGTGACTCAGTAGTAAAAGGAAAGTTCAAAACTTTCTTAAAATAATGACAAATAATAATTTACAGTGTGATGTGCTCGTCACTTATTCAGTGAGAGAATTTTGAAGCTGATATTGATTAAAAGCAATCGGATTTACAAAGTATTGCGCTTAATGTAGTGATAAGATACATCGAATATGACGCATTGTTGCGTATTTAAATAGAGAGTTGGATGACTCTATACAGTTCGGGATTTTAAAAGACTTATGAACGCAAACCGTGAACATCAGTGTGATGTATTAGTGGTAGGAGGTGGCGCAGCTGGCTTGTCTTTAGCTCTTCGCGTCGCTGAGCATGGAAAAGTCATTGTATTGAGCAAAGGCCCTCTCAGTGAAGGGGCCACCTATTATGCTCAAGGTGGGATAGCCGCTGTCTTCGATGAATCAGACAGTATTGAATCGCACGTGCAAGATACAAAAGTGGCTGGCGCAGGGCTTTGTGAAGAAGGCACCGTCCGATTTATCGCAGAGAATGCAAAAGAGTGCGTTCAATGGCTGATAGATGGTGGTGTGCCCTTTGATCGCGTAGAAGATGATACCGACGATAAACCGCGTTACCATCTCACCCGAGAAGGCGGCCATAGCCATCGTCGAATCCTTCATGCTGCCGATGCAACCGGCATGGCAATGCAAACCTCTTTGCAAGCAAACGTCCTTCGTCATCCTAATATTGAAATCCTAGAGCGCCATAACACTTTAGATCTCATTACTGAAGACAAAATTGGTGGTGACGCCAATAAAGTCGTTGGTGCTTATATCTGGAATAGAAACGAAGAGCATGTGGAGACGGTAAGAAGTAAGTTCGTCGTACTTGCGACCGGTGGTGCGTCTAAGGTTTATCAATATACATCCAATCCTGATGTTTCTTCTGGTGACGGTATCGCGATGGCTTGGCGAGCCGGTTGTCGAGTCGCGAACCTGGAGTTTAATCAGTTTCATCCAACCTGTTTGTTTCACCCAGAAGCTCGAAACTTCCTACTGACGGAAGCTCTTCGTGGAGAAGGGGCTTATCTGCTGCGCCCAGATGGTACTCGCTTCATGAAAGATTTTGATGAGCGCGGTGAACTGGCCCCTCGAGACGTGGTTGCCCGAGCAATCGATTTTGAAATGAAACGCCTCGGCGCCGATTGTATGTATCTCGATATCAGCCACAAACCGGCCGACTTTATCGAAAAACATTTCCCGACCATTCACATGCGCTTGCAAGACCTTGGTATTGATATGACTAAGGAAGCCATTCCGATTGTCCCAGCCGCACACTATACCTGCGGAGGGGTTATTGTCGATCAATCGGGCAAAACGGATCTCTCTCAATTGTATGCGATTGGTGAAGTCAGCTATACAGGCCTTCATGGGGCAAACCGTATGGCATCGAATTCATTGCTTGAATGTGTCGTGTACGCTTGGGCTGCTGCCAAAAATATCGTCGCTCAAATAGACCAAGCGAGCATGCCACCTAGCTTACCGGCATGGGATGAAAGCCAGGTGAGTAATTCAGATGAAGAGGTCGTTATACAACATAACTGGCATGAGTTGCGTCTCTTTATGTGGGATTACATGGGCATTGTACGTACCGACAAGCGCTTAGAGCGAGCACTGCGCCGCATTCAATTATTGCAGCAAGAAACGCATGAGTATTACAGCTACTTTAGAGTGTCAAACAATCTATTGGAACTGAGAAACTTACTCCAAGTAGCGGAATTGATGGTTCGTTGTGCGATGCAACGTAAAGAGAGTCGAGGCCTGCACTACACATTGGATTACCCCGAGCTGGCGAAAGAGAGCGGTCCAACCATTTTGGATCCCAAAACCAAGAATGCATCTTAGGGTTTCAGTCGTCTGAACTCCCCCTTTTCCAATGTCAAAAGCGCATCCCGAGACTAATCGTGGTGCGCTTTTCTTATTTCCATGAGCAGTTTGCGATATTCATCATCAGAAACACTGTCTCTCCATAATAGAAAGCGCCGGTTGTCTGCGAAGTGGAGAACCACCCCCACAAACGCAACATTTAAAACAGCGTATCTGATTGGGTATTTTTCCTGTTGATACTCCAATACACCATGTTCGCTCAGGCGGAACTCTCCACGAATAGAACGCGGCATAAAACCTGAATGCCAAAAGAGGAAAATCAGAGACAACAATAGAACAAAAGTAAGAACGAAAGGGATGGAAGAAATAATCACTAGCCACGCCATCAATAACAAGAAAATGGTATTAATAGCGAAGGCATAAAAAGAAGGTTTCGCTGTCGCGTTAACGAACTTTTGAGAGGTTATGGGCAACAATTTTATCCACGATAGATGCGTGGCCTAGGTTCTCACTGCGGCCATGACCCATAACCCATGTGAAGAGATCTGGATCATCACATTCAAGCAGAGAAACAAAATCTTGCTGCTCATTAAAGTTTAACGATTCAAAGCACTCTTCAAAAAAAGGCATAATAACGACATCAAGTTCTAGCATTCCTCGACGGCATGCCCACTTAACGCGTGCTTTTTGTTCTGTGGTGTACATGGATGATTCCCTACTGTGTATTCACTGGCAATGAGTGTACCAATCCCTGCGGCAGACAACTATTATCCCAGTCACAGTCCTTTCTCTCGAACAAAAAAGATTATCGACATTGTATCGCCACGTCTCTCATTCTTGAATGGACCTAACCATGAACTGAGATTACCATAGAGGAAGAAACCTCTCACATTTGTATCTAGGACGATAACATGGACTGGCAGCAACAATTCAATACACTTTCAATCTCACCTGAAACCTCGCTACCATCATTAATGCTAACCCACCTAAGTTCGTGGGGAGCGATTACCATGATAGGCGATGACAAAAAATCGTACTTACAAGGTCAAGTCACCTGTGACGTCGTAGGTTTAGAGAAAGATCAATCGACCTTTGGTGCCCATTGTGATGCAAAGGGAAAAGTATGGAGTATTTTTCGCTTGTTTCATCACAACAACGGCTACGCAATGTTTCAACCCAGCAGTGCTATCAAAACCGAACTTTCGGAGATCAAAAAGTACGCCATTTTTGCGAAAGTTGAGATTAACCAATCTCAAGATATTCCGTTGGGCATTATGGGGCCAAATGCCCAAGAATGGATAGACAGATTAAGCGAAGAAACGGGTGACGTTAGGCCTATTAACGGTGGAACAGCCATTAAAATAGATCAGCAACGCTGGTTACTGCTGATCACACCAGAAGCCGCTGTAGACCTAGTGAATAATAGTGATGCCGAAAAAGTCACCGAAGAGTTATGGACACGTTTTGATATTGAAGCTGCTTTGCCCTATGTTGATGAAGCCATTCAAAACGCCCACATACCTCAAGCGCTTAACCTTCATGCTCTGGGTGGTATTAGCTTCTCCAAAGGCTGTTATACCGGGCAAGAAACGGTTGCAAGAGCCAAATATAGAGGCATCAATAAACGTGCAATGTATATCGTAACGGGTACGACAGAAGAGCCGCTTTCTCGTTTCGACTCAATCAGCCTTGAACGTGCTGTTGGAGAAAACTGGCGTTCTGCGGGTGAACTGCTCAGCCATTATCAATTTGAAAATGGACAAGCCATGGGGCTTATCATCGCATCCAAGGATCTAGAGTTAGACACCCCATTTAGGCTCAAAGAACAGCCCGAACATTCATGGTCATTACAAACGCTTCCTTATTCACTTGATGATGAATAACCCCATATCGACCCCTGTCACTCGTTACCTTGATCAGCAGCAAGTGGATTACCGCTTGCTGCCTCAACAGCACGCCACAATTACGATTGAAGATACGGCAAAACAGCGTGGTGTACGTCCTGAACAAATGGTGAAGAGTATTGTATTAAGAGATATGGGTGATCAATACACTTTAGCCTGCGTCCCTGGTAATCAAAGTGTCGACCCTAAAAAAGTACGAAGCCTATTCAATTGCCGACGAATGACCTGCGTCGATTCAAACAATGTGGCTCTTATTACTGGTTATCAGCCTGGTACTGTCTCTCCTTTATTACTTAGGACTCCAATACCCGTCGTATTTGATGTGCAATTAACGCATCAAACGGTCATTACCATTAGCAGCGGTCATGCCATGCTGGGTATTTCATTACGCAGTGATGACCTGATCACGCTGTGCCAACCAACCATTGCGCCAATTTGTCGCAATAATTAAAGCACAGCAATGTAACGTTACATTTTATTGCGATGCTAATCTAAAGTACAAACACCAAACTTAGAATTTTTATTCACAAATAAAACATAAATAGTCACAGGGTGTTTTTTACCGTAGAGTATCCCTGTTGGTTAAATGTTGAAGTGAACATTCATTCGCTTAACGCCTTCTCCAACAAAAAAGTGTATCCACTGATTGTTTCAGGACATCCACTTTTTGTGTAATGCATCTGTGACTATTCGCCCGTTCATTCTGTAGCGGGCATTTTTTTAATTTTTATTTACAAAAAATTAACACTCTTTTATGAAATGCACGCTATTCTTAAAAATGTCACAATTTTCCGGCTAAATAGGTCGCAGAGTTAGGTGGCTTGGTTCATCGCTTTGATTAACTTTGGGGAGCCCATCACGCTAACTCGGGTATTTGTCTTAATATCTGCCTAAGGCAGCACAAATATCCAAACATATCAGTTGAATATGCATAATCCTCTCGCCTTATCACAATAATATGAGAGGGAAGTTTATATAATCCGCACTGCTAGAAGAATAATAAGGATATCATTTTATGAGACTGTTTAAGCGCTATACGCCAAGTATGATTGCTAAACACATTAGTCGGCTTTTCAAGGGGAAAATCTACATCTACGGTGTAGGGAAGTTTGAATTTGATAACGGAAAGCTCATCTTACCGGAGCGTGCCGATAATCGTCATTTTCAAGCGGTTAAAGAAGTGAACGGGGAAATCAAAAAACTACGTTGTGCTTACGCGTAAGGCTTAAAAAATTAGTAAGGGTTGGCCATGTGCCAACCCTTTTTCATTTCAAAGTAATCTTCATAAAGCGACAAAACCGCTACGACACGATCTTGCTTGAGCCTTTGGCTAACTCTGGCAAATGCCCTTTTAAACCTAATGCTCGCTTCATTATTTCATCTTTTGCTCCAGGAAGATGGCTGGTTAACTTCATCCCAATACCGCGGATCAGTTTTTTCGCTGGGTTATCCCCCTCAAAGAGATCTTTGAAACCCTGCATTGAAGCGATCATTTTTGCCGCTTCTGACTTTCTCCAACGCTCATAACTGCGTAAGTTGCGCTTGCTTCCAATATCTTCTCCTTGCGACCAAAGAGCTTTGATTTCTTGTACTAAGCTTGCTGCATCCAGTAATCCAAGGTTTACACCTTGCCCTGCCAAAGGGTGAATAGTGTGTGCTGCATCCCCGACTAGAGCGACTCTATCTAAAGCAAAATCTCTCGCGTAACGCATTCGTAATGGAAATGCCGAGCGTTCGCCTACCACTTCACAAAGCCCAAGCCGATGGTCAAACTCTGCAGTCAATGACTTGTTAAATTCTTCATCAGACATGTTTACTAATTGTTCAGCACGGCTTGGATCCGTTGACCAAACAATCGAACTCATGTGTTGATCAGACATGGGTAAAAAAGCCAATGGCCCCAGTGGTGTAAACACCTGACGAGCAATAGACGTGTGCGGCTCTGCGGTTTTCACATTCGCCACAATGGCACTGTGCCCGTAATCCCAATGTGTGAGTGGAATATCAAGTTGATTTCTTACCCACGAGTTCGCTCCGTCTGCGCCAACCACCAATTTAGCCGTTAACGATTGGCCATTATCTAACGATAACCAAGCTTCACTTTCACCAACGGCAATACTCAAACACGTATTCGGCATAAACAATGACACGTTGCTTTGCTGTTTTACTTTTTCCAACAGTGCTAGCTGAATCACCCGATTTTCTACAATATGGCCTAAATTAGGTTGTGAATGCTGCTGAGCTTCAAATTCTATTCGAGCGAAACTGTCTTGCTCCCACACTTCCATGCCCACATAAGGCGATAAACGGCGTTGTTGTATTCCTTCCCACGCTCCTACATTTTTCAATATTGTTTCACTGGAACGGCTTAAAGCAGAGACTCTTACATCAGGCAGTTCTTGCAGCGAGAGGTCTGGAGTGTGCCCTTCAATCACCGCCACTCTTAGCGCGGTATCTTTAAACGCAGCAGCAAGAGTTAATCCAACCATGCCTCCACCAACGATGGCGATATCGACGCTTTGCATCATATTTCAATTACCTTATATTTGTTATCGCTTAACGATACCTAATGTTCTTCGTAATAATGGAGCTTTCAGCATGGAGAGATTATCCATCGCCATTAAAGCAAGATTTCGACCGATGCGCATTGGCAGTAAGTCATTTGAAAATGTATGCACAAGTCCCGACGTCATGGATATGGTGGTATCACGGTCAATCTGTCGACGCTTCATATAGGCGTTCAGCACTCCATAACAGCCTGGGTCAGATGGGGATAACATGATTTCTTCAACCAAGCTGGCGACATCGCGAATACCCAGATTAAAACCTTGCCCAGCAATGGGGTGTAACGTTTGAGCTGCATTCCCAACCGCGGCAATACGGTGAGTTACATTTCGCTGTCTATGACGAAGAACCAGAGGGTAACTCGCTCGCTCTCCGACTTTGGTAAACGGACCTAGCCTCCACCCAAACTCGTTTTGTAACTGTTCAAGAAACGACTCATCATTCAGTGACAGTACTTCCTCTGCACGCTCAGGAGACAAGCACCATACCAACGACAGCCGATGATTACTCATTGGCAGCAAAGCAAGTGGGCCGTGCTGAGTAAAGCGTTCAAATGCACGTCCTGAATGATCCTCTCGGCTGACAACGTTGGCAATGACAGCAGATTGCTGATAATCATGTTCATCGAGATCTAGCCCAACTTGCTGGCAACATGTCGACATGGCACCATCGGCGGCAACCAACAACTTTGCCTTAATCTCGGAACCACTAGAGAGCGTTAATTTAACGTAGTCAGCTTCTTGCTTAACCTGAGACACAGAGTCCGGACAAAGAAAATCGATATCTGAGCGGGTTAACATTTTGGACTGGTAAATTTGTCCAATATCGGCAAGCTCGACCACATACCCCAACGCCTCAACACCCACATCAGCTTGGTGAATGTCGGTCATGCCTAAGTGAGTACGATCAGACACATGAATGTGACGAATGGCGGTTGCTACTGGTTTTATCCCATCCCAAAGGTTATAGCTCTTTAGAATGTCCACCGTCCCCGAAGAAAGAGCAATAGAACGAGAGTCAAAACCAGGATGAGCATGATGATCAGTTTGATACGACTCAACAACTGCAATCGACAGGGTTTGTTTACTCAGCTCAGATAACGCTAACGCTAAGGTTGCGCCCGCCATCGCTCCACCAGCGATAACCACATCGTACATTTTCATTGGCCCTGCTTTTTTATCAACATCTTTATCACCATCGTATCTATGACTTATTGTTCATGACGAACCGCGTGCTTATTTAGCATGGACAATAAAACCATGTCTTCTTTTACCTATTAGAGCTTGAATTGGCTGACAGTTCTAATGCAGTGTTGGTTTTTTTGAACTTTCTTTCTCTTTAACACCATATTCGGCATTAATAGTGAGAACGCACACTTTCACATGCTCTATTACCTGCTCTAATAACAGAGCTTGCTCTTCAATATCATCATCTTCATCGATACCAAGCTTGGCCATTTCTTCCAAATCCGCAAGGACTTCTTTCACATCCAAAGGGGCTTTGTTTAATTTCGTTCCAACCAACCCAAGCCCCGAGATAAAGTGATTGATCCAATCGGATACGCCATCGGCAAGATCAAACACAGTGGCACTGACTTCTTGATCAGGCAGTAACAAGGTTAACTCAAAATCAGAACCGGCTAATTCTTTCGACGTCGCATCAAAAATTTGCTGCGCGATTTGTAGCGCTTTATCAGGCCAACCCATGCCATCATTTGTGTAATCGAAGATCAGAGGTTGCCAGCTTTTATCGGTTACCGCTAAGCCTCCACATAACATTCCGGTCAATAAACCGTGGAGTTCTGAAGGGTTAACGGCCAATGTGGCAGACTGCAACTCCGTTGCACTTGAAAGGTAGGCTGGTAATGTCATTTCGCTCATGATTCGACCTGTTTTTCTAATAGTATTTCTCATTCTAACATTTCGTCGTTACAGGCGAAAATAGAGATAACGGCATTATGGTTAGCTTTCACCCGATTTGCCCAATAACTGTGTTCTTAGCACTTGTTTTACACACCTGTTACGGGAAAAGCTTGAATGTTATGAGCGGTTTTTCTATAGTTTCCGACTCGGTGATTGCATTGATTGCCATCATCCTTAATTACGCACCATCCAAAGTTGCAAGTATGACGTTGCAAGAGTAGAGTTGAAGCATAATGAGTAATCAAGCGGTAGACGTTAAAATTTTAGGCAAATTGACTCGAGTGAACTGTCCGCCAGGGCAAGAAGAGTCTTTGCAACACGCTGCTATCGACCTTGATAATCGCCTGAGTGAGCTTGCAGAGCGCACAAAAGTCACCAATGAAGTTCAGCTACTGACCTTTGCAGCCCTTAATATTTGCTATGAGCTGCACAGTAAAAATAAAGACGACCAATCACAGCAAAGTAAACTTACCGAGAGAATGGAACTTCTCTCAGCATCATTAGATGAGGCGTTAAGCAAAGTCACTCAAGAACAGCAATAACCTTGCTGTTACACTTTGCCATACAGATAAACGTTATCGTTTAATCTGTGACCATATTTACCCTGGAGTGTTTGTCAGCAGGATTTAAGTCCCTGAGCCGATAAGCAATACCCTAGGGTTAGTATTCGATGACTATTGAGCAAGCTCGGCTCGTACCGAGAAGCCTACGGCCACCTTTGCTGACCCGCCTTGAACCAAATGGTTCAAGGGCCACAATCCTCAACGGCACTCTGGGGTATCCTATTCGATACCCGCTACACAATAGGCGGAAGCATGACCTTATCTCGACAAGCGATACGATCACAAATCCGAACAGCACGAAACCAACTTCACTCTGACACTCAGCATCGAGCTGGAATCGACCTTATTCATCAATTCTCGACCCTGCCAGAGTGCTCAACAAGTTCTCATGTTGCGCTTTACCTTTCAACGGATGGTGAAATTAATACCACACCACTGATTGAATGGTTATGGGCACAAGGAAAATCCACTTACTTGCCAGTATTGCACCCCTTTTCAAAAGGGCATCTGCTCTTTTTGCATTACACCCCTGCAACGCCTTTAACCCTGAATAAATACCAAATTGTGGAACCTAAACTGAATCAAACCTTAGTCAAACCTGTGGCAGAACTTGACCTTATCTGCACACCTCTGGTTGCCTTTGACTCTACAGGACAACGGCTTGGGATGGGTGGAGGCTATTACGACCGAACACTAGAAACTTGGTTTAAGCACAAACAAGGACCTATGCCTATTGGGCTTGCACACGATTGTCAGCATATAGAGACGCTACCGAGTGAAGTATGGGATGTGCCACTACCAAAAATAGTGACACCAAGCAAAGTATGGCAATGGGAATCTTAGGCTAATACCGTTATAATCGCGCCGCAAAAATCGGTTAATTATTGACATTAACGTTCGCATTAACCAGTCGCATTAACCATTCGTATCCAATACTCATATTAACGACTCGCAGGGGATGAGCATGACTCAAGATGAAATGAAGAAAGCAGCCGGTTGGGCTGCGCTAAAGTTTGTAGAAAAAGGCAGTATTGTCGGCGTAGGTACAGGCTCTACAGTTAATCACTTCATCGATGCTCTTGGTTCGATTAAAGATGACATTAAAGGTGCAGTATCAAGCTCAGAAGCTTCAACAGCGAAGCTTATCGAACTTGGTATTGAAGTCTTTGATTGTAACGATGTAGAAAAACTGGATGTCTACGTGGATGGTGCTGACGAAATCAACGCAAGCCGCGATATGATCAAAGGCGGCGGTGCAGCGTTAACCCGTGAAAAGATTGTTGCCGCCATTTCTGAAAAATTCGTCTGTATTGTCGATGGAACAAAAGCGGTAGATGTACTGGGTACATTCCCACTCCCTGTTGAAGTCATTCCAATGGCACGTGCCCACGTAGCACGCGAACTCACCAAGCTCGGCGGCAACCCTATTTACCGCGAAGGTGTACTCACAGACAATGGCTGTGACATTCTTGATGTACACGGTCTAAGCATTACTGACGCAAAAGCGTTAGAAGAAACCATTAATGCGATCGTGGGTGTTGTGACAAATGGCCTATTTGCTCGTCGTGGTGCTGATGTGGTTATTACCGGTACGCCTGACGGCGCAAAAATTGAAGAATAATCGATAAAAAGAAAGGCACTTTCTGTTATTTGATTACAAACGGTACCCTTGGGTGCCGTTTTTTGTGGTTTCTCGCAATATTATTATGGCTTATTCCGTAATTTTCTTACCCAAAAGCAAAATTATTTGTTACTTTATTGAACAGAAGACGCACAAGGAAACGTTTGTCTTCCAACAAAATCGATGATTTCCCCCTTTTCATTGCTTTTGACCAATGTGCGCCGCGTTTGCCCAACTTTCCATTTTAAGGACGAGAATAATGGCCAAAGTTTCACTGGAAAAAAACAAGATTAAAATTCTACTATTGGAAGGGCTGCATCCTTCTTCAGTAGAGGTTCTTCAAGCCGCTGGCTACAGCAACATCGAATATCATAAAGGCTCTTTGTCGGAAGAGGCTCTACTTGATGCGGTAAAAGATGCACATTTTATCGGTATACGTTCTCGCACGAATTTATCCCAAGAAGTGATTGATGCGGCTGAAAAGCTGGTTGCGATCGGTTGTTTCTGCATTGGTACTAACCAGGTTAATCTAGCGGCAGCGACAAAACGCGGTATTCCAGTCTTTAACGCTCCGTTTTCAAACACTCGAAGTGTGGCTGAATTGGTTCTCGGCCAAATTCTTTTGCTTCTTCGTGGAATTCCAGAAAAGAATGCCCTGGCCCACCGTGGTATTTGGAAAAAGAGCGCAGACAGTTCATACGAAGCTCGTGGCAAGCGTTTAGGTATTATTGGTTATGGCCATATCGGTACTCAGCTCGGTATTATTGCTGAAAACCTGGGTATGCGTGTCTACTTCTATGATATTGAGAATAAGCTTTCACTGGGTAATGCAACTCAAATCAGCACAATGAGCGAGCTACTCAACAAATGTGATGTTATTTCCCTGCACGTGCCTGAAACGGCAGGCACCAAGAACATGATGGGAGCTGAAGAATTTGCACGTATGAAGCCTGGTTCTATCTTTATTAACGCTGCACGTGGCACTGTGGTTGATATTCCTGCGCTGTGTGGGGCTCTAGAATCTGGTCACCTTTCAGGTGGTGCTGTGGATGTGTTCCCGACTGAACCGGCAACAAACGCAGACCCATTTGAATCGCCACTCATGCAGTTTGACAATGTCATCTTAACGCCACACGTAGGTGGTTCGACTCAAGAAGCACAAGAAAACATTGGTGTTGAGGTTGCTGGAAAACTGGCTAAATATTCAGATAACGGCTCAACACTATCGAGTGTTAACTTCCCAGAAGTATCATTGCCTGAGCACGGTGACTGCTCTCGTCTTCTGCATATTCACCAGAACCGCCCAGGTATTCTAACGCAAATAAATACGATCTTTGCAGAAGAAGGCATCAACATCGCCGGTCAGTACCTGCAAACGTCTTCTGATATTGGTTACGTTGTGATCGATGTAGAAACCGCTCGCTCAGAAGAAGCATTAATAAAACTGAAAAGTATTGAAGGCACACTTCGTGCTCGTATTCTTCACTAAGCTCTTCTATCTCGTTCAAAAAACGAGATAGAATTCAAAAAACAGAAAGGCCACTCAATGTGGCCTTTTCCTTTTATTGGGTTTATCAAACAAATACACGTTCGGCTAAACTCTCAAAGCACGCTCACCTCGAGCAATACCCACCACGCCACTTCGAGCCACTTCAATGACATCGGTCACTTCAGAAAGCGCCTTGATGAAGGCATCCAGCTTTTCACTGGTTCCTGTTAACTGGACCGTATATTGAGAAGCGGTAACATCAACGATCTGACCACGGAAAATATCCGCGGTGCGTTTCACTTCAGCGCGAGCAAAACCACTGGCTTTGACCTTTACCATCATCAATTCACGCTCAATATGCTCAAGCTCCGTGACTTCCTGTACCTTTAAGACATCAATCAGCTTATGCAGTTGCTTTTGAATCTGCTCTAATTGCATCTCGGTCGATTCAGTTGTGATGTTAAGACGCGACAGAGTTTCATCATTAGTGGGTGAAACCGTTAACGATTCAATGTTATAGCCACGTTGAGAAAACAAACCAACGACACGAGACAAAGCTCCCGCTTGGTTTTCCATTAATATTGAAAGAATATGTCTCATATTATGTTCTCTCCGTTCTGCTTAGCCACATATTGTCCATACCCTCGCCACGAATTTGCATTGGGTAAACATGCTCTGTTTCATCCACTGTAATATCAACAAACACTAGGCGATCTTTCATATCCAGTGCTTTTTTCATTCCCGACTCTAGCTCATCTGGTGAAGTGATACGTATACCAACATGACCATACGCTTCTGCAATCGCAGCAAAATCAGGCACAGAATCCATGTATGAATTTGAATGGCGACCTTGGTAAACAATATCTTGCCACTGTTTAACCATGCCTAAGAAACGGTTGTTTAGGTTAATGATCTTCACGGGAATATCGTATTGAAGGGCAGTGGAAAGCTCTTGAATATTCATTTGAATGCTGCCATCACCGGTAACAATCACCACTTCTTCGTCTGGTTTCGCAAATTTCACCCCCATGCCAGCCGGTAAACCAAAGCCCATCGTGCCTAAACCGCCAGAGTTAATCCAACGACGCGGCTTGTTAAACGGGTAATAGAGAGCCGCAAACATTTGGTGTTGGCCTACATCAGAAGCAACATACGCATCGCCATTGGTCAATTTATGCAGGGTTTCAATCACTTGTTGAGGCTTAATACGATCGGGCTGTTTCTCATAGGACAGACACTGACGATCTCGCCATACCTGAATCTCACTCCACCAGCGATCGATCGCTTCCGAGTCATTCGTGCCACTCTGCTCTTCTAAGATGGCTAGCATGCTCTCAAGCACTTTTTCAGCAGAGCCAACGATCGGCAGATCCACTTTTACATTCTTAGATATTGATGATGGATCAATATCAATATGCATGATCTTGGCGTTTGGACAGTATTTATCGAGGTTATTGGTGGTTCGATCATCAAAACGAACCCCAATACCAAAAATCAGGTCAGCATTATGCATCGCCATATTCGCTTCATAGAGGCCATGCATACCTAGCATACCTAGAGCGTTCTTGTGAGTCCCCGGGAAAGCACCCAACCCCATCAAAGTGCTGACCACTGGAAGGTTCAACGCTTCTGATAGCTTGAGTAATTGTTGATCAGCTTCTGAAATGATCGCACCGCCGCCCACATACATAACCGGCTTTTTAGCCGCTAATAGTGCTTTAAGTGCTTTTTTAATCTGGCCTTTATGACCCGTTATTGTTGGGTTATAAGAACGTAAGTTGATTGATTTAGGGTACTCATAAGGCAGTTTATTCAGAGGGCTCATCACATCTTTGGGAAGATCGATAACCACAGGGCCAGGTCGTCCTGTTGTCGAAATATAGAAGGCCTTCTTCATTACCTCTGGGATTTCTTCGGTATTTTTCACCAAGAAACTGTGCTTCACAATTGGGCGAGAAACACCAACAATGTCACACTCTTGAAAGGCATCGTTACCAATCAAGTTACGTGGGACGTTACCTGAGATAACAATCATTGGAATGGAATCCATATAGGCAGTAGCAATACCCGTAACCGTATTTGTGGCTCCTGGGCCTGAGCACACCAATACGACACCAGGCTTACCTGTCGCGCGCGTATAGCCATCAGCCATGTGGGTTGCCGCCTGCTCATGGCGTACCAAAACATGTCTAATCTCATCGGATTTTGCATGCAAGGCATCATAAATGTCTAACACCGATCCGCCGGGGTAACCAAAAATCTGCTCGACACCTTCTTCGATCAGAGATTGAACCACCATCTCAGCACCAGATAAATTTTCCATACTCTTTCTCCTTTCCCATCGCTACCTTGATTTGGTCTATCAATTAGCTGGGTTTTGCATAGTCTAGGGCTTATTTGTAGCCTAATTCCAGTTGTCATACATTTTGGCTATGTCTTGACTTGTAATACTCAAGCACAAGAATCTCAACAACTGTAACGTTTTATTAGCAAAGGATCTAATGCGATAAAGATCGAGATAAACGAAATCGTCTATAGAAAACGAAAATTTAGGTTTTAAACACCACGATTAAAAATCAAGTTAGCTTAAAAAACCGAATAGATTAAAATAAAAGCGTATAATTCTTTATTTGTGGTAATAAAAATAGAATAAAAGAAAGAGGAAAGTATAAAAAAACCCCCACCAACAATTTTCACTGCCGCATGGAGGTTTTTTAGACAAGTCAAAAATTATCTCATTAAGAAATTACTTATCTTTCTTAACTTCTGTGTACATTTCTTCAATTTCATCTTGGTACTTATCGCTAATCACTTTTCTACGCAGTTTCTGAGTTGGGGTTAACTCTCCGCTGTTCATAGAAAACGCTTTTGGCAACAACTTGAACTTTTTGACTTGCTCAAATTTCGCTAACTCATCTTGCAGACCACTGACTCGGCTCTCAAACATCTCGACAATTTTATGATGCTTAACCAACTCAATACGATCGTGGTATTTGATGTTCAGCTCTTTGGCATACTCTTCCAGTGTATCAAAACAAGGCACAATTAAAGCAGACACAAATTTACGCGTGTCGGCAATCACTGCAATCTGTTCGATATAATGATCTTTACCTATCGTGCCTTCGATCATTTGCGGTGCAATGTATTTCCCATTAGAGGTTTTCATTAGCTCTTTAATGCGATCAGTAATAAAGACGTTGCCATGCTCATCAATATGGCCCGCATCACCGGTTTTTAAGAAGCCCTGTTCATCGAATGTTTTCTCGGTCTCTTCTGGCATTTTATAGTAGCCACGCATAACCATTGGACCGCGAACTAAAATTTCGTTGTTCTCACCAATTTTAACTTGAGCGCCCGGCATCGACATACCAATGGAGTCTGGGTTGAAACACTGATCATCCCAGCATGAAACCGTCGCTGTGGTTTCTGTCATGCCGTAACCAAGCTTAACGTTGATGCCAATAGCGTGAAAAAATCGTCCTATGGTTTCATCAAGTTTTGCTCCGCCGCACGGCATAAAGCTTATTCGACCACCCAGCAATAAACGCAGTTTTGAAAGCACCAGTTTGTCTGCTAACTGATGGGATTTACTCAACATCAACGAGGGCTCACGGCCTTCCTGATGGCAAAGTGACATCTTAGCACCCATATTTACCGCCCAGGTGAATAACACCTTACGGATAAAGGGCGCTTTGGATACTTTCTCATGGATGGCCGAGAATATCTTCTCGTAGAAACGTGGGACCGCACACATGACGGTTGGCTGAATATCACCTAACGCATCTTTTACTTGCATGGTGTCTTTCAAGTAACAGTTAGTCGCGCCCTTGTATAATACATAGAATGTCCAAGCGCGCTCAAACACGTGTGACAAGGGTAAGAAAGCCAGTGACACATCTTCTTGAGTTAAGCTTAATCGTTCATCATGCCCTTCTAGTTGAGCCGCGATGTTCGCGTAATCGAGCATCACACCTTTAGGCTGACCCGTGGTACCAGAGGTATAAATGAGGGTAAGTAAATCATCTAAGCTGATATCACTGACACGTTGATTGAGTTCAGCTTGGTGAGAATCACGGCCTTTTGCTAGGAAATCATTCCAGCTTACCGCGAAATCAAGTTCACCAACGTTAATATCATCGGACATAGCGACGATGAGTTCTAGCTGTTCGCAGTCATCGAATAAACCAATTGCTGCATCAAACTGTTCTTGTTCACCCACAAACAAAATACGCACATCGGCGTCTTGAATAATATATGAAGCTTGAGCGGCTGTATTGGTCGGGTAGATGGGCACCGATACAGAGCGAATTTGCAGTGCGGCAAAATCCGCTATCGTCCATTGAGGCATGTTGTTGGCAAAGATGCCAACCTTATCTTGAATTCTCAGTCCGTGAGCCAATAAAGCAAGGGATAATGAATCCATTTGCTGACCAAATTGCTTCCAGCTAATTCCGTTCCAGTTGGTATTAACTTTATGTTTAAGCGCGATACGATCGCCGCCTTTTGCAATTTGCTCTCTAATACATTTAATGATGTGAAAATCTAAATTGGCCATGTCTTTTACCTTTGGCTTACACATGTAAGCTATTTGAGCGGACAAGTGTACATTCCAGTTAAAAAAAGGCAACTGACTCACTTCAAAGTTATCAATTATTCGATAATAAAAAACCTTGAACTGACTCAATCAGCTCAAGGTTTTGTTATCAATTTGTATAGAGTTATTTCAATGCAACAACTTCACCACAAATCATCATAAGTTGGTCACGGAACCAAATGTGACCTTTGTCTTTTTCACTTGATTCGTGCCAGCTAAGGAAGCCGCTAATATTGGCGTTCTCAAACGGGAAGTCGATGATTTGAAGCTGCTCTCGGTTCGCCGAATTTTCAACCATCCAACGAGGGGCAATGGTCACTAACTCTGACTGGCCGACAACGTAAAGAACGTTACTTAAGCTCGTACCTTCATAATAAGGTTGGCAATCGAGATCTCGGTACGCTTGCTCAGAGAAACTACGTTGGCCGTGAATTTTCGACAATTTGGCGTGCTTTTCAATCGTTAATTCGTCAGCAGAAACTGTACCTTGAATACGTGCATGAGCTGTCGAGGCAACAACAACCAATTCATCTTGGAATATTTCAGTACTAGAGAAACCCTGCTCGTCGAATCGAGCGTAATCGATAACAAAATCAATCTCTTGGTAACGCATGCGCTCAGCAAGCTTGCGGTCAAACTCGGCATCTAAATGAAGCTTAACGTTCGGTGCTTGCTCATGAACGGTTGACATAATCTTTGGAGCAAAGCGCATATCGCAAGGGCTACAAATCGCGAGTTTAAATAGGCGCGTTGATGTTTCTGGTGAAAACACAGAGCTAGGCAGCTCATTGCGAATAAGTTGAAGCGCTTGACGAATTGGACCAAAAAGTTGACGAGCACGTTGTGTTGGCTGGATGCCTCGGCCTTGGCGCATAAACAACTCATCATTAAACATCACCTTTAAACGCGCGACGGCATTGCTCACCGCGGGTTGAGACATCCCTAAGTTATGTGCCGCTCTGGTAATGTTTTGTTCTTGCATGACGGCATCAAACACAGTGAGGAGATTCAAATCTACCCCGCGTAAAGTACTTTCCATTCGGTAGCTTGCAATTGCACTCATCGCGTCTTTTTTATCTAACATCGGGCACGCCTCTTTGTCTCGTTATCGTCAACATTTATAATTAGTATGAAAAGAAAGATAAGCCTCATCGCTATTATTCATTTCTTAGATACTTCCTAGCTGACAATTACTATCTGCGAATTAATCAATGATTAGCAACTCGATTGACAATTAATCAGTTAATTTTATCTTATATAAATAAAAAACATTGTAAAACATGATGTTAGCTAATACATAAAAAACCATAAAACGGGGGTTTTATGGTTTTTACAGTTGACATTGACCAAGCCTATCAATGAGCACATTAACATACTGTTACATTTGCACGGCGTATCATTGGTCAGATGGAACAATACGCCAGGATTATAATTAGTTATAAATTTGAAACATAACTGGGAAAATCCACTTTCTCCCATAAAGACTGGCACAATAAATCTTGCGTATCCCAGTGTCCTTTATGCACCCATTCCGCTATTGCTTGTGCGACATCGGGATAATTGACTTTTTCGCCGGGCTTTTCATCAAGCCAAACCCGTACCTTAGACGCATCTAAAAACTCCATGCTCGTCGCCAACCCTAAACTATCGAGGGTGGCAACATTGCTTTGCTGCTCGAATTGTCCCGATAATGGCTTTAAGAGCAGCTTTTTACCCAAAGTTAACGCTTCTGAGGGAAGCTCAAAGCCTCCATTCGCGATGACGCCATTACAACCATGCAGATACGATTGAAAACTTTCATGGGACAAAGGCCGCAACTCCACATTCTCAATTGTTTCAACCTTGTTAACCCCAGGGTGAAAACAAACAAACTGATAACTCGAGAAACGAAACAATAAATTACAAATTTCATCGCTATTTTCGAATGGCAAATAGACCAATATGAAGTTCCCTTGTTCACTGGGGCAATGGATTGAATGCACTATAGGGGGAAGAATCGGCTGCTCAAAGTGATACCAATGCAGTCCAATGGCATAATCTGAAGGCGCAAAATGGTGAATCAGTTGTTTATCAAACCAACTCGCTCCTTTAAGTGGCACGCTATAGCGAAAAGCATTTTGGTGGCTAATGCTGATGCAAGTTTTATTCTGCCATTTTGCCGCCCAGGCTGTGATGGGTTCAAAATCATTCAAAATCAAATCATACTTTGACAGGTCTAGTCGTTTGATTTCATCAATAAGCGCCAACACATTATTGTTTTTAACCGTCTTTAAATAACTCACTTGCCCATTTTCAGTCGAAAACGTTAACCCTTTTCGAGTTTGATAAGATCCAAATGCTTCCATCGAAAAGTATGTATTCTTGTCTCTACCTGAAAATAAGTAATCAACATCAAGGCCCCGAGCTTTGAGTGCCGCGCTCATGGCTCTGGCTCTCGCAATATGACCGTTTCCCGTCCCTTGTACGCCGTATAGAATTTTCATCAACTACGCTCCCGCCACAGTAAGAATGAGTTGTGCGCTGCCTACTCCCAGCAATGCACCAACGACAATATCCGTTAAAAAGTGGACGCCAAGTAACACTCGCGACGCGCCAATTAAACATGCCCACGCCAGTGCAAAAGGAACGAGGTCCGGATAATAATGCCCGATGAGTGTGGCGATCAAAAAACCAGCGGCGGTGTGCCCAGAAGGCAAGCTATAGCGATCAGAAGGTGTAATGAAAGCAGCAATGTATGGCACGAGCTCATCTGGCCGCTTTCGTTTGACGCTATTTTTCATTATCCAGTACAACGGCAGTTCAATTGCAAACGCGAAAATGATACTCCAAAAAAACATTTCCCCATTGGCGCCCCCATAGCAATAGGCAATGAGACCGAATATGACGTAGAGATGGCCGTCTCCGCTGTGTGATATTGCTTTGCCGATCCTCGCCACTTGATATGAAAAACGATGATCGAGACAGAAAGCAGAAAAAGCCAAATCAAATTTAGTAACCGATTCAAAACTACGCATCATGATTCCCTTTGTTAATAACTTTTGTTGGTAACCTTTGCGGATAACACTGTGTGTTAAACCAAGCTAAGCAAGTTAAATGACAACTGGGTGACGTTTTATTTTAGATAGGATGAAGATTGCTGTGATTGGCGCACTGTCTGGAGCAGACAGGTTTTGAGAGCCAGATAGGATTCTATTCGTGATAATGTAACAGGCAAAAAACAGGGCATTGAATGAATGCCCTGTCAATACGGTTTTACTCGCTTATCTCTTTATCTCTTTATCTCTTTATCTCTTTATCTCTTTATCTCTTTTAAGCGTCTAATGATTCATGCTTATGCACCAAACCAAAATCCGCTAGCACAGCATAAGACGCCGGAATCATGAATAGCACTAAGAGCGTTGAAGCAAAAATACCAAACACAATCGAAACGACCAAAGGTTGAATAACCTGAGCTTGTAAGCTGGTTTCCGTCAACAAGGGTAATAACCCGGCCGCGGTTGTCATTGATGTTAAAAACACCGCACGAAAGCGCTCTTGACTCGCTTTAACAACAGACTGATGAACAGAGTCTCCTTCATCGACGTGATGGCGAATATACTGCACCAATAAAATAGAGTCATTCACGACTATGCCAGCCAGCGAAACAAACCCCATGAGACTGGGCATACTGAGCGAATATCCTAAGATTAAATGCCCCCAGACAACGCCGATAAAGGCCAAAGGAATCGCTAGCATCACAACGAAAGGCTCTAAATAGCTACGGAATTGGTAACTTAAGATGGCAAAAACGCCAAATAGCCCAAGTAGGAACCCTTTCCCCATCGAAGCCCCTGTCTTCGCTGCATCTTTGGCTTCACCTTCAAAATCAAAGCGCAATCCTTGGTATTTTTCTAATAATTTTGGGGCCATCTCTTGTCTAAATTGAGCCACAATGGCCGATGAACTGGTTTTGTTATTATCAATATCACCAAAGATACTGACCGTTCGTAAGCCATCGATTCGCTGAATCCGAACGTAGTTACGCTGAAAATCGAGGGTTGCGATAGTCGCCAGTGGCACTTGGTTTCCGTCAGCTAAGAAAATGGGAAAATTGGCTAGCTGTTGTAGGTCACCCGCTTCGATTTTATTAAGGCGAACCTCAATGCTGATGTTTTCAACCCCGACTTGAATTTCATCGGCCGTTTGACCAAAGAAGGCCGCACGCAACTGACTCGCTATCATTTGGCCATTCACACCATAAGTCTCAGCACCGGGTCTCAGTTTCACGAGAATCTCTTCTTTACCCATACGCATGTCATCTAACACACCGGATACGCCAGAAAATTGATTCAGATATTGCTGAATATCAATCGACGCCGCTTTAAGTTCGTCAAGATCATCGTGCTTGATTCGAATATCAATGGCTCGTCCACCAGGGCCCATTGTCGGTTGTTTAAAGACCAGAGAGACAGGATCGGCGAGCTCTCCGACATCTTCTCTCCAGGCTGAAATAAAATCGTCAATGAGCGTATTTCGAATCTCAGCACTGAGAAGATCAAGTCGAACGGTGGCTAAGTGGGGGCCAGATTCATTCGCATCCGCATTGACGTTGAATTGAGTCGTGATATTGAGAACCAGCGGCTCACCATTTTCGGCATCCTCGCTCAATTGAGCATTAAGGCGCTCAGCTGAAGCGACAATAGTATCCACCACTCGCTCGGTTTGAGACAACGATGCGCCCGGCGGAAGGATGACTCGAGCCTCTGCGATATCGCCATCTAAATCTGGGAAAGGTTGAAACTTGAGCGCGCCTCCAGCAATGGTTGCGACAGAGATCAGCATCAATGCGACAACGCTTCCCAAAAACGCGTAGCGATATTCGACCACTTTGGTGACGGCACTAACAAGCTGTTTATTACGAAATTGCTCAAATTTTTCTAACAGGGCTTTTTTAAACTTCGCAGGCTCTCGCTCATTCTTCTGATTATGAAGCGAATGAGACAGGTGGTTAGGAAGAATTAGGAAGGCTTCCACCAAACTTAATACCAACACTAAGATCAGTACTTGTGGCACCGCTTTTAACACCGCGCCCATCTCTCCTTCAATAAACAGTAAGCTACCAAAAATACAAATGGTGGTTAAAAAAGAGGAAAGTACCCCAGGAAACACCTTTTTAACACCATTGATAACGGCTTCATCAACGCTTTGACCTTTGTCGAGATGCGATGCCACCGATTCTGCAATCACGATAGCGTCATCCATCATGATCCCGATGGCCATGAGCAGCCCGACTAAAGACATAATATTGATGGATAAACCGAGGTTGGCCATTAAAAACAGCCCGCCTAAAAACGCAACGGGTAGCCCGGCTGCAACCCAAAAGGAGTAGCGAAAGCTGAAAAATAGCCACATGGTCGCAAACACCAAGACGATCCCTTGCCAGCCATTACTGGTCATCATCGTCAGGCGATCCCATAACAGTGATGACAGATCGTTAGTCAACTCGAGTGTCACTCCATCGGGAGCAATCAATTGCTGATGCGCAACAAATTCAGACACTCTATCTTTGATTCTAAGGGCGTCATCTTCCTTGTTCTTACTCACCTTTAACATCGCAGAAGGATGACCATTAAAATAGACTTTTTGCTCATCTAACTCGAACTGATCGGTGATCGTGGCGATATCTTTTAAACGAATTAATGACCCATTAGGCCCAGAACCAACGACGATACTTTCCAGTTCGAGCGGGCTAATGCGTCTTTCATCGAATCGAATCAGAAAGTTCTTATCGGTGGTTTCTACATTACCGCTTGGCAATTTCACATTCTGACGTTTTATTTGATCGGCAATATCCCCTACGCTGATCCCCAACTGCCTAACGGCTTGCAAATCTAGTTCAACACGAAACTGATGATCAGAAAAGCCACTCACCTCAACCAGAGAAACATCGTAATCAAGCTTCAAGGTTCGCTTTAACTTTTCGGCATAGTCTTTTAGTTCCGGCCAAGTGGTATTAGCAGAAATAGCGATATCAACCACAGGCTCGTTCCAATCGAGCTCTTGAACCATTGGTGATTCAATTTCTTCAGGAAAGTCATTGATGGCATTGATCTGAGTTTGCACATCCACCAGCATACGGCCGATGTCGGCTTTACTGCCCAACTTGAGTATTAACCGAGCGGATCCTTCTATCGCTTCACATCGAGTTTCTTCAATGTTAGCGAGTCCATCCACAGCATCCTCCATTCGGACACAAATACTCTCTTCCACTTCTTGGGGGGAAGCACCAGGGTAAACAACTGCGGCCATAATATAAGGGGGCGAAAATTCAGGGAACGTTTCGCGTTTAATGGTCGAGAGACTTGAAATACCCAATATAAGTAATGCCATCATCAATAGATTAGCGGCAGTAGGGTGGCGCGAGAAAAAGCGAATCATCATTCAGATTCCTCGCTCTTTGGGGCTGATTTTTGTTTCAGCTCTTTGAGTTGCATCCCTTCGATTGCAGGTAATAAATCGTTCAAAATCAATCGTTGTCCATGCTCAATATCACCGTCGATGATCACATGGTTGTCGCGACGGTAAAGTACCTCTATGGTTTTGATCACCAAGCGATTGTCATCATCTTTTAGGTAGATACGATTACCGTGCAGTGCTCTTTCTGGAATCACCCAACTTGGGTTAGCTTGCCCTTCTATTGAAGCCTTTACGAACATGCCATTGACTAAAGGAGGAACTGAAGTGGGGGTAAGATCTTTGTAGTTTTGTTGAATTTCCAAAATCACCCCGGCCGTCGCTTGATTATAATCGACCGTTTCACTGACCCTGGCCACCTTAGCAGGCCAGGTGACGTTCAAACTGCCACTATTTAGCTCAATAGTGGCTTTTGGAAAAGCCAAGTCAGCTTGAGGGATGCCTGATTCATTACGGCTAAATTCACCCAATGTTGATGCCAAGGTTTGCAAGTCGTGTATAGAAAGTTGTGCTTCCACTTCCATGACATCGATACCGTGAGCGATGATCATTGTTTGTTGTTGATTCACCACTTGCTGCTGTTCAATATCGACTTCAGCAATGCGTAAGTTTTGCGGTAATACAATGGAAGTTTTCGCTAATAGTCTCTGAGCTTCTTGTACTTTTGCAGCCGCTACCTTCACCGCCGCTTCCGCTACCCTTCTATCATCAGGCATGGTGATCAATTGATGTTCTATATCGAGCACCAGCTTTTGCTGCGATAGGCTACTCTGTTTTTGCTGATCCACATCCGACTGTGATGTTAAGCCTTTTTTACGCAAGTCGAGCTTTCGCTGAAGTTCAGTGTTGGCAATCTTCAAACGATTCTTTTCGATATCTAACGTCTGCTTAAGATTCTTTTCATCTAAATTCAGCTTAGTCAGTGACGTTTTACTCGATTTATAATCGGCTTCCGCCTGTACCAACTTCAATTCATAATCGAGAGGGTCGATTCGTAAGACTTCTGTCCCTGCTGGGATTATCTGTCCTTTTTCAAGGTTTGGATGACGGTACACAACCTTACCCGTGACCTCTGAAATAGCTGACCATTCCACTTTTGGCAGCACTTTACCAAACCCTATAGCCAGTGGCGCCATGGACGTTAATTGAAGCGGTATCGTTTCGACTAAGCGTGCGCGATCTTGTGCGGGTTTAACGGGTAATGATGGCTTCATTTTAATCGCCAGGACCAACACGACAACGCCAATGATGACAGCAGGAATAAACAAAAACTTACGATTTACGGCCATTCTAATGTCCTTATATAACGTCAGGAGTTAGGAACCCCTGAGTCATGAGTTTTATATTGTGCTCAAATAATTGAGACAAGAAATCAGCATTCAGTTCAACACCATGTAAGCGAAGCATGGCAGGAGGCGCAATGAAAGGAAAAACCATTAAACTAATGTAGGAAAACCGACACAGTTTAGCATCCATTTCTGAGCGAATAACCCCGCTAGACAATAGCTTATCAAAGATAATCACTTGCATTGGTTGAGTAATATCTAAAAACACTTTTTCTACTAATTGGCGCTGAGAGTCACTGGCGGGCATGTTCATAACTTGGACGATTAAACGAGGCAGCTTAGGGGTTTTAATCATGGCCTGATAATAGGTTCGCATCAGGTCAATCAGATTTTTATGAGTACTGTCTTTAACCAACTTGCTCATTTGCTGACGCATCGGTGATAAAGCATCACGCAACATTGCTTCAAACAGCCCTTCCTTGTTGCCAAAGTAGTATCGAATCATCGCAATATTCACACCGGCTTTATCCGCTATTTTTCGAGTGGACACTTTGTCGTAAGGCATCAACGTGAATAATTCTTGCGCACTCGCTAAAAGCTTATCTCTCGACTCAGTGTCTTGACGCGGTCGCCCTACTTTTCTCTCGCTATTGCTCATGGTTATCCCACATATTAATCAACCGATTAATTATAGGCAGATAAAATCACAACCGACAGATTAATAATTAATCATAAGTTCATCATTTGATTAATTTATGGATCTTCGCATTTTTAGTGGCTAACTGATCCGATATGAGTAAAAAATCAACTTAATGGTTGACGTTGTAACTGGAGTGCGGTACTAATTTGTTAACTTAATTTTGTGGTTTCTTTAACTCTCTATAGGAAGCAGTTAACAATGACAAAGCATTCTTCTATCCTGCTCAACCTCCTCCTTATCGTGAAACAATCGCGCGGGTAGGTCATGGAAGAAAATTAGCCACACAAGAATTCCAAAAGCCCGCACTGAGATGCGGGTTTTTTTGTAGTTATGGACTGGAAGTAAACGATTAACTGACGCTAAGACGTCTAATCACTAAGGAAGCAAATATGAGTAATCAGGTCATTATATTCGACACCACGTTACGTGATGGTGAGCAAGCGTTGTCAGCAAGTTTGACCGTTAAAGAGAAACTGCAAATTGCTTACGCACTCGAACGCCTTGGTGTGGATGTGATAGAAGCTGGTTTCCCTGTTTCCTCTCCGGGTGATTTTGAATCGGTTCAAACCATCGCTCGTCACATCAAAAATAGCCGCATCTGTGGTCTTTCTAGAGCCGTTGCAAAAGACATCGATGCAGCAGCAGAAGCACTGAAAGTAGCCGAAGCGTTTCGTATTCATACTTTCATTTCAACCTCGACGATTCACGTGCAAGATAAATTACGCCGTAGCTACGATGACGTTGTTGAGATGGGAGTAAAAGCGGTTAAGCATGCTCGTAAATACACCGATGACGTCGAGTTTTCGTGTGAAGATGCAGGGCGCACACCCATTGACGACCTTTGCCGCATGGTAGAAGCTGCGATCAACGCAGGGGCAAACACGATCAACATTCCTGACACCGTAGGGTATACCGTACCCAATGAGTTCGGCGGTATTATTCAAACACTGTTCAACCGCGTACCCAATATTGATAAAGCAATCATATCGGTACACTGTCATGATGACTTAGGTATGTCTGTGGCCAATTCAATTGCAGCTGTCCAATCGGGTGCTCGCCAAGTTGAGGGCACCATTAATGGTATCGGTGAGCGTGCAGGTAATTGCTCATTAGAAGAAATAGCAATGATCATCAAGACTCGCGAGGAGTTGCTCGGTGTTCATACGGGGCTAAAACACGATGAAATCCACCGCACCAGCAAACTGGTGAGTCAGCTGTGTAATATGCCGATACAAGACAATAAAGCGATTGTTGGCGCCAATGCCTTTAGCCATTCATCTGGTATTCACCAAGACGGTATGATTAAAAATAAGAACACTTATGAAATCATGACCCCTGAGTCTATTGGTCTAAAGAACAAGGCATTAAATCTTACCAGTCGAAGTGGCCGTGCGGCAGTAAAGAACCACATGGACTCTATGGGGTATAAAGACGAAGAATACAGTCTAGATGCTTTATATGAAGACTTCTTAAAACTGGCCGATCGCAAAGGCCAAGTCTTTGATTACGATTTGGAAGCATTGGTCCACTTCTCAAACCTTCGTGAAGAAGATGATTTCTTCAAACTGAACTATCTAAGCGTTCAGTCTGGCAGTGTGATGGCCACTACCAGTATTAAGATGCTTTGCGGTGACAAAGAGACATCAGAAGCCGCGGTTGGTAATGGCCCTGTTGATGCTCTTTACCAATGTATCTATCGAGTTACAGGTTATGATATTGTGCTAGATAAATTTGACCTAACCGCGAAAGGCGAAGGGGAAGATGGTTTAGGTCAAGCTGACATCATCGCCAACTACAAAGGCAGGAAGTACCACGGAACCGGTATTTCTACTGATATCGTTGAAGCATCAGGCCAAGCGTTGCTGCACGTAATTAATAGCATCCATAGAGCCGATGAAATCGCTGAAATTAAACAAAATAAAGTCGCGACAGTATAAGCCAAAACAGAATAAATGCGTTCGCGCCTAAATAAAGCTCTTTTGCTAGGCGTGAACCAAAAACATCATATATTTAAAGGATTAACATGACAGACAAAAATTACAAAATAGCAATTTTACCCGGTGATGGCATTGGCCCTGAAGTCATGCAGCAAGCTCATAAAGTACTTGATGCTATCCAGAAGAAGCACGCGATCAGCTTCTCTCGCGAAGAATACGATGTCGGCGGTATTGCGATTGACAATCATGGCTGCCCACTTCCAGAAAGCACGGTCAAAGGCTGTGAAGAATCAGACGCCGTATTATTTGGCTCTGTCGGTGGCCCAAAATGGGAACACCTTCCGCCCAATGATCAACCAGAGCGTGGTGCTCTTCTTCCATTACGCAAACACTTTCAACTATTTTGTAATTTACGTCCTGCGCAAATTCACACGGGTTTAGAAAGCTTTTCTCCTCTTCGTGCTGACATCTCTGAGCGTGGCTTTGATATCGTTGTGGTTCGTGAACTCACGGGTGGTATCTACTTCGGCCAACCAAAGGGACGTGAAGGCGAAGGTGCAAATGAAAAAGCATTTGATACTGAAATCTATCATCGCTTTGAAATTGAACGTATTGCAAAAATTGCCTTTGAATCGGCTCGTCTACGTGGCAAAAAAGTATGCTCAGTCGATAAGGCAAACGTTCTACAAAGTTCTATCCTTTGGCGTGAAGTGGTTGAAGAAATAGCGAAAGAGTATCCAGATGTCGAGCTTTCTCATATCTATATTGATAACGCGACCATGCAACTAATTAAAGACCCATCTCAATTCGACGTGATGCTTTGCTCGAACATTTTCGGTGACATCATTTCTGATGAGTGTGCAATGATTACAGGCTCTATGGGCATGTTGCCATCCGCTAGTCTTAATGAAAGCCAATTTGGTCTGTATGAACCGGCAGGCGGAAGCGCTCCAGATATCGCTGGTAAGAACATTGCGAACCCAGTGGCTCAGATTTTATCAGCAGCGTTAATGCTTCGTTATAGCTTAAACGAAGAAGAAGCCGCTCAAGATATTGAAAGCGCGGTTTCTAAAGCCCTATCAGCAGGGGAACTTACCGCTGATCTTGCGGGCAACAACCCAGCACTGACGACTTCTGAAATGGGCGATAAAATCGCTGAATATATTTTAAATTCATAATAATAATGACGGTCGTCAATTAAGTCCGCTAATGCCCATGACTCGAACCTTTTCTGATTTATGGGCACAATAAAGTGACAACGACGACAAGAAAGGAAGCAACAATGTCTAAAACACTGTATGAAAAAGTCTACGATGCGCACGTAGCTGTCGAAGCGGAAGGCGAAAACCCTATCCTTTATATTGATCGCCATCTGGTCCACGAAGTGACCTCCCCGCAAGCGTTTGATGGCTTGCGAGAAAAGGGACGTAAAGTACGCCAAGTCAGTAAGACGTTTGCCACGATGGATCATAACGTTTCAACAACAACCAAAGACATCACTGCTTCAGGGAAAATGGCGCAAATCCAAATGGAAACGCTATCAAAAAACTGTGAAGACTTTGGTGTGACTCTTTATGACCTAAACCATAAATACCAAGGCATTGTTCATGTCATGGGCCCAGAATTGGGAATCACTTTACCAGGAATGACCATTGTTTGTGGTGATTCGCACACTGCAACCCATGGTGCATTCGGCTCTCTAGCATTTGGTATCGGCACCTCTGAAGTAGAACACGTCCTTGCCACTCAAACGTTAAAGCAAGCTCGTGCGAAAACAATGAAAATAGAGGTCAAAGGCAAAGTGGCAGCCGGTATTACGGCTAAAGATATCGTTCTCGCTATCATCGGAAAAACAACCGCAGCGGGCGGTACTGGCTACGTTGTTGAATTTTGTGGCGAAGCGATCACCGATCTTTCTATGGAAGGTCGAATGACCGTATGTAACATGGCCATCGAATTAGGTGCAAAAGCGGGCCTTATCGCACCGGATGAAACCACGTTTGAATACATTAAAGGACGTAAGTTCTCACCGCAAGGCACCGATTTTGATTCCGCAGTCGAATACTGGAAGACACTAGCAACGGACGCAGATGCTAAATTTGATGCTGTTGTGACCCTAAATGCTGAAGAGATCAAACCACAAGTCACTTGGGGGACTAACCCTGGCCAAGTGGTTTCAGTAGACACACCCATTCCTTCACCAGAAAGCTTCTCAGATCCTGTCGAGAGGGCTTCTGCGGAAAAAGCACTCGCGTACATGGGACTTGAAGCAGGAAAAGCGCTATCCGATTACAATGTAGATAAAGTGTTTGTTGGCTCTTGTACAAACTCGCGAATCGAAGATATGCGTGCCGCAGCCGCCGTTGCGAAAGGGCGTAAAGTCGCCTCTCACGTACAAGCTTTGATCGTTCCTGGCTCAGAGCAAGTTAAAGCACAAGCGGAAGCGGAAGGATTAGACAAGATCTTCATTGAAGCTGGTTTTGAATGGCGTTTACCTGGGTGCTCTATGTGCCTAGCAATGAACAATGACCGCTTAGGTCCGCATGAGCGCTGTGCATCAACATCAAACCGTAATTTTGAGGGCCGCCAGGGTCGTGATGGACGTACGCATCTAGTCAGCCCGGCGATGGCAGCGGCAGCGGCAGTCGCTGGTCACTTTATCGATATTCGCGAACTTTAGGAGGCAAGTTTTATGTCCGGTTTTAAACAACATACAGGTTTAGTCGTTCCTTTAGATACGGCAAACATCGATACTGATGCAATTATCCCGAAACAGTTTTTACAAAGAGTTTCTCGCCTAGGGTTTGGTAAAAACCTTTTCCATGATTGGCGATTCCTAGATGACGCAGGTGAGCAACCAAACCCAGAGTTTGTGATGAATGCACCACGCTATCAAGGTGCTTCCATTCTATTGGCTCGTGAAAACTTTGGCTGTGGTTCATCTCGTGAACACGCGCCTTGGGCACTTGCTGACTATGGTATTCAAGCCATGATTGCTCCAAGCTTTGCTGATATCTTCTACGGTAATTCAATCAATAATCAAATGGTTCCCGTGCGTTTAACAGAACAAGAAGTCGATGAAATATTTCAATTTGTTGAAGCCAACGAAGGGGCTCAAGTCGAAGTTGATCTAGAAGCGATGAAAGTCAGAGCGAACGGAAAAGAGTACGATTTTGAAATTGATGAATTTCGTCGTCACTGCCTGCTGAACGGTTTAGATAATATTGGCCTAACACTGCAACATGAAGACAAAATTTCGGCTTATGAAGCAAACATTCCAAGCTTCCTAAAATAACGAAAAATTCATTCACATTATCTTGAACCTATATCGTCAAAGGCTGGTCGTCATAAACCAGCCTTTTTTTTATGAAAGGAATCTCATCAAATAGAGGTCTTATTACTAAATCTAACTGGACATAAACCATGAAAATAATAATCGCCTTACTTTCTCTCACTTTGTCTCTTGGTGTTAGTGCTGCACCAAAATCAGAGCTTTGGCCACACTGGAACAAGAGCAATGAAAATAACAATCAAACAATCACTCATACTGAATGGGATAATTTACTGAATAAATATGTCGTTTCCGAAGGACAACATACCCTTTTCAAGTACACTGCAATATCAAGAGAAGATAAGGAAAAACTCGAATACTATCTTGAGAAACTCTCATCTGTTACTCCCCAGCAATACTCTAAAAATGAACAATACGCATATTGGGTAAACCTGTATAACGCGATTACCGTCAATATAGTTTTAGACAATTACCCCGTAAAATCGATAACTAAGATAGGTGGCTTATTTAGCTTTGGTCCTTGGGAGCAGGAAGTTATCACTATCGATGGAAAGAAACTCACTCTCAATGACATTGAACATCGTATCCTTAGGCCGATTTGGCAAGATCCTAGAACGCACTACGTGCTAAATTGTGCAAGTTTAGGATGCCCAAACCTACAGCCAATGGCATTAACAGCTGACAACACCAATGCACTGCTAGAGCAAGCCGCCTATCAATTTATTAGTAGCGACAAAGGTGCTTACTTAACAGAAAATAAGCTACTGCTATCTTCAATTTATGATTGGTTTAAAAGTGATTTTGGTACTGAAGAGGAGCTATTTAAGCATCTAGGCCGCTATCGCCCTGATCTGTCCCACTATAAAGGGAAGGTTTCTTATGAATACGATTGGCAGCTAAATAGCAAATAGGCGGAGAAAGTCTTTCGCATCCTAAATAGAAAAAACCTCAGCATTTCTGCTGAGGTTTATTTTTTCGTCTCGACGCCTATTGGGCGGAGGAATAATTAAAGTCTGGCGATGTCCTACTCTCACATGGGGAAACCCCACACTACCATCGGCGCTATTGTGTTTCACTTCTGAGTTCGGCATGGAATCAGGTGGGTCCACAATGCTATGGTCGCCAAACAAAACTCTTAACTAACGTTATTACATTAGGGCTTTGTATGGTGCTGATACCCAGACTCGAACTGGGGACCTCACCCTTACCAAGGGTGCGCTCTACCGGGCTGAGCTATATCAGCATAAACTGTTTGTCCATAGGACTAAAAAAGCCCGCTCTACAACGGGCCATTTTATAAATTAAAGCCTGGCGATGTCCTACTCTCACATGGGGAAGCCCCACACTACCATCGGCGCTACTGCGTTTCACTTCTGAGTTCGGCATGGGATCAGGTGGGTCCGCAACGCTATGGTCGCCAAGCAAATTCTTCTTTTGTCTTCACTTTTTAAAAAGTGAAAGCAAAAAATCTGGAAAACTGATTATAAAAGTTCAATCACACATTCAATGTTCTATTTGAGTCCATCAAAACCCCTTGGGTGTTGTATGGTTAAGCCTCACGGGCAATTAGTACAGGTTAGCTCAATGCCTCACAGCACTTACACACCCTGCCTATCAACGTTCTAGTCTTGAACAACCCTTTAGGGCACTTAAAGTGCCAGGGAAGACTCATCTCAGGGCTCGCTTCGCGCTTAGATGCTTTCAGCGCTTATCGATTCCGAACTTAGCTACCGGGCAATGCCACTGGCGTGACAACCCGAACACCAGAGGTTCGTCCACTCCGGTCCTCTCGTACTAGGAGCAGCCCCCTTCAATCTTCCAACGCCCACGGCAGATAGGGACCGAACTGTCTCACGACGTTCTAAACCCAGCTCGCGTACCACTTTAAATGGCGAACAGCCATACCCTTGGGACCGACTTCAGCCCCAGGATGTGATGAGCCGACATCGAGGTGCCAAACACCGCCGTCGATATGAACTCTTGGGCGGTATCAGCCTGTTATCCCCGGAGTACCTTTTATCCGTTGAGCGATGGCCCTTCCATTCAGAACCACCGGATCACTATGACCTGCTTTCGCACCTGCTCGAATTGTCATTCTCGCAGTCAAGCGGGCTTATGCCATTGCACTAACCACACGATGTCCAACCGTGTTTAGCCCACCTTCGTGCTCCTCCGTTACTCTTTGGGAGGAGACCGCCCCAGTCAAACTACCCACCAGGCACTGTCCGCAATCCCGATAAGGGACCAACGTTAGAACATCAAACGTACAAGGGTGGTATTTCAAGGTTGACTCCACTCCATCTAGCGACGAAGTTTCAAAGTCTCCCACCTATCCTACACATGTAGGTTCAATGTTCAGTGCCAAGCTGTAGTAAAGGTTCACGGGGTCTTTCCGTCTAGCCGCGGGTACACTGCATCTTCACAGCGATTTCAATTTCACTGAGTCTCGGGTGGAGACAGCGTGGCCATCATTACGCCATTCGTGCAGGTCGGAACTTACCCGACAAGGAATTTCGCTACCTTAGGACCGTTATAGTTACGGCCGCCGTTTACCGGGGCTTCGATCAAGAGCTTCGACCGAAGTCTAACCCCATCAATTAACCTTCCGGCACCGGGCAGGCGTCACACCGTATACGTCATCTTACGATTTTGCACAGTGCTGTGTTTTTAATAAACAGTTGCAGCCACCTGGTATCTGCGACTCCTAGTAGCTCCATCCGCAAGGGACTTCACCGCCAAGAGCGTACCTTCTCCCGAAGTTACGGTACCATTTTGCCTAGTTCCTTCACCCGAGTTCTCTCAAGCGCCTTGGTATTCTCTACCCGACCACCTGTGTCGGTTTGGGGTACGATTTCTTATAATCTGAAGCTTAGAGGCTTTTCCTGGAAGCATGGCATCAATGACTTCACCACCGTAGTGGCTCGACATCGTATCTCAGCGTTAAGAAAGTCCGGATTTACCTAAACTTTCCGCCTACGTACTTGAACCTGGACAACCGTCGCCAGGCCCACCTAGCCTTCTCCGTCCCCCCATCGCAATTATAAGAAGTACGGGAATATTAACCCGTTTCCCATCGACTACGCCTTTCGGCCTCGCCTTAGGGGTCGACTTACCCTGCCCCGATTAACGTTGGACAGGAACCCTTGGTCTTCCGGCGAGGGGGTTTTTCACCCCCTTTATCGTTACTCATGTCAGCATTCGCACTTCTGATACGTCCAGCAGCCCTTACAGACCACCTTCAACCGCTTACAGAACGCTCCCCTACCCCGCATACAAAGTATGCAGCCGCAGCTTCGGTGTATAGCTTAGCCCCGTTACATCTTCCGCGCAGGCCGACTCGACTAGTGAGCTATTACGCTTTCTTTAAATGATGGCTGCTTCTAAGCCAACATCCTAGCTGTCTAAGCCTTCCCACATCGTTTCCCACTTAGCTATACTTTGGGACCTTAGCTGGCGGTCTGGGTTGTTTCCCTCTCCACGACGGACGTTAGCACCCGCCGTGTGTCTCCCGGATAGTACTTACTGGTATTCGGAGTTTGCAAAGGGTTGGTAAGTCGGGATGACCCCCTAGCCTTAACAGTGCTCTACCCCCAGTAGTATTCGTCCGAGGCGCTACCTAAATAGCTTTCGGGGAGAACCAGCTATCTCCAGGTTTGATTGGCCTTTCACCCCTAGCCACAAGTCATCCGCTAATTTTTCAACATTAGTCGGTTCGGTCCTCCAGTTGATGTTACTCAACCTTCAACCTGCCCATGGCTAGATCACCTGGTTTCGGGTCTAATCCTAGCAACTGTACGCCCAGTTAAGACTCGGTTTCCCTACGGCTCCCCTAAACGGTTAACCTTGCTACTAAAATTAAGTCGCTGACCCATTATACAAAAGGTACGCAGTCACCCAACAAGTGGGCTCCTACTGCTTGTACGTACACGGTTTCAGGTTCTATTTCACTCCCCTCACAGGGGTTCTTTTCGCCTTTCCCTCACGGTACTGGTTCACTATCGGTCAGTCAGTAGTATTTAGCCTTGGAGGATGGTCCCCCCATATTCAGACAGGATATCACGTGTCCCGCCCTACTCGATTTCACTGATTATGATGTGTCGGTTACGGGGCTATCACCCTGTATCGCGAGACTTTCCAGACTCTTCACCTGCATCATTAAAAGCTTAAGGGCTACTCCAATTTCGCTCGCCGCTACTTTCGGAATCTCGGTTGATTTCTACTCCTCCGGGTACTTAGATGTTTCAGTTCCCCGGGTTTGCCTCGTTGTGCTATGTATTCACACAACGATACGTGCTTATGCACGTGGGTTTCCCCATTCAGAAATCCCAGACTCAAACGGTTATTACTACCTAATCTGGGCTTATCGCAAGTTATTACGTCTTTCATCGCCTCTGACTGCCAAGGCATCCACCGTGTACGCTTAGTCACTTAACCATACAACCCCAAGAGGTCTTATGTATGGCAAACAACCAAGTTGTCTCTCTATTTTATGAGTGAGAGACGTTCGATTTTGCCGGACTCAAATATAAACAATCATGACGAGTCATGGTTGTTTCCAAGAACACTTGAATGTGTGTTGGTACCTAGTCTCTAAAAGAGAATAGGATTTGAGAACTTTTATTTGAACAACAACCAATCACAGTTGTTGTTCGTCAGCTTTCCAAATTGTTAAAGAGCAGATTTTGTTCTTTCGAACCAAACCATGTTTAAAAACACTCAACTTTTTTCAAAGTAAATGCACTTAAAGATGGTGGAGCTATGCGGGATCGAACCGCAGACCTCCTGCGTGCAAGGCAGGCGCTCTCCCAGCTGAGCTATAGCCCCAAAAACTTAATGCTTTAAAGCCAACCCTTTTTGGGAAAAGAATTGGTGGGTCTGAGTGGACTTGAACCACCGACCTCCCGCTTATCAGGCGAGCGCTCTAACCAGCTGAGCTACAGACCCAGCATTAAACTCTTAACGTATTAAACATATCAATCTGTGTGGGTACTCATCGTGAAAATCATCGTATAAGGAGGTGATCCAGCCCCAGGTTCCCCTAGGGCTACCTTGTTACGACTTCACCCCAGTCATGAACCACAAAGTGGTGAGCGTCCTCCCCGAAAGGTTAAACTACCCACTTCTTTTGCAGCCCACTCCCATGGTGTGACGGGCGGTGTGTACAAGGCCCGGGAACGTATTCACCGTGACATTCTGATTCACGATTACTAGCGATTCCGACTTCATGGAGTCGAGTTGCAGACTCCAATCCGGACTACGACGCACTTTTTGGGATTCGCTCACTATCGCTAGCTTGCTGCCCTCTGTATGCGCCATTGTAGCACGTGTGTAGCCCTACTCGTAAGGGCCATGATGACTTGACGTCGTCCCCACCTTCCTCCGGTTTATCACCGGCAGTCTCCCTGGAGTTCCCACCATTACGTGCTGGCAAACAAGGATAAGGGTTGCGCTCGTTGCGGGACTTAACCCAACATTTCACAACACGAGCTGACGACAGCCATGCAGCACCTGTCTTAGAGCTCCCGAAGGCACACCTGCGTCTCCGCTGGCTTCTCTAGATGTCAAGAGTAGGTAAGGTTCTTCGCGTTGCATCGAATTAAACCACATGCTCCACCGCTTGTGCGGGCCCCCGTCAATTCATTTGAGTTTTAATCTTGCGACCGTACTCCCCAGGCGGTCTACTTAACGCGTTAGCTCCGAAAGCCACGGCTCAAGGCCACAACCTCCAAGTAGACATCGTTTACGGCGTGGACTACCAGGGTATCTAATCCTGTTTGCTCCCCACGCTTTCGCATCTGAGTGTCAGTATCTGTCCAGGGGGCCGCCTTCGCCACTGGTATTCCTTCAGATCTCTACGCATTTCACCGCTACACCTGAAATTCTACCCCCCTCTACAGTACTCTAGTCCAACAGTTTCAAATGCAGTTCCGAGGTTGAGCCCCGGGCTTTCACATCTGACTTATTGAACCACCTGCATGCGCTTTACGCCCAGTAATTCCGATTAACGCTCGCACCCTCCGTATTACCGCGGCTGCTGGCACGGAGTTAGCCGGTGCTTCTTCTGTCGCTAACGTCAAGAGATAAGCGTATTAAACTTACCCCCTTCCTCACGACTGAAAGTACTTTACAACCCGAAGGCCTTCTTCATACACGCGGCATGGCTGCATCAGGCTTTCGCCCATTGTGCAATATTCCCCACTGCTGCCTCCCGTAGGAGTCTGGACCGTGTCTCAGTTCCAGTGTGGCTGATCATCCTCTCAGACCAGCTAGGGATCGTCGCCTTGGTGAGCCATTACCTCACCAACTAGCTAATCCCACCTAGGCGTATCCAATAGCACAAGGCCCGAAGGTCCCCTGCTTTGCTCCAAAGAGATTATGCGGTATTAGCCATCGTTTCCAATGGTTATCCCCCTCTACTGGGCAACTTCCTAGGCATTACTCACCCGTCCGCCGCTCGTCAGCAAAGAAAGCAAGCTTTCTTTCTGTTACCGCTCGACTTGCATGTGTTAGGCCTGCCGCCAGCGTTCAATCTGAGCCATGATCAAACTCTTCAATTTAAAGTTTTGATTCCCTAAATAAATAGGGGTCGGCTCAACGAATACTGACTTCAAAACTAGGATTTATCCGAAGATAAACCTGTAATTCTAAAGCTATTATCTTTCCAACAGAAAGATAATGAATTGACTGTGCTCTTTTTGGTTTTCACTTTAAAAAGTGAAATCAAACAGCTCAAGGCTGTACCAAATTGAATTGGTCACTCAGTTCATTGAAACCAAAGTTGTTTCCGAAGAAACTGTTTTTACCTAGGTAAAAACATATTGGATTATCATCAACGAGTGCCCACACAGATTGATAGGTTTAAATTGTTAAAGAGCGTTGCTTGTCGAAACATTCTTTTTAAGAAGAAGCTCTCTAAGCGGACGGCCATTCTAGCGATTTAAGTTTCAGTGTCAAACACTTTTTGAAATTTAATTCTTGTTGAATTTTCGCCTTACTGATGACTCTTGAGGCCTTGTGGCGTCTGCCGTCTCAGTGGTTGCGCATTATAGATAGTTCAATGTTATTGGCAAGCGATAAATACAAAAAAACACAATAAAAAAGCCTGAGTGATTACTTATCGCTCAGGCCCATATTTACCCACCAGTTACCCAAATACAATGCACAGGCTAATAACAAAATCCTGTGTATAACTCTAATCATCACTATCAAAGAAGTAAGAAACCCGTGATCTAGGATTTAGATACTCTTTTACTTTGTCAGGAAGTTTACTTGGCAAAATTGCATTAACTATCTTTATCTCTTTTTCTGCTAAGTCAATGATCGGTGCCTGAGTTCTAGGAACAGAGGGGTCGTAAATAAGGACATTAGGAAAAAGAATATGCTTAGCATTCACAGAAATAACTAGCCCAACCATTTCGTTAGACAATTGTACGACCGTTCCTGGTGGGTAGACGCCCATAAACTTAATAAGCACGTTTAAGTTTTCGTTGTTATAAAGATGCTTACACTTCTTATATAAGTAAGACAAGGCAACATAAGGAATCTTTTGCTCGGCAGGATTCATTGGATGGCACAAATTGTCATAAGCATTAGCAACAGAGACAACCTGAGTTAACTCATCAATTTCACCTTCCTTTAAACCCTTAGGGTATCCAGACCCATCATTAAGCTCGTGGTGTTGCTCTATCACTGTCTTTGCTGATTCAGGAAAAGATTCCATATTTGCCGCTAGGTCTAACCCGTACTTGGTATGTTGCTTTAAGTAGTTGAACTCTGGTCCTGATAATGGGGTTTGTTTTCTTATAATAGCGGCTGGAACTTTTATTTTACCCATATCATGAAATAGTGATGCAAACGCAATATCTTTAATTTGTTGAGCAGACATTCCTTTTGCCTTAGCGATCATCATCGCGATCACGGAGACATTTAAAGAATGAAAGTAAATATCCTCGACTTCACTCTTGCTATTCATCAAATGCAAGGTGACACCTTCATTGTTTAATAATTTATCCACTATGCCATCAACTAAGGCAAGAGCTTCATCTACTGCTTTTTCGGGGCGATTGCGAATTTTGTTCATCACCGCTCTCATCTGAGCAAGAGATCGTTCGAATTCTTTTTCGCATTTGAGCACTTTACGACGATAGGCGTTGAGGTCTTCTATCCTTTTTTGTTTTTCTTCCCAGAGTTTTTTTGCTTCGGCGTCAACTTGATCAGAAGTCTCAGGTGCCTCTGAAATGGGCTGATTAGCCGGTAATGGCTGAGCATCACTTTGAGATGGATTAATAAAAACATGTTGAATACCCAAATGTTTAATCATTTGGATTTGTTCTTCGCTTTTTATCTTAAAGCTATTAAATAAGAAGGGATGATCATTCCACTTAACAGGAAGTCGGACATACAACCCTGGTTGAATACGATCAACCGAAATTTTAATACTGGCCACAAATATACATCTAAGTTATTACCCCAACACACATCACCAAATGCTATGCAACGAAACCTTGCATAGCCAGTACCTATAGGTAAGATTTTATGTCATTAACAGCTAAGATACCAGTTCACAGTTGAGTATCCAACGGACACCAAATTGGTCCTCAACTTTGCCAAAACGTGCCCCCCAAAAAGCATCCGACAATGGCATCATTACCCTCCCGCCCTCTGATAATTTATCAAATACCTTTTCTTGTTTGCCTAGGTCATCAAAGACCAGAGCCAGTGCCATGTTATTGCCGCTGCGTTCCGTTGCTAACACGCCATCGGACATCATGATTCGCATACCAAATGCCTCAAACTCCGCATGCATGATCCAATCCGGGTCTGCTCCATCAATTTGTTGGGGAGCATCTTTAAATCTCTGTTGTGATACAACCACACCACCAAAACATTTATGGTAAAAATCTAGAGCCTGTGCACATCTGCCTGAGAAAAAAAGGTATGGGGTTAGTTGCATCATAGCTATCTCCTTATAAGTATTAATAAAATATAGCTGAACGATGGGTACCTTTCCTAATCAAAACCATAATTTCAGTTGTTTTTTATTACTTGTGTTAAATAAATCACTTTGAACTCCACTCCTAGCCGTCAATACCATACCGTCTATGCGTATCCACATTGGTTAGATTCAAAGAGAATTAGAGAAGATATTTAAACCTAAAAACAACAAAGCCCCGAATTAAACCGAGGCTTTGTTACTTTATATATTAAGGATCTGACTAACCTAGCTACTGTGGAAGATTTGATCGGTGTCTAATGAGGTCATTGAACGGATTCGTCGCCATAGATAATAGAAGATACCAAACATCATCAGCATGCTTGGAACCGCAATAGCAGGGTAACTATACAGAGTCAGTTTCCCTAACTCCTCATTGAATGCCGCGGTACCTGAAGGGCTGGTTACAATCCAAGTGGCGAGAAAATAATTCATTGCCGACGAGAAAGCAAAAGTACTCGCAAACAAGTAATTCGATATAACCAAACAGCGCTCAAATGCCGCTTCATTACCCGTTTGTTTTAATCTCTCTTTTATTAACGATAAATTCAGTACCGTGTCATTCAAAATCACCTTCTTCACGATGGGATAGCGCGTAAAAGTCGAACCCAAAACCGTCAAGCCAATCAACCCCGGAATCAACGCTTCTTTAAGAGCAAGCCAACGCGTATCCAACTCTAACAAACCAATCCCCCCCGTCAGAAGCACACTAATAAACCCCAGCGCAGCAATAAAATTGAATTTCTTGTTGCGAATTAGATCCATTCCGCCATAAGCGACAGGAAAGGCCAAAGCAACCACGAGCGCCATCACCGTTCCAAGATGTTCATCACCGCTGAATTTCATTAAAATAAAAGAGGGAAGAAAAACGTTAAAAACAATCTCGAATAGGGGGTTCGATTTTTTACTTGCAGTATTACTCATAATTTTCCAATTTAAAGACGATAGATTAATTCTAGCACTAGGAGAATTGTTCATTGTCTAGACCAAGATGTAAAGCCCTGTGACTTTGAGCCGTGAGTTTGAAATTGCAAAAGCATGTAACTTAACATTCCCCTAAGTCAAGCTGGAGTATTCTCTAACAATGCTAAGCACTAGAGAAAATAGTTTCCCATTGTAGGTGAAGGAAAACAAACGCAGGGATTTTACGCGTAGGGACATGGCGATAATTGAAGCATTGTACGTAAAAGTGAATCGAAAGGTACAGTAAACCTCTAGGAGCATAAGCATTTGAGTGGCATTAGATACAACAAAGCCCCGACTTTCATCGAGGCTTTATCATTTAAATATGGTACCGGTAGGCGGACTTGAACCGCCACGCCCGAAGGCAACGGATTTTGAATCCGTCGTGTATACCAATTTCACCATACCGGCATCTTGGGGTTTCCCCTTTGATGTTTCGCATTATACGTAACATCATCGGCTTCGCAAGCCTAAAAGCTTGAAAACCTTTTCGTTTGACGATAATTTCACCATGAAGCAGCAAGGTGTGCGTTTGCTCTCTTCCCTACAGAGTCTCAACACTATATTCTTTCCGCCATATTTACACATTTACGAATCAACTATGACTACAACCAATACCCTTCCACCAGCAGGTTTAATGCGTCGCTTAGGTGCTCTTTTTTATGATTCACTTATTGTTATGGCAATTTTGATGATGGCTGGAGGACTGATTGTTGCAATCTTAGAAGCTCTCGTTGCTCTTGGTGCTGTGAATTATGCTCCCTATGCAGATGCTAGTGACTTACTCAGCAAGCACCCAGTTTGGAGCCCTATTTATACTTTTTATTTGGTTGCCGTTGCGGTCTATTTCTTTGTTTTCTTCTGGACTCGAGCGGGTCAAACACTAGGAATGCGCGCATGGAAGCTTCAAGTTCAAAACAAACAAGGTGGTGCTATCAGTGTGACTCAAGCGCTGATACGCCTGTCTACCTCTGCATTTGGGTTAGGTAACCTAACGGTGCCATTTGATCCACAAAAACGGGCTTTCCAAGATATTTGGGCTAAAACACAAGTTGTTGTGCTACCTAAAGCCAATTAATTACACGTTTAAAAACCAAAAAGGAAGCGACTAAGCTTCCTTTTTGGTTCAGGGCGATTTTAAAACACTCTACATTATCGATCCGAGACTATAGTTTTCGACGCAATAGCATCAATGCAATTGAAAGGAACACAATGCTCGGTGCGACAGCACCAAAGACAGGGGGGATGCCATAAACCAAACTTAATGGTCCAAAAAACTCACTGGAAATGTAGAAAGTAAAACCAGCCACTACCCCAGAAAGAATCCTTGCGCCCATGGTTACCGTTCTCAACGGGCCGAAAATGAATGACAGTGCCATCAACATCATCACTGCAATAGAAAAAGGTTGTGTGACTTTGCGCCATAGTGCCAATTCATATCGAGATGAATCAAGCTCAGAATCATTCAAATAACCAACGTAATCAAACAACCCTGTCAAAGAAAGCTCTTCGGGTTTAACAGTCACAACAGCCAACTTGTCAGGCTCCAAAGAAGTCGTCCACTGATATTCTGTCAACGTCTGTTTTGACAACTCAATTCCATCACGCATATCGGTCACTTGGACATCGCGCATTATCCACTGATTATCTTGTAGGTAATCCGCTGACTTAGCGTACACCACGGTTTCAAGCTGCTTGTCATCATCAAATCGCCACATATTGAGCGAAGTCAATCGATCATCATCGACCTTGCCAATAAAAATAAAATCATTAGCGTCTCGCGCCCACACCCCGGTTCTTACCGACAATAACTGCCCGCCCGACGTTGCAAAAGCACGCAGGTCTCGCGCCATTTTCTGCGCTTGAGGGGCGCCCCACTGCCCTAACAACGTGACAATAATCATAAGCGGAATCGCGGTTTTCAAGACGGACACACCAATGTTCAGCTTTGAAAATCCCGACGCTTGCATGACCACAAGTTCAGAACTTGAAGCTAGCATCCCTAAACCAATGAGAGCCCCCAATAGAGCCGCCATAGGGAAAAACATTTCAATATCACGGGGAATACTTAAAACCACAAAAAGAAGAGCCTGAAGAAGATCATACGTGCCGTCACCCACTTTTCTTAACTGCTCAACGTATTTGATGATGGCAGAGAGTCCGACAAACGTGGTCAATACCAATGAGGTCGTCGCAATGATCGTTTTACCGATGTATAAGTCTAAGATCTTAAACACTTGCTTTCGCCACCTTTTTTTGTCTAATGCGGTCTTTGAATTGTCTGACCAAGATACTGTCCATCATATTCGCTCCAATGGCAGCCAGCAGTAACATCGCGTTAATTGGCCACATGCCGACAATAACAGGAATGGAGCCGTCTTCAATCGCTGACTTAGTTGCACTGATGGATAAGAAATAAGCCAGATAAATTAATATTGCAGGCCCCATTTTCGCAAAGCGACCTTGACGAGGGTTGACCGCAGAAAGTGGCACCACCAACATCGTCAACAACGGAATACATAGCACTAAAGAAATACGCCATTGCAATTCGGCCTGCGCTCGCATATCACTCGTTTTAAGTAATTCCAGCGTTGATTTTGCTTCCCAGTCACGCCCTTTCGGTTTGACGTCTCGCTGACCAATTAATCCGTCGTATTCATCAAACACTGTATTGCGATAATCAAGGCGAGTAGGAATACCCTCATAACGAATGCCTTCATACATAGTAATCACTTGGCGACCATCATTGGTTTCTTTTATGTCACCGTGATTCGAGAACATCACACTTGGTAGAATCGTGCCACTAGGCCGCAGCTGTGCAACAAAGACATTATTGAGCTTTTTATCTTGGATATCATCAATAAACACAACCGAAGACCCATCAGGTGTCCGTTGGAAAGTCCCCTTTTTCAGCAGGTCAACGGTATTTTCCGATTCCAACTGCTCCATTAATTGTGTTTCTTTTTCTTGGCTCCATGGTGCTAACCAGAAAGAGTTAAAGGCCGCAATACAACCTGTAATCAATGCCAAATACAGTGCCGCTTGAATCAGAAATTTATTACCAATCCCTGTTGCGTTCATCACTGTTATTTCACTTTCCGCGTACAAACGACCAAAGGTCAGCAATATCCCGATAAACAAACTTAAAGGGAGCATCAGCAACCCCATCGTAGGCATATTGAGACTAACAATGGATAAAATCATACGTGCAGGTATTTCACCGTCAGATGCCTCTGCCAGTACACGGATAAACTTTTGGCTTAGAAACACTAAAAAGAGCACAAAAAAGATGGCTAATTGGCTCTTGAGTGTCTCGCGGATCAAATATCTAACAATAATCACGCTGAAAGTACCTATAGAAAACTTGTTTTTTTGGTTGAATCACTATAATTTCCCGATGAACCTTTTATTTTTAAAATTTTCACTAACTGTTAGTTCGCTTAATTAAAACGTAGTTCCAAGTATGGATTCAACAAGTAAGCTCGCATTATCTAACATTTAGTTCGATTTGTCTTCAGGATGTAGGAGTACGCATGGAGTTCAATGTAAAAAGTGGCAGTCCAGAGAAACAACGCAGTGCATGTATTGTTGTTGGAGTGTTTGAACCAAGACGCCTTTCTCCAGTAGCTGAACAGCTGGATAAAATCAGTGACGGCTACATCAGTTCACTTCTTCGCCGCGGTGATCTAGAAGGAAAACCAGGACAGATGCTGCTATTGCATCAAGTACCTGGTGTACTATCAGAACGTGTTTTACTCGTTGGATGTGGTAAAGAACGCGAACTTGGCGAACGCCAGTATAAAGAAATAATCCAAAAAACCATCAGTACACTTAACGAAACAGGTTCTATGGAAGCGGTATGTTTCTTAACAGAATTGCACGTTAAAGGTCGTGACACTTACTGGAAAGTGCGTCAGGCGGTTGAAGCAACCAAAGATGGCCTTTATACCTTTGACCAGTTCAAGAGCAATAAGCCAGAAACACGCCGTCCACTTCGCAAGTTAGTGTTTAACGTACCAACACGTCGTGAACTCAGCCAAGGTGAAAAAGCGATTGCTCATGGCCTCGCGATATCTTCAGGTGTCAAGGCATCAAAAGATCTTGGTAACATGCCACCAAACATCGCTAACCCAGCTTACCTAGCCTCTCAAGCGCGTCGTCTTGCCGATGATTACGAAACGGTGACAACAAAAATCATTGGCGAAGAAGAAATGGCCAAACTAGGCATGAACTCATATTTAGCCGTCGGTCGTGGTTCAAGAAACGAATCTATGATGTCTATCATGGAGTACAAAGGTAATGCCGATCCTGACGCAAAGCCAATTGTACTAGTGGGTAAAGGGCTGACCTTTGATTCAGGCGGTATTTCACTTAAGCCAGGCGAAGCAATGGATGAGATGAAGTACGACATGTGTGGTGCAGCGTCTGTATTCGGCACAATGAAAGCACTGGCTAAGCTCAATCTACCTATTAACGTGACCGCTGTTCTTGCTGGTTGTGAAAATATGCCAGGCAGTAACGCGTACCGTCCGGGTGATATTTTAACCACCATGTCAGGCCAAACGGTTGAAGTTCTTAACACGGATGCAGAAGGGCGCTTAGTGTTATGTGATGCTCTTACCTACGTTGAGCGTTTCGAGCCAGAGTGTGTGATTGATGTTGCGACATTAACAGGGGCCTGTGTGATGGCGCTTGGTCACCACATCAGTGCCGTTCTTTCTAACCACAACCCACTGTCTCATGAATTAGTGAATGCATCAGAACAAGCCAGTGACCGAGCTTGGCGCATGCCAATGGCTGATGAATATCACGAACAGCTAAAGAGCCCATTTGCTGATATGGCAAACATTGGTGGTCGTCCTGCGGGAACGATTACTGCCGGTTGTTTCTTGTCAAAGTTCGCCAAGAAATACCACTGGGCACACCTTGATATTGCAGGTACAGCTTGGAAGTCAGGAGCGGCAAAAGGCTCAACTGGCCGCCCAGTCTCAATGCTTGTCCAGTTCTTGCTAAATCGAAGTGGCCAAGAAGGCGAAGAGTAATCTTCAAAAGGGCCGAGAGGCCCTTTTTTATGCACCACGACAAACAAAACATCCCTCAGTCATTGAGCCATAGTGAGAACCATGAACAAGGCCACTTTCTACATCGTCAATCTCGATAGCCCTCAAGCGACGAAAAAAGGGTTTGATGACTATGCATTGTTTATGAGTAAACATTTTGCCAAGCAAGGCGCTAAAGTCTATTTGCACTGCCACAACAAAGAGCATGCCGAACACATCGCAGAGCTCTTTTGGCAGTCCGAACCCGAAGACTTTATGGCGCATAACCTGGTTGGTGAAGGGCCTAAGTACGCTACAAATATTGAAATTGGCTACCCAAACGTAAAGCACACATGGAATCGCCAAATCGTAATTAATTTGGCGGATAATAATACAACCTTTGCGAAGCAGTTCTCAGAGGTGGTAGACTTCGTTCCTTGCGAGGAAAATGCCAAGCAGCAAGCTCGAGAAAGGTATAAAATTTACCGGCAAGCTGGTTTCAACCTGCAAACCATCGAGATACAGCACCCATAGTCAAACCTTATAGTTAAAGCGATCTTAGCCTAATTATTTCAGACGTAGATCCTTCACTTATAAAGTTTGACCATTTACTAATTCACAGTACCGATTTAAGAGCACTATGGAAAAGACATACAACCCAACATCTATCGAACAAGCGCTATATCAAGCTTGGGAAGAAAAAGGCTACTTCAAGCCACACGGTGACACATCAAAAGAAGCGTACAGCATCATGATTCCGCCACCGAACGTTACTGGTAGCCTTCATATGGGCCACGCATTCCAAGATACCATTATGGATACCTTGATTCGTGCCGAACGTATGAAAGGGAAAAATACCCTTTGGCAAGTGGGTACTGACCACGCTGGCATTGCAACGCAAATGGTGGTTGAACGCAAAATTGCCGCTGAAGAAGGCAAAACAAAACACGACTACGGCCGTGAAGCGTTCATCGACAAGATTTGGGATTGGAAAGCGGAATCAGGTGGCACGATCACTCAGCAGCTTCGTCGTCTAGGTGCCTCTGTCGATTGGGATCGTGAACGATTCACTATGGATGATGGCCTATCGGCTGCGACTCAAGAAGTGTTTGTTCGTCTTTACGAAGAAGACCTAATCTACCGTGGTAAACGTCTTGTAAACTGGGATCCTAAATTGCACACGGCGATTTCTGATCTTGAAGTTGAAAACAAAGACAAAAAAGGCTTCATGTGGCACTTCCGCTACCCGCTAGCAAACGGCATTAAAACCGCAGATGGTAAAGACTACATTGTCGTTGCCACTACGCGTCCAGAAACCATGCTAGGCGATACTGGTGTTGCTGTTAACCCAGAAGATCCTCGTTACAAAGATCTTATCGGTAAAAAAATCCTGCTTCCTATCGTCAACCGTTTGATCCCTATCGTAGGCGATGAGCACGCAGACATGGAAAAAGGCACGGGTTGTGTAAAAATCACGCCAGCTCATGACTTTAACGATTACGAAGTGGGCAAACGCCATAGCCTACCAATGATCAACATCCTAACATTCAACGGTGATATCCGTAATGCCGCTGAAGTATTCACGACTAACGGTGAAGAAAGCGATGTGTACTCAACAGAACTTCCTGCTAAATACCAAGGCATGGAGCGCTTTGCTGCTCGCCGAGCAACCGTTGCTGAGTTTGAAGAGCTAGGCTTACTTGAAGAGATCAAAGATCACGACCTAACCGTCCCTTACGGCGACCGTGGTGGTGTGGTTATCGAACCAATGCTGACCGACCAATGGTACGTGCGTACGGCTCCTCTTGCTGAACCAGCCGTGAAAGCGGTTGAAGATGGTCAAATCCAATTTGTTCCTAAGCAGTACGAAAACATGTACTTTGCGTGGATGCGTGACGTGCAAGACTGGTGTATCTCTCGTCAACTTTGGTGGGGTCACCGTATCCCAGCATGGTACGACAACGATGGTAAAGTTTACGTCGGTCGCACAGAAGAAGAAGTCCGTGAAAAGAACAACCTAGCGCCTGTTGTTGTCCTTAAGCAAGACGACGACGTTCTCGATACCTGGTTCTCTTCTGCACTTTGGACGTTCGGCACACAAGGCTGGCCTGAAGATACAGATGCACTAAAAACATTCCACCCATCAGATGTACTGGTATCAGGTTTTGATATCATCTTCTTCTGGGTTGCGCGTATGATCATGATGACCATGCACTTCTGTAAAGATGAAGAAGGTAAAGCGCAAGTTCCTTTCAAGACGGTTTACATGACGGGCCTTATCCGTGATGAAAACGGCGACAAGATGTCTAAGTCGAAAGGTAATGTGCTTGACCCAATCGATATGATTGACGGCATCGGCCTTGAAGAGCTAGTAGAGAAGCGTTGTGGCAACATGATGCAACCTAAATTGGCGGCTAAGATCGAAAAAGCAACACGTAAAACTTTCGAAGACGGCATCGAACCCTACGGTACGGATGCGCTACGTTTCACCCTTGCCGCTATGGCTTCAACAGGCCGTGACATCAACTGGGACATGAAGCGTCTTGAAGGTTACCGTAACTTCTGTAACAAGCTATGGAACGCAAGCCGTTACGTACTGATGAATACAGAAGAGCACGACTGTGGCATGTCACTGTCTGCTGAAGACCGTGCCAACATGGAATTCTCTCTCGCAGACAAGTGGATTGAATCTCAATTTGAAGTGGCCGCGAAAGAGTTTAACGCTCACCTAGACAACTACCGTCTAGACATGGCCGCAAACACGCTTTACGAATTCATCTGGAACCAATTCTGTGACTGGTACCTAGAGCTAACTAAGCCTGTTCTTTGGAAAGGCACTGAAGCTCAACAACAGGCGACTCGTTACACGCTTATCACAGTTCTAGAGAAGACACTGCGTCTTGCTCACCCTGTGATTCCTTACATCACTGAATCTATCTGGCAGAGCGTTATTCCGCTGATTGACGGTGTTGAAGGTCCTGATTCATCAGACAGAACCATCATGACTCAAGCGCTTCCTCAGTTTAACGAGGCGAATTTCAACGCTGAAATCGTTGAAGACATCGAGTGGGTTAAAACGTTCATCACGGCTATCCGTAACCTACGTGCGGAATACGACATTGCTCCGAGCAAAGGCTTAGAAGTGATGATTAAAGTGGCTGATGAGAAAGACGCGGCTCGTATCGAAGCAAACAAGATCGTCCTAACTTCTCTAGCTAAGCTAGACGATATTAAAGTACTAGCAGACGGCGAACCTCTTGATCAACAAGAACTACCAGCTTGCGCGACAAAACTCGTGGGTAAGTCAGAGCTGATGATCCCAATGGCGGGGCTTATCAATAAAGATGCGGAACTTGCGCGTCTAGATAAAGAAGTCGCTAAGGTTCAAGGCGAAGTAAAGCGTATTGAAGGTAAGCTTAGTAATGAAGGTTTCGTCGCCAAAGCACCTGAAGTTGTTATCGCTAAAGAGCGTGAAAAGTTAGAAAACTACAAAGAGACACTGGTGAAACTTGAAGAGCAAAAAGCGACGATCGCAGCACTTTAAGTTCAAAACATTCAGTGACAGAAGCCAACCATCAGGTTGGCTTTTTTTATGCGCATTGATCTAACCAATATTCTCTCCTAGGCTTAGGTGATAACACTCGTTGAAATGAGGATATACCTTTGAAACTTAGCCTATTACTCAGCGTATTAATGTTGGCCTTTCCCTCTTTTGCTGATGATTCTACATCATCTAAAATCATAAAGATTTCAGCGGGAGAGTGGCCTCCGTTTATCGGAAAGAACCTGGACAATTTTGGCTCGGTCGGGAAAACGATTACCGATGTTTTTGCCCTTCAAGGCTATACCGTAGAATTTGAGTTCTATCCTTGGACACGAGCTTACGTGAAAGCACAAGAAGGCGAATTCGACGCAACGGCGGTATGGATGTTTGATGAAAGTCGAACTGAACACTTCTACTATAGCGATCCGGTTGCAAAAGAAGAGTTTGTCTTTTTCTACAATAAAGAAAACCCGTTTAGCTGGTCTAGTTTAGAAGACTTAACAGGAAAAGAGCTTGGCGGTGGCATAGGCTACAGCTACGGAGAACCCCTCAATAAACTCATCGACTCAAAACAAGTTAGCATGAGTCGAGTTAAAGAGCCTAGCCAAAATATCCTGCGGCTAAAACACCAAAGAATCGATCTGTACCCAGAGGAAAGACAGATAGGCATGTATAACCTAAGTCAACAACCGAAAGAGGTGCAAGACAGTATTACCTACCACCCTAAACCTTTTTTGAGTAATGACAGTTTCCTATTATTTTCAAAACAAAGCCCAAATGGACAAGCGTTACTCGAGATTTTCAATCAAGGGCTTAAACAATGGAACGCAAGCCAGGTGTCCGACTAAAGCACAAGACTGATAAACTAACCTAAACCACTCTATTTTGTGTACGGCCTTCATGAAAGGCCACCACATTATCCATCAAGATATTAGCCAACTTTTGAATCGATGAGTCACTTCCCCATGCAACGTGGGGAGTCAAAATAAGGTTAGGCATAGAGGCATTCGCCAAAAGCGGGTTATGCTCATCAGCAGGCTCTTGAGTAAAGACATCCACCCCAGCTCCAGCGATCATGCCAGATTGCAGTGCGTCGACCAACGCTTGCTCATCAACTAACCCTCCGCGACCGGTATTAATCAAAATAGCGGTTGGCTTCATCTTTTCAAATTCAGCCGTTGAGATAAGGTGGTGTGTTTGAGTGGTTAGCGGACAATGTAATGTCATCACATCGGCTTGCTGGAGCACTTCATCAAACGGTAAATAACCTTCTCGACAGTCTTTGCTTGATAAGCCCTTTCTCTCCGAAAAGACAACTTTCATTCCAATCGCTTTGGCTAATGCAGCCGTCGCTTGACCTAATGCACCACTACCGATAACGCCTAATGTTGATCCCGCCACATCCCCAATAGGATGAGTAAAGAAACAGAACTGCTTTTTACGTTGCCACTCCCCTTGCTGAATATCCTGATGGTAACCCACCAGATTTCGCCTTAGAGCAAACAGCATCGCAATCACATGTTCAGGTACAGACTGCGTGGCATAACCTTGAACATTCGTGACCGCAATATTGGCATCTCGACAATAATCTACATCCACATTGTTATAACCCGTGGCTGCGACGGCAATTAAACGAAGGTTAGGCAATTTCGATAAACGCTTAGCGTCAAGAACGACCTTATTCACCAACACAATATCGGCATGTTTTAGACGCTCAACAACGTCATCCGGTGAAGTCTCCTCGTATTCAAGCCAATGATGTTCAAAAGGCAAAGGCGCAATGGTTATCTGCTTTGGGACGGTTGCTCTATCTAGAAAGACGACGGTTGGCAAAGGCATTCTGTTCCCTCGGAGTTATGAACGATGATAGATGGTCGGCATTGATTACACGGTCCTGACTGCACTGTATTAATTGCAAGGTCTTAATTGCAAGATATCAATGACACGCTGCTTCAACAGCGCGGTAGTGCTTTATAGTCTGGTAGCGTTTCTGGGCAATCAAAGTGTTGCAAAATTTGCGCGTCAACACCTGGGTAGAAGTCACACGGTACAAAAATGGTTTGTCGCTGATGAGTAGAAGGATGATAGAAGCTCAGCTCAGCGGCATGCAGTTCCAATCGAGAGCTAAACGCCAACGCCTCTGAATTGGCATAAAATTCATCACCAACAATCGAATGACCTAACGCTTGCATGTGTACTCGAAGTTGGTGAGAGCGCCCAGTGATGGGAAGAAGCCTAACTATGGAGGTCTGAGCTTCACGCTCTACCAATTGGTATTGGGTTTGCGAGGGTTTTCCATCGTCAAAACAGACTTTCTGTCTAGGCCTATTGGGCCAATCACAGATAAGGGGAAGATCAATTTCGCCTTCTTCCTGCTCTACCTGCCCCCAAACTCGCGCGTAATAAATTTTGTGCGTTAAACGGTACTGAAATTGTTTCTTCAAAGACCGCTCTGATTGTTTGTTTTTCGCCAACAGCATCAAACCAGAGGTCGACATATCCAAGCGATGAACAACCTGAATCTCTGGGTATTCTGCAACCAAGCGGCTCCACATGCTGTCGTAATGCTCAGCCAGGCGACCGGGGACAGAAAGAAGACCTGAGGGCTTATTCACCGCTAAGATGTCATTATCTTCATAAACAATATCAATCCAAGGGTCGGTCGGTGGGGTGTATTCGAGCATCGCCATAACAAGGTCTCAACATGGACTAAAAATAGAACACAAATGGTCTCTAACCAAAAATGCGTCTAACTCTAAAAGAAAAATGCTTCTAACAGAAAAACAAATAGCCCTTTCTATTAGAAGCAGTGATATCGCGAGCTTTGATCAAAGCAACGCAGGTTTAGTGGTGACTAACCACAATCAAACGTAATGAATCCAATTGAACCTGAGCTTTACTAATATAGACAGTCAGCTCTTTGATTTGTGCATCAATCGCTTCAATTTCCTCATCACGGATATTCGGGTTCACCGCTTTCAAGGCTTGCAGGCGCTCTAACTCACCATTCAAGCTTGCTGACATCTCTTTCTGGGCTTGCTCTCGCACTGCTTCCACTTTTTCAGCAACCAGATTTTCACCCGCCTCAATCAAACCGTGGACTTCATTTTGTACTGAAGAAACCAGTTTGCTAGCAAGATGACGATTCACCGGGCTAAGTTGGCGGTTAAAGCTGTCAAACTCTACTTGAGCGGAAAGATCATTACCGCGCCCATCCATCATCAAACGAATTGGGGTTTGCGGTAAGAAACGAGTAATACCACTGCGTTTCGGTGCTTGTGCATCCACGACATAGATAAGCTCTAACAGTAAGGTACCAACAGGGAGCGCTTTATTTTTCAATAACGAAACCGCTGATGCCCCCACGCCTTCACTCATCAACAAGTCGATACCCCCTTGAATCATTGGGTGTTCCCAACTGATAAAGTTCATATCTTCACGTGATAGTGCGGTTTCACGATCAAAAGTGATCGTCGCACCTTCATAAGGTAAGCCAGGGTAGCTTGGAACCATCATGTGTTCTGATGGCGTCACAACCAGTGCATTTTCACCTTTATCGTCTTGGTTTAAACCAATGGTATCGAATAAGCTCAATGCAAAACTGACCAGATTGGTATCGCCATCAGTTGCAGAAATAGTCTCCACAATGGCCTGCGCTTTCTCGCCACCATTAGAGTGCATTTCAAGCAATCGATCTCGACCATTTTCTAATTGAGACTTTAGCTCTTTATTGAGTTTCGATGATTCCTTAATCACCTCATCAAGCGCTTCGACATCACCAGAGGCCAGCATGTCTATCAATGCTTCTGAATATTTATCATACACCGCACGTCCTGTCGGACAGGTTTCTCTGAATGCATTTAAACCTTCGTCAAACCAACGTGCCAAAATAGCCTGAGACGTGCCTTTCAGGTACGGAACATGAATATCAATATCTCGCTGCTGACCAATACGATCCAAACGTCCAATACGTTGCTCAAGTAGATCTGGGTTAAACGGTAGATCGAACATCACCAGTTGGTTGGCGAACTGGAAATTGCGTCCTTCTGAACCAATTTCACTGCACAGCAGAACCTGTGCTCCGCCTTCTTCTTGAGCGAAATACGCGGCCGCTTTGTCACGTTCGATAATTGACATGCCTTCATGAAAAACCGTAGCACGGATCCCTTCACGTTCGCGAAGCGCTTGCTCTAGCTGTAATGCGGTACTGGCACGAGAAGCAATGACTAGGATTTTTTCGCTGCGTTTTTCCTGAACTTTGTCAATCAGCCAGTTAACACGAGAGTCAAACTGCCACCAGCTCGCATCATCACCTTCAAACTCCTGGAAGATTTCTTCTGGGTAGAGATTTTTTAAAGCGCGAGCTTGAGGCGTCATCTTACCGCCAATCAATCCCGAAACACGCATAGAGGTCGCGTATTGCGTTGGAATATCCATTGGTAGCAAATGCACATTACGAGTAGGAAACCCTTTGATCGCAGCGCGTGTATTTCTAAACAACACTCGACCTGTGCCATGACGATCCATCAGGTTATCGATCAACTCTTGGCGAGCAGCGGTTTTGGCGTCTTCATGATCATCATTTTCAATAATGCGGAAAAGAGGCTCCACATCTTGCTCAGATAGCAGCTCAGTGATTTGATTTTTTGCAGAATTTTCCAGTTTGTGACCTGAAAACAATGCGGCAACGGAATCGGCGACAGGCGCATATTGCTCTTCTTCTTGGACAAACGCTTCGTAATCATAAAAACGGTCAGGATCAAGCAGTCGTAAACGAGCAAAGTGACTTTCTCGGCCAAGCTGTTCTGGCGTTGCGGTTAGCAGCAGCACTCCCGCTGTTTTCTCCGCAAGCCCTTCGATCACTTGGTATTCACGACTCGGCTTATCTTGGCTCCACTCGAGGTGATGCGCTTCGTCGACAACCAAAAGATCCCAATCAGCCTCAAGCGCCTGTTCAAAGCGTCGGCGGCTTTTACGAATAAAATCTAAAGAACACAGTACGTATTGCTGAGTATCAAATGGATTTTCAGCTTCCGCGAATGCTTCGATGCAGCGTTCTTCATCAAAAATTGAAAAATGCAGATTGAAACGACGCATCATTTCCACCAACCATTGGTGCTGAAGCGTTTCAGGTACGATGATCAAAATGCGTTCCGCACTGCCAGATAATACCTGCTGATGAATAATCATGCCGGCTTCAATGGTTTTACCTAGGCCAACTTCATCGGCAAGTAAAACACGAGGAGCGTGACGACGACCGACTTCATGAGCAATGTAAAGCTGGTGAGGAATAAGTCCGGCGCGCATGCCACACAATCCACGCATTGGGCTCTTATGCTGCTCAAACTGGTTAGTCAATGCTTTGTAACGCAACACAAAATTATCCATGCGATCGACTTGACCCGCGAACAACTTATCTTGAGGTTTATTGAAGCGAATATTATTGCTCAACATGATCTCTCGCAACATCACTTCTTCGTCGTTATCACTGCGTGTGCCAAGGTAGAAGTAAACGCCTTTATTCTCTTCGACTTGTTCTACCTTGATAGACCAACCTTCTTGGCTTTCAACGACATCGCCGACATTGAATGTCACTCGGGTCACGGGAGCATCACTGCGTGCATATACACGATTTTCTTCTGCCGCGGCAAACATCAATGTCACTGTACGAGCATCCATTGCTACCACGGTACCTAAACCTAAATCGCTTTCCGTATCGCTGATCCAGCGCTGGCCCAAAGCAAATGTCATGAATCGACTACCTCATTATTCAAAATTGAAAATATTCTTTGTTATCTTAGTTTGTATTTCATCAGTACGGGCATAAAAAGGATGACCCAAAAAGAATAATCATGAAAAAATCCACACCAAAAAAGGTCGCTAATCTTACTTGAAGCTGTGATATAGGTCACGAGGTATCAACGGATTTTTTAATAGAAATTAGCCCGCCATCAAACTGTAAGAAAAGCATGTCATTTGTGTCTTTGAGTGTTGCTATAATCGTTAATGAATAAGCATGAATTTGTATCAAAATGGTCATTTATGGCACAAATCATGCTTTTTATGTCTAGAAATAGATCCACTAGGTATAGAAATAGATCAACACGGATTTGCAGTTGTAGGGCTTGGCTTATAGTGCCAGGTGCGACGCATCTTCAAACGCGTTATCACTCTGCCCTCTTCTGCAAGCAAGATTGCTAAGCAATGCCGCCCGTCGGCAAGGAGATGCTTATGACTGATACCGATCGAAAACTATTCGTTCTTGACACCAATATCCTGCTTCACGAACCTTTTGCTATCTACTCCTTTCAAGAGCATGACGTGCTCATTCCCATGACGGTGCTTGAAGAGCTTGACCGAATCAAAGACAGTAAGCGAGATGTAGCTCGAGACGCGCGAGTGGCCATTCGTGCTTTAGAAGGCATTTTCAAAGACGCTACGCCCGATGAGATTTCAGAAGGAATTCACTTTTCCAAAGAGATAGCCGCAACCGGTTCTATTGCTATTGTGGCTGATTTTGAATTGCAGGAAACCGTCAAAGCCTTTGCAGATAAAGCAGGTGATAACCGTATTCTCAATGCGGTACTCGATTTACAAACCAAGCACGCTCCCCGAGAAGTCATCTTAATCACCAAAGACATTAATATGCGTTTAAGGGCCAAAGGCGCGGGTGTCCGTTTTGTTGAAGATTATCGTACCGATCAACTCATTGACGATGTTCAATACCTAACCAAAGGCTTTCAACAACGTAAAGGCGCATTCTGGGAAAGCGTGGAACAAGTCGACAGTCAATCTCTTGGAGGAAAAACCTTCCACACTCTCGATCGTGAACCCTTTGAACCCACATTCATCAATCAATACATCATCGACGAAGAGAGTGACTTTGCAGCTAGAGTGGCCGAAATATCCGATGACAGCATCACGCTACAAGATCTCAGCCGCGAACGAATGATGCATAAACGTGCATGGGACATCACGCCGAAAAACATCTATCAAGGCATGGCGATGGATGCCCTACTCGACCCTGATATTGATCTGGTCATCTTAACGGGGGCAGCAGGGAGTGGTAAGACATTGTTGGCGATGGCTGCCGCTCTGGAACAAACCATTGAGAAGAAGATGTTCGATAAAATCATTGTGACTCGAAACACTCCTGATATCGGTGAATCTATTGGCTTCTTGCCCGGCAGTGAAGAAGAGAAAATGATGCCTTGGCTTGCTGCTATCACCGACACGCTAGAGGCGCTGCATAAACATGACCACTGCACCGAAGGGTCGATGAAATACATCTGTGATAAGGCCAATATTCAATTTAAATCCATTAACTTCATGCGTGGTCGATCCATTCAAAATGCTTTTGTCTTACTCGATGAATGCCAAAACTTAACCGCATCTCAAATCAAAACCATCATCACCCGCTGTGGGGAAGGCACCAAAATCGTCTGCTCAGGTAATCTTGCTCAGATTGATTCCCACTATCTTACGCCCGTAACATCAGGGCTTACCTATATGGTCGAGCGATTCAAGAATTTTGAAGGCAGCGCCAACATACACTTAAACGGGGTCGTTCGTAGTCGACTCGCGGAATTCGCTGAAGAAAACCTATAGTTTATAACCTCCCTATTGCCCCCCCTCTACAAAGCGAGGCACTCACCGTGCCTCTTTTTTATTTTAAAATAATTATTCACAAAAGGTGCATTTATATGTTTTACTAATCCCCTAGATAAAGCATCTTTCAAGGACTCATTTTATGGCTTTTAACCTGCGTAATCGTAACTTTCTTAAACTTCTCGACTTTACCCCTAAAGAGATCCAGTTTTTGATCGATCTTTCGGCTGATTTAAAAAGAGCAAAATACGCAGGAACCGAGCAAAAAAAATTGGTCGGAAAAAACATTGCTTTGATCTTTGAAAAAGCCTCGACTCGAACACGTTGCGCCTTTGAAGTCGCGGCCTTTGATCAAGGCGCACAAGTTTCTTATCTTGGCCCTTCGGGTTCACAAATTGGCCAAAAAGAGTCAATGAAAGATACCGCACGGGTACTGGGTCGCATGTACGACGGCATTGAGTACCGTGGTTTTGGTCAAGAGATCGTTGAAGAATTAGGAGCGCATGCGGGAGTGCCCGTTTGGAATGGCTTAACCAATGAATTCCACCCCACTCAAATCTTGGCGGATTTCCTCACCATGCTGGAACATGGCAAAGGAAAGCAATTGCATCAAATGAGTTTTGCCTACCTTGGGGATGCGCGAAACAACATGGGCAACTCCTTGATGGTGGGTGCCGCTAAAATGGGCATGGACATTCGATTGGTGGCACCTAAAGAATACTGGCCTGAAGAAAAGCTCGTCGCGACTTGCCAAGAAATCGCGCATCAAACCGGCGCAAAAATCACATTAACGGAAAATGTGGAGGAAGGCGTTAAAGGGTGTGATTTCCTTTATACCGATGTCTGGGTCTCAATGGGCGAAGCTGCCGAGGCATGGGATGAGCGTGTCGCTAAGATGACCCCATATCAAGTGAATGCTCAAACACTTGCTCTTACGCAGAATTCAGATGTGAAGTTTATGCATTGCCTACCCGCTTTTCATAACGATGAGACGGTTATTGGTAAACAAGTCTCGGAAAAATATGGCATGAAGGGGTTAGAAGTGACCGAGGAAGTCTTTGAATCTGAACACTCTATTGTGTTCGATGAAGCCGAAAACCGCATGCATACTATTAAGGCGATCATGGTTGCTACATTGGGCCAATAGAGTGTCATTAAAGCTTGACGTAATCGCTTGCGCAGATTGAATGAAGGCGTATAATGCTCGGCAATTTGTCAGAGGATTACCAAATGATGGCGTCAGTATCGTGCACGATTCAGCGATATTACAGATTCAACGATATTACAATTTGCAAACTGCGACTGCTTTCCAAGCTTAGCGGTTCTGTCATTCTTTTTGTAATTCTCTCAATTTTTTGAAGCCTCCCATTTATGGGGGGCTTTTTTGTGGTCTAAGAACACTCAAAATAGGGAAGAAGAACATGGCAAACTCGCTTTATCAAAAGCATATTATCTCGATTCCAGAGCTTTCTCGTGAAGAGCTGGAACTCATAGTTAATACAGCCGGTCAGTTGAAATCTCATCCTCAACCTGAACTGATTAAAAACAAAGTCATCGCTAGCTGTTTTTTTGAACCTTCGACACGAACCCGACTTTCCTTTGAAACCGCCATTCAACGCATCGGTGGTGATGTGATTGGTTTTGACAGCGGTGGGAATACTTCTTTGGCAAAAAAAGGGGAAACACTGGCCGATTCCGTTCAGGTTATTTCTTCTTATGTTGATGCTTTTGTCATGCGTCACCCACAAGAAGGCGCAGCTCGCCTTGCTTCTGAGTTTTCCAATGGCACGCCCGTGATTAATGCGGGAGATGGTGCAAACCAGCACCCGACTCAAACCTTACTGGATTTATTTAGTATTTCAGAAACACAAGGTCGATTAGATGACCTCAATGTTGCTTTTGTCGGTGATTTAAAATATGGCCGCACGGTTCATTCGTTAACACAAGCGTTAGCCAAATTCTCCAACGTCCGCTTTTTCTTCGTCGCACCAGACGCACTGGCAATGCCGGATTATATCTGTGAAGAGTTGGACGAAGCGAACATTCAGTACAGCCTTCATACCGATATGGAAACCGTCATCCCTGAGCTGGATGTTTTGTATATGACACGTGTACAAAAAGAGCGTTTTGATGAATCAGAATACGCACACATTAAATCTGCGTACATTCTAACCGCAAGCATGCTTGAGGGGGCACGTGAGAACTTAAAAGTACTGCACCCACTGCCACGCGTGGATGAGATCACGACCGATGTTGATAAAACGCCTCACGCTTATTATTTTGAGCAAGCTGAAAATGGTGTTTATGCGCGCGAAGCTTTGCTGGCACTTGTTCTTAACGAAAACCTGTCATAGAGGAAATTATTATGTCTAAAGAAACTCAATTGCAGGTTGAAGCAATTAAAAACGGCACTGTTATTGACCATATCCCGGCACAGATTGGCATTAAAGTATTGCGACTGTTCGATATGCATAACTCCAATCAACGTGTCACGATTGGTCTTAATCTTCCCTCATCAGCGCTAGGTGCTAAAGACTTGCTCAAGATTGAAAATGTCTTTATCGACGAAGATCAAGCAAGCAAGTTAGCACTTTACGCACCACACGCTACCGTCAATCAAATTGAAGAATATCAAGTTGCTAAAAAATTGGTGCTAGAGCTACCTAAGCAGGTCAACGATGTCTTTAATTGCCCAAACAGCAATTGCATTACCCACAATGAGCCCGTTGAAAGCAGCTTTAGTGTTATTGAGAAAAACGCAGATATCCGCCTTAAATGCAAATACTGCGAAAAAGTGTTCTCCAGAGAAGTGGTAACGGAAAGATAAATAAAAACGACTAGCTTAAAGCGAATAACGCCAAGGCATCACGTTCATTTCTATTCGCAATAGGTCGTATTAATCCCTTGTCATGAACCACTTCTCGTGGACGATTGATAAGGGATTTTTTCTTTACGTCATATCAAATTCACGGCACACTGAGTGCTCATCTTCCCCTCTACTGACGGAATAAATAACATGACAAAAGTTCTTCATACTGACTCTGCTCCTGCAGCCATTGGCCCATATATTCAAGGTGTAGATCTAGGTAATATGGTGTTAACTTCAGGCCAAATCCCAGTTAACCCAGTAACAGGTGAAGTCTCTACTGAAATTACAGAGCAGGCTCGTCAGTCTCTTGAAAATGTTAAAGCGGTTGTCGAGGCTTCAGGCCTTACCGTGAGTGATATTGTGAAAATGACCGTTTTCGTTAAAGATCTTAACGATTTTGGCGCAGTCAACGAGGTGTACGGACAGTTCTTTGATGAGCATAATGTCGCTCACTACCCGGCTCGTTCATGCGTTGAAGTTGCTCGTCTACCAAAAGATGTGGGCATTGAAATTGAAGCGATTGCTGTTCGCAAATAGTGCGTTCAATGGTTATAAAATGACAAAGGCGAGCACGATTTTATATAGAATGCTCGCCTTCATTGTATCTAGATAGTGAAACGGTTTACTTAAACCCTTTTACCTTTTTTATCAGGTCATAAGCGTTTTGAATTTCCTGTGATTTCTCTTTCGCGACATTCATCATTTCTGGTGGAAGACCTTTTGCCATCAATTTATCAGGGTGATGTTCATTCATCAGCTTTCGATAAGCGCGTTTTATCTCTTTCGACTCGGAGCTGTCACTAATACCAAGCACATCATAGGCCGCCGCCATCTGATCCACTTGATTTGCTTGCTGCCAGCCACCTGACTGTTGATGACCGCCTTGATGCGATCCACCACCACGTTGAAAACGAAAAGCGGCTTCTTGCATTCGGAGGCGCTGCTCTAATTGTGCCGAAGAGAACCCTAAACCTTTTGCTATCTTGTGTAATACATTTCGCTCGCTCGGGTGGAGATCACCATCAGCAAACGCAGCGGAGATTTGAAGCTCCAGGAAGAACTGCAATAAATCAAAACGACCTGCAGCGGATATTTTCACTCGCTCTAACACACTGTCTAATGGAAAGCCGGCTTCTTTTCCGTCCCTAAAGGCGTCTTGAGCTGAGCGTCTCTGATCACCATGCAGGTTCATGCGCTCCATCATGGTCGTTGCAAGTTGAATCTCTTGCGCTGTCACTTGACCTTTTGCTTTCGCAACATGCCCCATTACCGCGAAAGCCGCCTTAAAGAATTCACCTTGTCGCTCAGTTTGGCTTGGCCCTGAACCAAATGCGCCACCTCTAAAACCCGCTTGATTTAGACGGCGCGCCTTATCAAATTGATGGCCGATGAACAGTCCAAAAAACAATCCGAACGCCCCGCCAAATAGGAAGCCAAAAAAAGCGCCCAGAATTTTGCCAAAAATATGCATTATGTGCTCTCAATCTCTGAATTTTTTTGCCACAAAGTGGTCTGATAGTGCCGTAAGCATTAAATTCCTTTATGATAGGAGCCGTATTCTAAAATTCGGGTTCCAATCACCGGATAAATCAAGTTCAACAGGACAGTAAAACTCGATGCCATTTTTTCCTCGCACTTTAATTGCCGCTTCCATCAGTACCGCCTTTCTCGTTCCTCAGACTAGTGCTGAGACGGTATTAGATGAAGATGCGCTCGAAATGCCTGCTTTCGGACAATGCCAAATATTAGACCCTATTGACCAATGCTTGGTCAATCTACCTGATGCAGAAAATCCAAATGAGCTGCCGATTGATGTCGAAGCCAATGCTCTTGAAGCATTAAATAACAACAAATCGGTATACAAAGGCGACGTTGTTGTGACTCAGGGTAAAAAGCGCCTGACCGCAGATGAAGTCACTTTGCATCAAAAAGATAATATTGTCGTGGCAAACGGGAATGTTCATTTTAGTGATGGGGAAATTAAGACGATTTCGGATACTGCCACCAATGATCTCACGACTGATGAGCTCACCGCAGAGAATACTCAGTATCAGTTTTTATGCGAACCTGGTCGTGGAGAGGCGGTCTTTATCGCCAAAACCGGTAAAGCCGTCTATGAAATAGAAGATGGCAGTATTACCTCTTGCCCTGAAGGGGATAAATCGTGGCGAATGCGTGCATCAAGTATCGATATCGATCAAAACGAAGAAGAGGCCACCTTCTATAATCCTCGCTTTGAGATTCAAAACGTTCCCGTGTTCTATTTACCATTCTTAACTGTACCGATTGGTGACACCCGTAAGACCGGCTTTTTGTACCCAACCGTAGGGTATGGATCCAGTGATGGTTTTGAGATGGATGTGCCAATTTATTGGAATTTAGCCCCCAATTATGATCTCGAAACCACGATCAAATATATGCAAGAGCGAGGCACACAACTCAATAGTGAGTTTCGTTACTTGTCAGATTTAGGTTACGGCACCTTTAAATCTGAGTACTTACCAGATGATAAAAAGTACACCGACTACGGCGATCGCTGGGGCTTCCAATACCAACACAGCGGAATCTTTCAACAAGCGTGGAAATTTGATATCGACTTCTCTAAAGTCAGTGATATTGCCTACTTTAGCCACGTTTCGTCAGACATAGGTAACCGAGAAGACGGCCAGCTCCTACAAGAAGGTCAAGCCACTTACCGAAGTGAAGCTTGGGATACGTCAGTTTTAGTCCGTGATTTCCAGGTTCTCACCAGCAGCGGAAATTTGCCTTATCGGTTAATGCCTCAGGTCGAGTTTAATTACTACGCACCAGAGCTAATGACGCATTTAGATTTTGATTTAATCAGCCATATTTCACGATTTGAAACCGACGCTGATAATCAACCATCAGCAATGCGTGTTCATATTGAACCTGGTTTGACTGTCCCGCTTGCCAATACCTGGGGTACCTGGACCACAGAAGCAAGATTACTCGGAACCTACTATCAACAGGATCTGACAGATGTGCTTAATTCCGACTTAGAAGAGAGTGTTTCTCGTTTAATACCAGAATTTCGTACCCATGCGGGGGTTGTTCTAGAGCGTGATACTATTGTCTTAGACAGCTATACACAGACATTAGAACCTCAAGTTCAATATCTCTATGTGCCAGAAAAAGATCAAAATGCTATCGGCAACTACGATACCACGTTGCTGCAAACCGATTACTACGGACTGTTTCGTAGTAGAAAATACAGTGGTGTGGATAAAATAGCCGCAGCGAATCAATTTAGTTATGGTGCTTCCTCTCGATTCTTTGATGATGCCTATAAAGAACGTTTGAATATCTCATTTGGTCAGATTTTTTACCTTGATAAAGACACCAAAAATTCTTCGTTAAGTAATTCAACGAATAGCTCTCAATCAACCAATTATTCAGCTTGGGCGGTTGAAATGGACTTTAACTACGATGATTACCTCTTTTATCACGGTGGTATTCAATACGATATTGATTCAAGTACCGTGCAGCTGGGTAACAGTACACTGGAGTACCGCTTTGCCGGGGGGTACATTCAAACCAACTATCGTTATGTCACCAAAGAATACATAGAAGAGACTGTCGATTTCGATTTCAATATCGATTCCATCACTAAAGAGGGCATTTCTCAAGCGGGCTTGCTTGGTGGCTATCAAATAAGCAGCAAATGGAACGCCAGTGCACAATATTTTTATGACCTCACCACGGAAGAAAACCTAGAGTGGCTTGCGACACTCAGTTATCGAGATGACTGCTGGTACATAGGCTTTACTTACAGCAACCAAATCATTAGCTGGAACGGTGATTTTGTTAATGATCCGAGTGCCACCCCTGTTTATGAAAAAAATCTGGGTATCAACTTTGGTATCATCGGGTTTGGCACCACGATTGGCTCCGATTCAAGTGCAGCAGGAGCCGCCAGTTCAGGCAATGCTCTTGGCTATGGACGACCGTTCTTCTTAAATAACTAATTTTGACTTTTAGCAGCCTGGTTAACCTTGCTGCTAACCCATACTGATTTATAGGAAAGAAAATGAAACTGTGGAAACAGATCCTGCTAGGCACCATCACTAGTTTGAGTGCAGCAAGTGTAATTGCAGAGCCTGTGGCACTGGATAAAATTGCCGTTATTGTCAACGAAGGTGTGGTACTGCAAAGCGATATTGATACCGCTTTTAAAACTCTCAAAGCCAACGCTAAAGAGAACAAACAAGCCCTTCCCACTGAAGACATTTTGCGCGAGCAGGTATTAGAAAAACTGATCATTGATACCATTCAACAGCAAGAAGCAGAACGTCTTGGTGTGCGTATTGATGACAACCGCCTCAATGAAGCGATTGCGGATATCGCAAAGAATAACCAACAAAGCATTGAAGAGCTGACGGCATCAGTGACGGCTGAAGGGCTCACTTACGCGGCCTTTCGTGAACAAGTACGAAAAGAGATCGCCGCTAGTGAGGCACGAAATGCACTCGTACGACGTCGCATTAACATTCTTCCTGCAGAAGTGGATAACCTGGCGGATATTTTAGCGCAAGAAACCAATGCCACAGTTCAGTATCAAGTGAGCCATATTCAGCTTCGTTTCAATGACGATCAAGAAAAATCAGAGCTAGAAAAGCAAGCCAATGAATTGGTTCAGCAGTTACAAGATGGTGCCGATTTTAAAACCATGGCCTACACCTATTCAAAAGGCCCGAAAGCGCTAGAAGGCGGCGATTGGGGTTGGATGCGCAAGGAAGAGATGCCAACGATTTTTGCTGATCAAATAAAACTGCAAAACAAGGGCAGCATCATTGGGCCGTTCCGCAGCGGTATCGGTTTCCACATATTAAAAATTGATGATGTAAAAGGTCTAGAAGTTGTCGCGGTGACTGAAGTCAATGCGCGCCATATTTTGATTAAACCGACCGTGATTTTGAGCGATGAAGGTGTGCAACGAGATCTTTTAGAAATCACTAGAAAAGTCGCGGCTGGAGAAGCGACATTTGGAGAACTGGCTCAGCAATACAGTCAAGATCCAGGATCTGCGGTACAAGATGGTGAATTAGGCTATCAAACTCCAGATCTGTATGTGCCGGAGTTTAAGTATCAGGTTGAAACGCTTCCCGTCGGGCAAATCAGTGAACCCTTCAAAACCGTTCATGGCTGGCATATTGTTGAGGTAATTGATCGCCGTGAAGTGGACAGAACCGATTCGGCTTTAAAAAATAAAGCCTATGGCATTTTGTTTAACCGTAAGTTTAATGAAGAAGCCAGCGCTTGGGTCCAAGAGTTACGTGCCAGTGCCTTTGTTGAAGTAGTAGAGGAAGAACAAGATGACAATTAAACGCATCGTGGTCACCGCTGGAGAGCCTGCTGGTATTGGGCCCGATCTCGTTTTAGCGTTGTCACAAGAAAATTGGAACCATCAAATCGTCGTTTGTGCCGACAAGAATCTCATTGAACAACGAGCAAACCAGCTTGGCATAAATGTACAGCTGATTGATTACACCGACTCTCTCGATATTGAGCCGCAAAACTCCGGCTCACTGGTTGTTGACCATATCGCACTTGATGCCCCATGCGAAGCAGGAAAGCTGAATGAAGCGAATGGCCATTATGTATTAAAAACACTAGAAAGAGCGGCTTTAGGCTGTATGAATGGTGAATTTGATGCTATTGTCACCGGCCCTGTTCACAAGGGGGTGATTAATCGAGCTGGTGTTGCTTTTAGTGGGCATACCGAGTTCTTTGCCGAGAAGTCAAATACCCCTCTTGTGGTGATGATGTTGGCGACGGAAGGGTTGCGCGTTGCGCTTGTAACGACACACATTCCCTTAGCCTACGTTTCTCAAGCGGTGACAGAGCAGAGGCTTGAAAAAGTCATTCGTATTCTTCATCAAGATTTGGTTGAAAAATTTGCCATTGAGAATCCATCTATCTATGTCTGTGGGTTAAATCCTCACGCGGGTGAAGATGGGTGTCTTGGCCGTGAAGAGATAGAAACCATTACACCAACACTGAATAAAATTCGTCAAGAAGATGGGATTAATGTCATTGGGCCACTGCCTGCCGACACTATCTTCAATGAGAAATACTTACAACAAGCTGATGCGGTATTAGGAATGTATCACGACCAAGTTCTCCCTGTACTTAAGTACAAAGGTTTTGGCCGTTCCGTAAACATTACTCTTGGTCTACCCTTTATAAGAACATCGGTCGATCACGGTACCGCTCTCGATCTTGCAGGGACTGGCAATGCGGATACAGGGAGCTTTAAAACAGCACTGACTCACGCGATTGAATTGGTCGATAAACAACCTAATTGATGCGATAAAGCACGAAATTCGAGAAAAATATGAGAAATGATGTCCACTTGGGGCACAAAGCGAGAAAACGTTTTGGTCAAAACTTCCTAAACGATCCCTATATTATTGATGGGATTGTTTCAGGCATAAACCCTCTACCAGGTCAGAATCTAGTAGAAATTGGCCCTGGCCTTGGCGCTATTACCGAGCCTGTTGGCAGACTCGTCGATAAATTTACCGTCATAGAATTGGATAGAGATCTTGCTGAACGTCTGCGTAATCATCCAGACTTAGCAGACAAGCTGACGATTCACGAAGGCGATGCAATGAAGTTCGACTTCGAGCAATTGGTGATACCCAATAATAAACTGCGTATTTTTGGTAACTTACCTTACAACATTTCAACGCCATTGATGTTCCACCTTTTCGAGTTTCATAAAGACATCCAAGACATGCACTTTATGCTTCAAAAAGAAGTGGTTAACCGTTTAGCGGCAGGCCCTGGCAGCAAAGCCTATGGTCGACTAACGGTCATGGCGCAATACTACTGTAAAGTTACGCCGGTACTTGAAGTTCCGCCAACCGCCTTTGTTCCACCACCTAAAGTTGATTCTGCTGTGGTTCGCCTAACGCCCTATGAGGTTCTTCCTCATCCCGCTAAGAACTTAAAGTGGCTTGATCGTGTATGTCGTGAAGGGTTTAACCAACGACGTAAAACCGTACGTAACTGCTATAAAAGCCTAATGAGTAAAGAAACACTTGAAGAGCTCGGGGTAAATCCAAGTATGCGTCCTGAAAATCTAACTTTAGAGCAGTTTGTTGGTATGGCAAACTGGTTAGACGCTAACCATTCATAGCCTCTATTTGGCCTCTGTCTTTTACCACTAAGACTTTTACACATTAAGAGTTTTACCAATATAAAAGATAGGGGCTGAGTTTTATAAGCGCACAAACTGATCGGGAGTGATCATGATTGAGCCGATTCCTAATATCAATATTCAAGTACAAACCAAATACGTAGAAGAGCAATCGACACCAAGCAAGGATGACTACGTTTTCGCTTACCTCATCACGATAAAAAATTTGAGCCCCCAAGCCGTCCAACTGTTAAGCCGACGCTGGTTAATTACCGATGCCAATGGAAAACAAATGTCCATTGAAGGGGAAGGCGTCGTCGGTCAGCAGCCAAAGATTAAAAGCAACGATGAATATACCTACACCAGCGCAACGACAATAGAAACACCTGTCGGCGTCATGCAAGGGCACTATATTTTTATCGATCATGACGGTCATAAATTCACCACCGAGATTAGCCCTTTTCGTCTCGCTATTCCCAATATTCTCAACTAAGGAATCTTTGTGTCTACCTATATTGTTGGTGATCTTCAGGGCTGTTTGGATGAGTTTCAATGCCTACTCAAGCAAGTTAATTTTGATCCAAAAACAGATAACATATGGGTTACGGGTGATCTTGTTGCACGCGGGCCAAAATCTCTTGAGACACTCAGGTTCATTAAAAGCTTAGGCTCCTCTGCGCAAGTTATTCTGGGGAACCATGATCTGCATTTATTGGCTGTTTCTCTAGGTATTCATAGAGTTAAAGACAAAGATAAGACCGCCCCCATCTTTGAAGCCGCTGATAAAGAAGAACTTCTTACCTGGCTAAGACACCAACCACTCTTGGCTGAACATGAAGACTTTGTAATGACCCATGCTGGTATTTCACCTCAATGGGATTTAGCTCAAGCAAGAGCTTCTGCAAAAGAAGTGGAGAACATTCTGCAAAGCGAGCAGTGGCCATGGCTGATTGAAAATATGTACAGTAACACCCCATCACTATGGCGACCCGATTTACAAGGGATCGAGCGTTATCGCTACAGCATTAATTCTCTCACAAGAATGCGCTATTGCTTTTCAGATGCAAGCCTAGACATGGCATGCAAACTCCCCCCAAGCCCTTCAGATCAAAGCTGTAATAACGAGTTAATCCCATGGTTTAAGTTAAGTAGCCGAGTCGATATCAACAAAACCATTATCTTTGGCCACTGGGCCGCTTTAGAAGGATATAGTGATTCGAAGGTGATTGGTCTGGATACGGGTTGCGTGTGGGGAGGAAGTTTAACCATGTTACGCTGGGAAGATAAACAGTATTTTGAGCAACCAGCTCTTAAAAGACTAAACCATTAGCTATCAACTAATGGAAAATGAGAAAAATGAGTGAAAATGATTAAAAATATAATAGCCTAAACAAAGAGTTAGGCTATTTACTACAATGGCTATTACGAGACCGTTCGCTCTAACACTGTAAATTTCATATCGTACGCATTTTTTTCGTCAGCCGTGTAATGCTCGACATAGCCTTCTTCAAAATCCGATCCCCAGCTAGGAAATTGAGTATCGCCTTCAATTTTTGCATCAATAAAGGTCACGTATAGTTTCGTTGCCATAGGCAGACACGCACTATAGATGGCCCCACCGCCGATGATCATCACTTCATCAACGTCACCGGCTTGTTTCAAGGCTTCTTCAATCGAAGTGACCGTGGCGACCCCTTCAATGGACAAACTTTCATCTCGACTGATCACGATATTCTGCCTGCCCGGTAATGGACGTCCAATGGAATCATAGGTCTTTCTTCCCATGACGACCGGCTTTCCCAAAGTGCTGCGCTTGAACCAGGCGAAGTCTGCAGGTAAATGCCAAGGCATTTGATTATCTTTGCCAATAACTCGATCGTCAGCCATCGCGGCAATCATACTAATGATCATCTCTTTGTTCCTAAATGTTTGCTATACAATGGGTTTACGACGGTAGAATAACAGGCCTGGCATCGCTAATCCAATCGCGAGCCCAGCGATAATAAACATCGCTTTCAAAAAGTTATCAAACAGGACGGCCACAAGTTCAGGGGAGTAACCCAATTGGTTCATTTCCACGATGGCTATCATGGCTTTAAAGGCAAAAACACCCGGAACCATTGGAATCATAGCAGCGACCGTAAACACTTTTGGGTGAGCTAAAAATCGGTGAGACCAATGAACACCGATCATGCCTACCAGCGTTGCGGCAAAAAAAGTGGCCCACTCAATAGGGACACCAAAATGCATCATGAGATAACGTGAACCATGGCCTATTGCGCCACCTAACGCACAATAGCCTAATGCTCTTTGCGGAACATTAAATACAAGAGCAAACCCAACAGCAGGAATGGCCGCAAATAGCATGTCATTTGCTAAACCTAATAAAAGCGTCATCATGCTTTCAGTCACCATAACCCCCGTCATCATAAACCCCACCCCCAAACATCCATGACACTCATCGCAGCAACAATCCCTAGGCACGTTGCTAACGTCAATAGGCTGGCCATGACAAATCGTGCGATCCCCATATTGATGTAGCCTTTGATCATATCGGCAACCGAATTGATCAATGGAAACCCTGGAACCAGCATTAATACTGATGATGCCATCACAATAGTAGGGTGATTTCCAATAGAAAAGGAAACGGCTTGGGCTGAAATAATCGTTGTCACAAAGGCAGTCGCAGAAAAGTTAACCATAGGGTTAAAGTGACGGTGGCCAATCTCTTGCCGAACGATCATTCCCACCGAGGAAGCGATAAAAGTCATGATAAATACCGCCCAGTCCCCACCAGCTAAACGACTGAATGAAGCACAAGATAAACCAATCATCACCACAACCAACCAGCGATTATAACGCTCTGGGGTGATGTCATTAAGCTTCATTTGAGCAAGATCGCAATCAACGATCCCTTTTTCAAGCATGATACAAATACGTTGGATCTGAGTAATCACCCGCATATTAATCCCTTTGTCAGGGCTTCGCCTCGCGGTGGTAATGCAGTGATCTTGATAGACGGTTGTCACCACTAAAGAGCTAGCCGATAGCGAAACTTCGACTTCATCCATGCCTGCCGCGATACCAATTCTATGTGTGATGCTTCCAACTAGTGTGCTTTCAGCACCATGCGCCAATAACATTTGTCCAGCTTGAGCAATAAGCCTTGAGACAGCTCGTTGGTGTTCGTCCATGAGTCCTATCCAAAATACGATTTGAATCGCTATAGTGCCAAATATTCATACTAACCGACATGATTTAGACACAAAAAAACCGCAAAGCCTGACAGCATTGCGGTTTTCGGTTCTGTATCTAACGATAAAGAATTAACTCAGGTTAGTCACGAACGTAGATAACATGTCCATCATCTTCTTCGTCATCCCAGTCATCTTCATCGTCCCAATCATCTTCAGTGACAACATTATCGCCACTCATTGCATCTTTGTGGTAATCGTCCCACATGAAATCGACTTTGTCTTCTTCATCAATTTCTTCAAGTTCACGTGGAAGCTCTTCCATAAAGTCAGCCAGTTTGTAACAAAGCTCTTGAGTGCCTGTTTTATTGATCGCTGAAACTTTAAAGTAATCCCCTTCCCAAGCAAGCGCTTCAATGATCTCTTGGATCTTTTTGTCCGCTTCTTCTTCAGGCATTAGATCAACTTTGTTGAAAACTAGCCATCTTGGTTTTTCTGAAAGTTTTTCACTGTATTGCTCTAGCTCATCGATGATCGTTAGGGCATTTTGTGCCGGATCGCTTTCATCAATTGGCATGATGTCAATCATGTGAATAAGAACGCGACAACGCTCTAAATGCTTAAGGAATCGAATCCCAAGACCTGCACCATCCGCTGCGCCTTCGATCAAGCCAGGGATATCAGCAACCACAAAACTCTTTCCAGGAACCACACTCACTACACCTAAGCTAGGGATAAGTGTCGTAAATGGGTAGTCAGCAACCTTTGGTTTCGCCGCAGAGACAGAACGAATGAACGTTGATTTACCCGCGTTAGGTAAGCCCAGCATGCCGACATCAGCCAATAACAATAGCTCAAGACGAAGTTCACGAACCTCACCTTTGGTACCCATAGTCTTCTGACGAGGTGCCCGATTTACTGACGATTTAAAGCGGGTGTTACCTAAACCGTGCCAGCCACCTTTAGCAACCATGATTTTTTTGCCATGTTCGGCCACTTCACCAACAATTTCATTGGTATGAATATCAACTGCTCGCGTACCTACTGGTACTCGCATTACTTTGTCTTTACCGCGCTTACCGGTACAGTTTCCACCGCGACCATTTTCACCGCGTTCTGCGTCGTAAAAACGCTGAAAACGATAATCAATCAAGGTGTTTAGGTTTTCATCAGCCTGTAGATAAACGTCACCGCCATCACCGCCATCACCACCATCAGGACCACCTTTGGTGATGAACTTTTCTCGCCAAAAACTTACGGTACCATTGCCGCCATCACCGGCTTCAACTTTAACCGTTGCTTCATCAACAAATTTCATTTTAAACTCCACTCATGCACGTGGGAAATCACTACTAGTCTAGTAGACGTTAGATCATAAATCCCAGTGATTATTAGGGTCTAGGATGTAACGTCTATAAATAAAAAACCCCGCCGAATTGGCAGGGCTTTTAAATTCAGCTTGAAAGCTAATAGAAACTAAGCAAACGCTTAATTACTCGCCTTCGATGCTAACGAATTTACGGTTTTTAGGACCTTTTACTTCAAATTTCACTTTACCTTCAGTAAGAGCGAAAAGAGTATGGTCTTTACCGATACCAACGTTAGTGCCAGCGTGGAACTTAGTACCACGTTGACGAACGATGATGTTACCTGCAAGAACAGATTCACCACCGAAACGCTTAACACCAAGACGTTTGCTTTCTGAATCGCGGCCGTTATTAGTAGAACCACCAGCTTTTTTATGTGCCATTGTTAAACTCTCCTAATACTTAAGCGTTAATACCAGTGATTTTCACTTCCGTGAACCACTGACGGTGACCTTGCTCTTTACGAGAGTGCTTACGACGACGGAACTTAACGATTTTAACTTTATCGCCACGACCGTGTTGTACTACTTCCGCAGTCACTTTGCCACCTTCAACAAGAGGTGCACCAACAGCGATTTCTTCGCCGTTAGCAACAAGAAGAACTTTATCAAATTCTACAGTTGCACCAGTTTCAACGTCTAATTTCTCTAAACGAAGGGTTTGACCTTCGCTAACTCGGTGTTGTTTGCCACCAGATTGGAAAACAGCGTACATATTTTACTCCGCTTTTTCCGCACAGCCTTTGGTTGTTATTTGTACAACTCGGGTGTGCGCTAAACTAATCAATAGGGCGCAGATTCTACGGGAATCATGCGGCTATGACAAGCCATATTTATAAAAAATTGGCGAAAAGCTAATCGCCAAAGAAAAGTGCGGCAATCATGCCCTTTAGTCATGTATTAATCAACGTTTTTTAGTGTATTATTCGACTACTAAAGAAGATAAGAACACCTTACAGGGTCTAACCTCAGCCGGATTTATAATGGATTTTAAAGCTATCCAAGCGCTTACTGCCGACGACATGGCAAAAGTTAATGAAACAATTCAAGCCCAACTCAACTCTGATGTATCTTTAATCAACCAGCTTGGTTTTTATATCGTCAGTGGTGGTGGGAAACGTTTACGACCAATGTTGGCGATTTTGTCAGCACGCGCCTTAGGCTACCAAGGAGAAGCTCATACGACCGCTGCAGCGTTCATTGAGTTTATCCACACGGCAACCTTGCTGCATGATGATGTTGTCGATGAATCAGACATGAGACGCGGTAAAGAAACGGCAAACGCGGCATTTGGTAATGCGGCGAGTGTTTTGGTTGGTGACTACATCTACACTCGATCATTTCAAATGATGACCAAGCTAGGATCGTTAAGGATCCTCGAATTAATGAGTGACTCTGTTAATGTCATCTCAGAAGGTGAAGTTCAGCAATTAATGAATTGTAATGATCCTAACACCACTGAAGAAAGCTACATGCAAGTTATCTACTCAAAGACCGCCCGCCTTTTTGAAGCGGCAACCCAAATTGGGGCCATTTTAAATGATGCACCAAAGGAAGTAGAAGTAGCGCTACAAAATTATGGTAAATACCTAGGTACGGCCTTCCAATTGATTGACGATGTGATGGACTACGCCTCTGATGGTAAAGAGATGGGTAAGAATGTAGGCGATGACCTAGCTGAAGGGAAACCGACCCTTCCACTACTCCACGCTATGCGTCACGGCAACGACCAGCAGGCAGCGATGATACGCGATGCCATTGAGCATTCGAATGGCATGGACCGTCTTGATGAAATCCTTGCTGCAATGGATCAAAGTGGATCCTTAGACTATACGACAAGTAAAGCACTAGAAGAAGCAGACAAAGCCATCGAGCAACTCTCTATACTGCCAGAGTCTGATTATAAGAAGGCATTAATTGCGTTGGCTCATCTTGCTGTTAAGCGCACTAAATAAGCAGACTCTTGCCTCGAACATTTTCATAATCAGTCACAAACATGATCAGTCACAAAAGAGCCTGCGGGCTCTTTTGTTTTAGGGCGTATATCCACTCAGAAGATGATTTAGTATCGACTTGCTTCTAGAGATAGCGGTAAATGTGCTTCAATTTCTTCTAGCTCTTCCATTGGCACGGCATACTGCTCATGTTCGTTATATGTCTCTACTAACGCATATTGTTCTTGTTCATCAATAACTAAGATTTTTCCTAGACGTCCCAAATACTCGACATTCATACCTTTTTGTACGCTGGCCATATATTTTTCCTCCGCTATTGCTATCCACTTACTGACTGCGATTAGTATTACAAGAATAGATACGGATGAATTAAGTTCCAGGATCAAAAAAGCCGACCATAATGGTCGGCTTCATCAGTGATGATCAAATGATGTGATAGTTACTTACGGGCTTACTTATTTACTTAGCAAACTCGATACCAATCTCAATATCACCATTTAGCGTTTCGAGCATACCGTCTAGAGCCGATTTTTCATAATCGCTCAATTCACCGTAGCTTAAAATAGCTTCTGCGCCATCTTTACCAAGCTTAACTGGTTGAGCAAAGAATGGAGCATGTTCACCTGAGCCTTCAACATAGGCACATTCAATAACAGACTCATCACCCTGAAGTGCTTTTACAAGCGCTAGGCCAAAGCGACACGCTGCTTGTCCCATAGAAAGGGTTGCACTACCGCCACCCGCTTTCGCTTCTACAACTTCAGTACCTGCATTTTGAATACGCTTAGTTAATGCTTCAACTTCCTCAGCAGTAAATTCCACACCTTCAACTTGAGACAAGAGAGGAAGAATGGTTACGCCTGAGTGACCGCCAATAACAGGGACACGAACATCGCTAGGATCTTTATCTTTCAATGCCGCAACAAAAGTTTCACTTCGAATAACATCAAGCGTGGTGACACCGAACAATTTACGCTTGTCATAAACACCCGCTTTCTTTAGAACTTCAGCAGCAATTGGCACTGTGGTATTTACCGGATTGGTGATGATACCGACACAAGCTGTTGGGCAGGTTACCGCAATTTTTTCCGCCAGCGATTTTACAATCCCTGCGTTGACATTAAATAGATCCGCGCGATCCATACCTGGCTTACGAGCCACACCCGCAGAAATTAGGACAACGTCAGCCCCTTCTAATGCTGGTGTCGGATCTTCACCTGAATATCCTTTAATAGAAACAGGTGTCGGTATATGGCTCAGATCCGCGGCAACTCCTGGTGTAACAGGAGCAATGTCATACAAAGCTAAGTCAGAACCCGCTGGAAGGCGGTTTTTAAGAAGAAGGGCTAAAGCTTGGCCAATGCCACCAGCGGCACCAATTACGGCTACTTTCATTGTTGTCTCCTTGAGATTGGATCTCTTATAAATGTTATGTAGGGGATTTTGTGATTGTTAGAATAAAAAATATATTATTCATATCTTGATTACAATCGATTAACGTCATCTTTGCGACCTAGCGCAACTCAATAAAAACGTGCTACAAGCCCCGCCAATTATGCATTTAATAACCTTAATTGACAAAGGCTTATCGCCTAAATTTGGCTCAATCGAAAAATAGTGTTCAGTGACCGCTTAGACAGAATTAATGGCTAAGGTTTGGATTATTCTGCATAGCTATGCGAAGATATTCACTATCAGACCAATCATAGAATCTAAATCATGCGCAATACAGAGAAACAAGATAATTTAGTCCGAGCTTTCAAATCCCTATTGAAAGAAGAAAGATTTGGCTCTCAAGGCGATATTGTTGATGCTTTGAGAAATGAGGGTTTCGAGAATATCAATCAGTCCAAGGTTTCTCGCATGCTCACCAAGTTTGGTGCCGTGCGTACTCGTAATGCGAAAATGGAAATGGTGTATTGTCTGCCAGCTGAACTCGGAGTACCCACAGTCTCCAGTTCACTTAGAGAATTGGTCTTGGATATTGACCGCAATGCGGCCATTGTTGTGATACATACAGGTCCAGGCGCTGCTCAGTTAATTGCACGATTATTAGATTCCTTAGGAAAGTCTGAAGGTATACTGGGCGTCGTCGCAGGTGACGACACAATATTCATCACTCCTACGCTATCGGTAACCACAGAGCAGCTGTTCTTATCCGTCTGTGATCTCTTCGAATACACTGGCTAAATAGGTTTTCCATTTATATTGGTCACGAAATGACGCTTTCATTCGTGACCAAGCTCACATCTCAAGAATGTCATAAGTAAGCCAAATAAACAGCTTAAATTATTGATATCAATAAAAAACCAATCGAAAATGCCTTTTAACCAATCGATCACAAGTCAGTCTATTCCTCTACATTTCTTAACATTGATATAATTATTCTCCTTTTTTTTGCTATTATTCAGCCACTTTTCCAGCGTACGGATTGGAAAAGATGCCGTTTCCAAACGAGGAAATTCTCAAAGCGACTACACTTGTTTTGAGGCTACTAATGAATTAAGGAAGGATTATTCATGGCATTTAAGAAACTTATTAAGATCGGTGCAATTGCCGCAGCAGTAATGGGCACAGGCGCAGTTAACGCTCAAGAATTCATCACAATTGGTACAGGTTCGGTAACGGGTGTTTACTACCCAACTGGCGGTGCAATTTGTAAACTAGTGAATAAAGGACGTAAAGACCACAACATTCGTTGTTCAGTCGAATCTACTGGTGGTTCAATTTACAACGTGAATACCATTCGCGCCGGAGAGTTGGATTTCGGTGTTGTTCAGTCTGACTGGCAATATCACGGCTACAACGGTACAAGTAAGTTTGCAGAACAAGGTCCGTACAATAAGCTACGTGCAATGTTCTCATTACACACCGAACCTTTCAACATCATCGCTCGCTCTGATTCTGGGATCAATGGCGTTGAAGATTTGAAAGGCAAGCGCGTTAATATCGGTAACCCAGGATCGGGTGACCGTGCAACGATGGGTGTGGTAATGGACGCGTTAGGTTGGACTAACGATAGCTTCAAACTCGCCTCTGAGCTAAAAGGCTCTGAGCGTTCACAAGCACTTTGTGACAACAAAATCGATGCCTTCATTTATATGGTTGGTCACCCGAACGGATCAATCAAAGAAGCAACGACATCATGTGATGCTAAGCTAGTTTCAGCAACTGGCCCTCAAATCGATAAGATTGTAGCAGACAACCCATACTACGCTTACAGCACAGTACCTGCTGGCATGTACCGTGGTACAGAAGGTGATGTCAACAGCTTTGGTGTTGCTGCAACAATGGTAACAACCACCGATGTTTCTGATGAGATCGCGTACAATGTTGCTAAAGCAGTATTCGAAAACTTCGATACCTTTAAGCGTCTTCACCCTGCATTTGCTAATCTGCAGAAAGAAGACATGGTGAAAGCAGGTATTTCAATCCCTCTTCACCCAGGTGCTGAGAAGTACTACAAAGAAATGGGTCTACTAAAATAGATCAATAGCTGAGTACATCAAGGGGGCGTCATGCCTCCTTGATTATTACAACCCTATCTAGATTATCACTGCTAGAAACCTAACCTCGTTTTACATCTATAATTACAACCATTAATGCAGTGTAAGTCGACTTCCATCTGTGAGTTCACTAAACGAATCACAAGCAAAAATGCACTATAGATAAACCAGACCATCAATAATAAGGACAAAGTACATGACGCAGACAACAACACCGTCTCAAGATGTGCAAGAAATGGTGGCACAAGCCGATACTGGCGCTCGTAATCCGAAAGGCATTCCAGGGCGTATTCTTTGGTTTGTTCCATTGTGTTGGTCACTGTTCCAACTTTGGTACGCATCTCCGCTACCGTTTATTTTTGATTTTGCAGTACTTAATGACACGCAAGCCCGCGCAATTCATCTCACATTTGCCGTTTTTTTGGCGTTTACCGCTTACCCTGCTTCTAAGAATTCATCTCGGGATCAGATACCCATTATCGATTGGTTATTGGCGTTAGCAGGCAGTTTTTCCGCTGCATACATCTATCTTTTCTATACCGAGCTTGCCGAACGCTCTGGGGCGCCCACGACGTTTGATATCGTCGCTGCTGTGACTGGTATGATCCTTCTTTTGGAAGCCACAAGACGCGCCTTAGGCCCACCTCTTATGGTCGTTGCTGCTGTCTTTTTGCTTTACACATTTGGCGGACCCCACATGCCAGATGTTATCGCCCATAAAGGCGCAAGCTTAAATAAAGCCATGTCGCACCTTTGGTTAACTACTGAAGGTGTATTTGGTGTTGCTCTGGGTGTTTCAACTTCCTTTGTTTTCTTGTTTGTACTATTTGGTGCAATGCTAGAACGCGCTGGAGCCGGTGCATACTTTATTAAAGTCGCATTCTCTTTACTGGGTCATATGAAAGGCGGTCCAGCAAAAGCGGCGGTCGTCGCTTCTGGACTATCAGGCTTAGTTTCCGGCTCTTCGATTGCCAACGTTGTGACCACAGGAACATTCACCATTCCTCTCATGAAGCGAGTGGGTTTCCCGGGCACCAAGGCGGGTGCAGTTGAAGTTGCGGCATCAACCAATGGTCAACTGACTCCACCGATTATGGGTGCAGCAGCCTTCTTGATGGTTGAATATGTCGGCATTTCCTATGTTGAAGTTATCAAAGCGGCTCTTTTACCTGCTTTAATTTCTTATATCGCACTGATTTATATTGTCCATTTAGAAGCGTGTAAAGCGGGCATGACGGGCCTCCCTCGTCGTCACACTCCAACATGGGTTCAAAGCCTATTATCGTTTACTGGTACAATTATCGGCCTCGGTGTCATGAGTGCGATTGTTTACTACGGCGTTGGTTGGACTAAAGATGTCTTTGGCGCTGCCGCAACCCCGATTATCACCATTGCTCTATTGATAGCCTATGTCGCCTTGGTTCGTATTTCCTCGCGATATGCCGATGAAGGAATGGACCTGAATGCGGAACTAACGGAAGTGCCAGAACCTGGCCCTACCATCAAATCAGGGCTGCATTTCCTGCTTCCTATCGTCGTATTGGTTTGGTGTTTGACTGTCGAACGATTTTCGCCGGGGCTATCTGCATTCTGGGCAACCGTGTTCATGGTCTTTATTTTAATCACACAACGTCCACTGATGGCCATCATGTCTCAGTCAGGCGATGTCTCTGAGCAAGTAAAAGCTGGATTTGTTGATTTAGCAGAGAGCTTGGTATCCGGCGCGCGCAACATGATTGGTATTGGTGTTGCAACGGCGGCAGCCGGAACCGTTGTCGGGGTAGTGACTTTGACGGGTATCGGTCTTGTCATGACTGATTTTGTTGAGTTCATCTCAGGTGGTAGCATCATTCTTATGTTGCTCTTCACCGCGGTTATCAGCTTGATTCTGGGAATGGGCCTACCTACGACCGCGAATTACATCGTTGTTTCTACCCTTATGGCACCGGTCATCGTGACTCTAGGGGCAGCACACGGACTAATTATTCCTTTGATCGCTGTGCACCTGTTTGTTTTCTACTTTGGTATCCTTGCCGATGATACCCCTCCGGTCGGCCTGGCAGCGTTTGCAGCTGCGGCTATTGCAAAGTCAGATCCAATACGAACAGGTATTCAAGGCTTTACCTACGACATACGAACCGCGATTTTACCGTTTATGTTCGTCTTCAACACTCAACTGTTACTGATGGGTATTGATAGTTGGTGGCACTTAACTTTAACCATTTTCTCATCGATAGTGGCGATATTGATTTTCTCAGCAGCAACACAAGGTTGGTGGTTAACTAAGAGTAAATGGTGGGAAACCGTTTTATTGCTCGTATTAACTTTTACTTTCTTTAGACCTGGTTATTGGTGGGATATGGTATACCCTGCTAAAGTTTACTCTCCAGGAGTTGAGATTGCAGAGATTACTGAAAAACTCGATATTGGACAGCAGCTTGAGATGCAAGTGGCCGGTGAGAACATCGAAGGACGTTACCTAGAAAGAACGGTGCGTTTACCTTTTGAAGATCGAGCGGTGACATCAGAAGAACGCATTGCTTCAATGGGTCTAATGCTGACTCAAAATGATGACCAAATGATTGTTGATATGGTTGAATTTGGCAGCCCAGCAGAAGCGGCAGGCATTGATTTTGATTGGGAAATTAAATGGATTGTCCAAGACGCGGATCGTCCAATGAAAGAGTGGGTATTTGTCCCTGCCCTATTGATTTTAATCGGCCTAGGACTGAACCAACGAAGACGTGCTAGAAAGGAACAGCTGAGCGCGTAATGGGCGTTATGACATAATGAGATGGCCTTATTTCGTTTTAGATTGCCGCGAGATAAGGCCAATATTTGAAAGGATTAGCTTGGCTATCGGCCAAAAACATCAAGAGTAAAAATAATGTATAAACAAATCCTTGTTCCTGTAGATTTAAATGATAAAGGCTTTTCAGACAAAGCGGTTGAATTGGCGGTTTGGCACGCTAAGCATTCAAAGGCGCAGATACATCTTTTGAACGTATTGCCGGGGATACATATGTCGATGGTGGCCACCTATTTCCCGAAAGATGCCGCGCAAAAAATGAAGGAAGATGTCAAAGAGCAACTTAGACAGTTTGCTGTACAGCACATTGACGACAAGATTGTGTACAAAGTACATGTCGCTGAGGGCAAGCCATATTCCACCATCTTAGAGTACGCAGAAAAACTGGGAGCCGACCTCATTGTTATGCCAAGCCATAAACGCTCTAAGCTTGATCATGCAGTGCTCGGTTCTGTCGCCAGTAAAGTGGTACAAAACTCGCGAATTAACGTCATGGTTATCAAGCCTCAAGGCTAATTGTGACAACGCCTACATGGTATAAGCTCGACAAAAATCTAGTCGTAATTTTCTCTAAACGTAACCTTCTCCACCAGGGTTACGTTTTTCTTTATCTGTCGCTTCTTGCTTTGATAACGATCATCTGCAATGGCACCGATCGTTGCCATAGAAATGGCTGATGAGACTAATAGGTAATAACCACTTCAATTGATGATAATAATTCTCAATAATAGTCCTGTACCCACCATGACTGATTTGAGAATACTGATGAAAAAAACACTCAACTTTGCCGCGATTCACTTCACTATTGCTTTTAGTGTCGCTTATATCTTAACGGGCGATATTCTCATCGGTAGCTTAATTGCGATGATCGAGCCTACAGTGAATACGTTTGCCTTCTATTTCCACGAAAAAATATGGCATCAATGGCAAGTACTGCAACGCTTTTCTCGCTCAACAAAAATAAAAACAATGAGTTTTGCTGTCGTCCATTTCAACGTGGCATTTGGTGTGGTTTATCTATTAACGGGGGATGCGTTAGTCGGTGGGATAATGGCAACCGTAGAGCCCGCTTTTAATACCTGTGCATACTATTTCCATGAAAAAGTATGGCAACGTAAGCATGCATCACAATGGCACTGTGCTCACTAAACGTGACGATGAATGAACGGACTCAACGGTTCAATTAAACAGGTTCAATAAACGAAACAACTCACCTAGAAAACAGGTGGGATCTCACGCTGATAATGCAAGGTCGTCCCTTCATCACTGCCATTCACTAATCCAATTTGGTGAATTTGCTGAGCCTGTTCAAGTTGCACATCTAACTGGTAACAATCGCCCTCAAGCAACCTTCCACCTGGCTGAATATATTTTGGCGCATCAAGTTGAAATATCGCCGTCGCTTTTGAAGCTCTAACATCAATGGGAAGACGGTAAGTCATGCCATTGAATTTTATCTCAGCGGAAAGTAAACCTGGCTTGAACACTGCGTAATGTAAGTGTACAAGGAACTCACATCCCCCCACTAAATGGCAAACTTGTTCTGTCTCCACGCGCTCTAAACGCACGGTTGGCAAGACTTCTAAATAAGGTGTGTGCCAAATCCCCATTCGAGCTTCAATGTCATTCGATACGATAGGGGTTAGATTGCCGATGTCATCGTGTTCTTCGTCGAGTAACCAATCATCATCGGGTTCAAGAAATAGAATTTCAAAACGATTTCTCCCCAATTGAAGATAGGGAAGCACATCTTTTCGATAGTGTTCTTGAAAGTCGTCACAATCAAAAATGGCCTCTCCATTGATTCGAATTTCAGCATGATAACCAATACCTGATATCACTAGATCTACCGCTGAATTAGCCAACATCTCTTCATCAACGTCAATATCATGCATTAGGTGCCATTCCTGCTTCAAGATATCGTCTTCCGAAAGGTTACTCGGCAACACCGCGCTGAGTGGCCCTGGAAAAGTAATATCATCTTGAGGGATAGAAAGGTCAGTCAGTGGCGATAGCTGCCATAAACCGGCTAAAGGGATGTGCATAATAAGTTTGCGCTAGATCAAGTTTGCTAAAGTATAGGGAATTCACTGTTCTAAATAAACCGCTAAATAACGGCCAAAAAAAAAGACCTAGCAACGAGCTAGGCCTTTAATAGCAAAATATCTTACTGTGCGATTAAGCCAGCAGCTCTTTTGCTGTGTTAACAACGTTTTCAGTCGTGAAACCAAACATCTTGAATAGCTCACCCGCTGGTGCAGATTCGCCGAACGTTGTCATACCGATGATCTTGCCACCGAAACCAACGTACTTGTACCAGAAGTCAGCGATGCCAGCTTCCACTGCGATACGAGCTGTTACGTCAGACGGCAGTACAGACTCACGGTACTGTGCGTCTTGCTTGTCGAACGCATCAGTTGCAGGCATAGAGACTACGCGTACCTTTTTGCCTTCAGCCGTGAGTTCAGCAGCCGCGTTAACCGCTAGCTCAACTTCAGAACCGGTTGCAATAAGGATTAGCTCTGGCTTGCCTTCACAATCTTTCAGGATGTAACCGCCCTTCGCGATGTTTGCTACTTGCTCTTCGCTACGATCTTGCTGTGCAAGGTTTTGACGAGAGAAGATTAGAGACGTAGGACCATCTTTACGCTCAATCGCCAGTTTCCACGCCACGGCTGATTCAACCTGGTCACATGGGCGCCATGTGCTCATGTTTGGAGTCAGACGTAGAGAAGCGATCTGCTCAACCGGTTGGTGAGTAGGGCCATCTTCGCCAAGACCGATAGAATCGTGCGTGTAAACTTGGATGTTCTGAACTTTCATCAGAGCCGCCATACGCATCGCGTTACGAGCATATTCCATGAACATTAGGAACGTTGCGCCGTACGGTACGAAACCACCGTGCAGAGCGATACCGTTCATGATCGCCGTCATACCGAATTCACGTACACCGTAGTGGATGTAGTTACCAGAGAAATCATCCGCCGTCAGAGACTTAGAACCCGACCACATGGTTAGGTTAGATGGCGCTAAATCCGCAGAGCCACCCATAAATTCAGGAAGCATAGCACCGAACGCTTCCAGTGCATTTTGAGAGGCTTTACGTGATGCGATGTTTGCTGGGTTGGCTTGAAGATCAGCAATGATCGCGTTTGCTTTCTCTTCCCACTGCGTTGGAAGCTCGCCGTTAGTTCGACGTTTAAATTCTGCCGCCAACTCTGGGTATGCTGCTGCGTAAGCATCAAACTTAGCATTCCAAGAAGCTTCTTTGGCTGCGCCTGCTTCTTTCGCATCCCACTCTGCTGCAATATCTGCTGGGATTTCGAAAGGACCGTGATTCCAACCAAGGAATTCACGTGCTGCTGCAATCTCTTCGTGACCAAGTGGTGCACCGTGACAATCGTGAGAGCCCGCTTTGTTTGGCGAACCAAAACCAATGATAGTTTTAGTACAGATAAGTGTCGGACGACCTGTTTCAGCTTTAGCCGCTTCAATAGCTGCGTTAATCGCTTCAGGATCGTGACCGTCTACGGCTGGAATGACATGCCAACCGTACGCTTCAAAACGCTTAGGGGTATCGTCAGAGAACCAACCTTCAACTTCACCATCGATAGAAATACCGTTGTCATCCCAGAAAGCAACCAGCTTACCAAGACCAAGCGTACCCGCTAAAGAACAGGCTTCGTGAGAAATACCTTCCATCAGACAGCCATCACCCATGAATGCGTAGGTGAAGTGATCAACGATGTCGTGGCCTTCTTTATTAAATTGTGCCGCCAGTGCTTTTTCAGCCATCGCCATACCAACAGCGTTAGTGATGCCTTGACCTAGAGGACCCGTCGTTGTCTCGATACCAGGAGCATAACCGTACTCTGGGTGACCAGGTGTCTTAGAGTGAAGTTGGCGGAAGTTTTTCAAGTCTTCAATAGAAAGCTCGTAACCGGCTAGATGAAGCAGAGAGTAAATCAGCATTGAACCGTGACCGTTTGAAAGAATAAAACGGTCGCGATCTGCCCACTCTGGGTTTTGTGGGTTGTGGTTCAAGTGACCACGCCAAAGAACTTCAGCGATGTCAGCCATACCCATAGGTGCGCCAGGGTGGCCTGAATTTGCTTGTTGAACACCATCCATACTAAGTGCGCGGATTGCATTGGCTAGATCTTTACGAGAAGGCATGTCTGCTCCTGAGTGCGTAAGCGATTTAAAAAATTATAGGATCTGAATTATTCGTTGAATTCAGGCGCCATATTCTCTCAAAGCCCCCCTGCTACTGCAAACGTTTTACTGGAGATTTCGCTCAAATTTACAACTATTTTCACAACGGCATACATTCACCGAATCAAAGAGCAATATTCAGACGCAAACGTTTAGTTATGATATATCCAAAAAAGAACTTGTAATTCACTCGTTCAAAATTAGAATGGACGTCTAGATGTAGAAACACCTACAATTATTTATCCAACATTATTGTGGTGAATGCTAACGTTCATCATCAACAATCAAATTAGTGGAGCTCTCATGGCTAAGCACCTATTTACTTCTGAGTCTGTTTCAGAAGGTCATCCAGATAAAATTGCAGATCAAATTTCTGATGCTGTTCTTGATGCCATCATTGAACAAGATCCAAAAGCCCGCGTCGCCTGTGAGACTTATGTAAAAACTGGCATGGTGATGGTTGGCGGTGAAATCACAACGTCAGCTTGGGTTGATATCGAAGAGATCACTCGCCAAACCGTTCGTGAAATTGGCTACGTCCATTCAGACATGGGCTTTGATGCCGATTCTTGTGCTGTACTCAACACGATCGGTAAGCAATCACCAGACATCAACCAAGGCGTTGATAAAGCCGACCCGAAAGAACAAGGTGCTGGCGACCAAGGCATCATGTTTGGTTACGCCACAAACGAAACGCCAATTCTAATGCCTGCTCCAATTACTTACTCTCACCTTCTGGTTAAGAAGCAAGCGGAAGTACGTAAGAGCGGCAAACTCGATTTCCTTCGCCCTGATGCGAAATCTCAAGTTACTTTCCAGTACGACCAGGGCAAGATTGTCGGTATTGATGCGGTTGTTCTTTCAACTCAGCACAGCGATTCAGTCTCTACACCGGACCTTCGTGAAGCGGTAATGGAAGAGATCATTAAGCCAGTATTGCCTTCTGAGTGGATCAACAAAGACACGAACTTCTTCATCAACCCAACCGGCCGTTTTGTCATCGGTGGACCAATGGGAGACTGTGGTCTGACCGGTCGTAAGATCATCGTTGATACCTACGGCGGTGCTGCTCGTCACGGTGGTGGTGCATTCTCTGGTAAAGATCCATCAAAAGTTGACCGTTCTGCAGCTTACGCAGCTCGTTACGTTGCGAAAAACATCGTTGCTGCTGGCATGGCTGACCGCTGTGAGATTCAACTTTCTTACGCAATCGGTGTTGCAGATCCAACTTCAATCATGGTTGAAACATTTGGTACTGAAAAAGTCTCTCAAGAGATCATTGTTGAAGCGGTTCGCCAAAACTTTGATTTACGCCCATACGGTCTGCAAGAAATGCTGAACCTTCTTCAGCCAATCTACAAACAAACAGCCGCTTATGGTCACTTCGGTCGTGAAGAATTCCCTTGGGAAGCGACGGACAAAGCTGAAATGCTGCGTGATTTTGCTGGTATTAAATAAGCGGTTATGAAATAAACTGTTTAACCGCTACATACGTTAAGCCCTTGCATATTTGCAGGGGCTTTTTATTTTTGGCTAAAAATTCATCAAATAATTTGTGTTTTTTTCTATTCACACCAATAGTTAATAAAGTGTTAAATGTACTCTCTTGGTCGAAGCTCGTTATCGAAGTTCTATATCGACGCTTTATATAGAATCGGGCAAGTGAGTCACTCCAACACCGTCAGTCGGCCACCAAGGTCATTTACGATTCATGAGAATAGATCAAGGAGGGTGTATGCCTCGTACGGTGAACCCAACAGATTTTGAACCAAAAGATAACAAAATTCCTGATAATGAATATGCTCGAACTCTACCCTGTAATCAGTTAAGCGTTTCAGCACCTTTTCACTGGCTATCACTCGGGCTTCATGATTTTATACGAATGCCTCTCATCAGTATGTTCTACGGCGTCTGTTTTATGGCTGCTGCTATAGGGATTGTATTGCTCGTACAGTGGCAAGGTACGCACCTTGTTGTCATGCCTAGCTTGATTGTGTATATGCTGATTGGGCCTTTCCTTGCTCTCGGGATGTACGATGCCAGTTGGGAAAGAGAAAAAGGCCACCAGCCAAGCCTGATGCACTCTATGAAAGCGATCACTAGAAACTCGACTTCACAGTGGGCGTTTGCCGTTTTGCTCACCGTGGCTATGATTTTTTGGATGCGTGTTGCTGCTTTGATTCATGCTCTCTACCCCGCAGTACAAGGAGCGTCACTAACTGAGTTTGCGCCATTTTTAATTATTGGCTCAATAGCCGGTTTTGTCTTTGCGGTGATCATCTTCAGTATTTCCGCCTTTTCTATCCCATTAATGATGGAGAAACGAGTGGATGTTATGACCGCGGTTTTCTCGAGTTTTAATGCCGTCAAAAGTAATATACCCGCGATGATCGTTTGGGCTCTAGTGATTACGGGTGGGATTCTCATCGGCTTTGCCACTTACGGTATAGGGATGTTTTTCACCATGCCTATTCTAGGGTATGCCACTTGGCATGGTTACCACGAAACCATCAAAAAGAAACATAACATCTAGCCTAGCTGTTGATTGACCTTATTTTCAAAACATGATTTTTAAAATACGGCTTTCATAGCATGACTTACATAATAAAATTTAATGCTATTATCTTAGCCTCAGCTTTCATGCTGGGGCTTTTTATCATCCAAAGCATCATTAACAGAGCTTCATCAACAACACCAATTATGATCGTGCGTTATTTCAAGGAAAGACAGTGGAAGATTTTGAACTTCATTACCGTGCCCAAACCAAGTTAAAATCTTGTGTTGACCTCGCCTCTCAATACTTCCAATGCATATTCAAACTTCCAACACTGAGCTATAAACTCCGTGGTAAAGCAGCAGGAAAAGCCTACCTTCAACTCTGGGAAATCCGTTTAAATCCGGTTCTTTTTGCTGAAAACCCGCAAGCTTTCTTAGATGATGTGATCGCTCATGAAGTTGCTCACCTAATTACATTCCATCAATTTGGCCGCGTTAGACCGCACGGGAAAGAGTGGCAATCGGTGATGACACTGGTATTTGGATTGAATGCCAACACAACTCATAACTTTTCAGTACGCTCCGTTCAAGGAAAAACCTTTGAATATACCTGTGGCTGCACGCAACATTCACTCTCGATCCGACGCCATAACAAGGTAGTCAGGCAGCAAGCCAACTATCGTTGCCAATCTTGCCAGAAAACACTGACCTATTCAGGGCGGTAAGCAAGAGCAGGACATAAAGAAAAAATCAGAGAACTAAACGCACAGAATCGAAGCCAATCAAGAAAATCAAAAGAGACAGCCGGCATACAAACCAATGACGACTTTAATCCCTGTGACACCTTGTTTTTTGCCCTAAAAGCATCCATGTTAGGGTCTAACTCTTTTTCACTTAGGACCTTGCAATGAGAACCCCTCGTATCTACCACCCACATCCGATTCTACAACTGGGTATGCTTGATCTGGATGACGATGCCGCAGGCCACATTGGACGTGTTTTACGAATGAAGACAGGGCAAGGTGTTATCCTATTTGATGGCAGTGGTGCCGAGTTTCCAGCAACCATCCAAGAAGTCACCAAAAAGCGAGTAAGTGTTGAACTGTCTGAACGAGTGGAACACAGCAGTGAATCTCCTTTAGATCTTCATCTTGGTCAGGTTATCTCTCGCGGTGACAAGATGGAGTTTACGATTCAAAAATCGGTCGAGTTAGGGGTTAACACCATCACTCCTCTGATTTCTGAGCGCTGCGGGGTTAAACTCGACGCGAAAAGATTTGAAAAGAAATTAGCTCAATGGCAAAAAATCGCTATCAGCGCTTGTGAGCAGTGTGGACGTAATACGGTTCCTGTTATTCGCCCAATAATGCAACTTGAAGAGTGGTGCAGCGAACCCAGCAAAGCGTTAAAGCTAAACCTTCATCCTCGTGCAAAATATTCAATAAACACCCTTCCAGAACCGATCAATAAGGTGCGCCTGTTGATCGGCCCTGAAGGTGGATTGTCAGCTGAAGAAATCAGCATGACAGAACAATACAAATTTGAAGAGACGCTACTCGGTCCACGAGTTCTTCGTACCGAAACAGCGGCTCTAACCGCAATTACCGCCTTACAAGTTCGTTTTGGCGATCTTGGCTAACTGGAGAATTTCAATGATTAAACTGGGTATTGTGATGGATCCGATCTCATCCATTAACATTAAGAAGGATTCAAGCTTTGCCATGATGCTAGAAGCGCAGCGTCGTGGTTATGAAATCCACTATATGGAAATGAATGATCTACACTTAGATCAAGGTGAAGCGATTGCAGACACAAAAGTCGTCGAACTTAAAGAAGATCCAAACGGTTGGTACGAATTTAAATCAGAACAAACCATCAAGCTATCTGAATTAGACGCGGTACTAATGCGTAAAGATCCACCTTTTGATACTGAATATATCTACGCGACCTATATTTTAGAAAGAGCCGAAGAAAAAGGAACATTGATCGTCAACAAGCCACAAAGCTTACGTGACTGCAATGAAAAGCTCTTTACCGCGTGGTTCCCTGAACTCACACCAACAACCATTGTGACGCGAAAAGCAGAAAAGATTAAACAGTTCCAGCAGCAACACGGCGATATTATTTTAAAACCATTAGATGGCATGGGTGGCGCTTCTATATTCCGAGTGAAAGCCAACGACCCCAATGTGTCAGTCATCATTGAAACGCTGACCAATCACGGTCAAAACTATGCCATGGCGCAGACTTTTGTACCCGATATCAGCAATGGCGATAAACGTATTTTGGTCGTCGATGGTGAGCCAATGCCATTTTGCTTAGCGAGAATCCCGGCAAAAGGAGAAACGCGTGGCAATCTAGCAGCCGGTGGTCGGGGTGAAGCTCGCCCGCTTAGCGAAACCGATAAACAGATCGCACTGGCTGTTGCACCGACACTCAAAGAAAAAGGCCTTATCTTTGTAGGCTTAGACGTTATTGGTGATAAGTTGACGGAAATTAATGTCACAAGCCCAACCTGCATCCGAGAAATTGAAGCTGCATTTGATATATCAATCACAGCGAAATTAATGGACGCAATAGAGCGACGCTTAAAAGCCTGATATTGAGACACCTAATGTTATTTGGGCAGTTTTTCTGCCCACTTCCTGATTGGAGTTGTTATGAATCTAACAAATCACTTCTTAGTTGCGATGCCTGGAATGGAAGACCCCTATTTCAAGGACCGAGTCATCTATCTTTGTGAACATAATCAAGACGGTGCTATGGGATTAGTGATCAATGCGCCGATTGATATTACCGTTGGTAATATGCTGAAAAAAGTCGATGTTGAGTCGACCCAGCCTCAGCTCCGCACAGACAGTTTAGATAAGCCGGTTCTCAATGGCGGTCCCGTTTCTGAAGATCGCGGATTCATCCTCCACCAACCAAAGGATGAATATGAATCCAGCATTCAAATGACCGATCAAATCTCTGTCACCACCTCTAAAGATATCTTAGCGGTATTAGGAACAGAGGCTGAACCAGGCAGCTACGTTATCGCTCTAGGTTACTCAGGTTGGGAAGCTGGGCAGTTAGAAACTGAATTAGCAGAAAACACCTGGCTCACGATTGAGGCCGATCCCGATGTAATCTTTAATACCCCCATCCATGAGCGTTGGCGAAAAGCAGTCCAGATGCTGGGAATAGATGCCGCGCAGCTATCCACACAAGCAGGGCACGCTTAATCTCTCCCGCAGAATCTTTTGAACTCTTAGCCACATCATACGGTTGTTTGCAGATAAAGAAGTGATGGCCAGTTCAATACTGGCTATCTCTATACCGGTTAACGGTTAACGGTTAACGGTTACATTCATTTTGGAATAAGAAATGTCTCGCACAATAATGGCGTTTGACTACGGTACAAAAAGTATTGGTAGTGCAATTGGCCAAGATATTACAGGTACCGCCTCTCCTTTAAAGGCATTTAAAGCAAAAGATGGGATCCCACAGTGGGATGACATTGAAAAACTGATTAAAGAGTGGCAGCCCGATCTCATCATCGTAGGGCTACCCACAGATTTGCACGGAAAGGATTTGGCAACCATTACACCCAGAGCCAAAAAGTTTGCCAATCGCTTGTTTGGCCGATATGGCATTCCCGTTGAACTGCACGATGAACGCCTTTCTACAACAGAAGCTCGATCTGACTTGTTTAATATGGGGGGGTATAAAGCGCTCAGCAAAGGCAATGTGGATTGCCAATCTGCGGTGGTGATTTTAGAGAGTTGGTTTGAGTCTCAGTGGGACGAATAGCTCAGCAATAAAAACTCGGTTAGCAATGGATATTACTTACGCTTCTATTGCTTATCAGAACGTGCTTATCAGAACGTGCTTATTAGATCGCTTAGAAACGTCTTACGTCGCCTAGAAGCTTATTATAGCGCCTAGCACATCGTGAATATAAAAAGCTGACCGAGTCCTACACTTAATCCATATCTATTTTAACGTTCTGCAACGTGCCAGTATCGAAGCTTTCCCCACGCTGAGTTTTCAACATCAATCTCAGATCATTGGCAGAATCAGCGCTGTGGAGTGCATCCTGCTCGCTGATCTTTCCATCAACCACCAACTGGTAGAGAGCTTGATCAAACGTCTGCATTCCGATCTCTTTCGACTTCGCCATCGTTGTTTTTAGTTCATGAAGATCACCACGACGGATAAGATCCGATACTCTTGGGCTATTCAAAAGCACTTCAAACACACCATGACGGCCTTGACCATTTTTGTCACGGATCAGCTGCTGACCAATCACACCTTTTAGATTCATTGAAAGATCAAACAAGAATTGCTCTTTTTGCTCTTTCGGGACCAGGTGTAAAATACGTTCCAGTGCTTGGTTGGCATTATTAGCATGCAGTGTTGCCATGCATAAATGACCCGTTTCGGCAAAGGTCATCGCGTATTCCATGGTTTCTCGACTGCGTATCTCACCGATCAAAATCATGTCAGGAGCTTGGCGCAGCGAGTTTTTCAGCGCAACTTCATAGCTTTCAGTGTCAAGCCCGACCTCACGCTGGGTTACTATGCAGCGTTGGTGCTCATGGACAAACTCGATAGGATCTTCAACGGTAAGAATATGCCCAGTTCGATTCGCGTTGCGGTACCCTGTCATCGCGGCCATCGTGGTTGACTTCCCTGAGCCTGTCGCTCCAACCACCAAAACTAAACCTCGCTTTGCGATTGAAAGGTTTTGCAATACATCGGGCAGTTTCAACTGCTCAAAGGTTGGAATTTGCGTTTCAATACGACGAATTACGGCGCCCGGCAACTCTCGCTGATAAAACGCACTGACTCTAAATCGCCCGATATCTCGCACAATTGCGAAGTTCGCTTCTCGGGTTTGCTTGTATTCTGAAGCGCGCTCTTGATCCATCATTGCGCCCAGCAATTGCTCAACCTCGGCTTCCCCTAACTTGGCACCTTCCGCTCTAAGCTCGCCGTCAACACGAAACAGGATTGGCGCACCAACGGTAATATAAACATCCGAAGCTTTCTGCGTAATCATGCCTTGCAAACACTGATTCAGTTCCATTTACACTTCTCATTTACACTAGATTATTCATTCCAAATACATTGGCTACTTACAATAGAATCCGTTTGTACAAAAGGGGCTGTTTGTAAAAAGTAGAATGCATGACTGCGTTTGTTTCTATCTAAAAGCTCGATGATTCAATTTCGATTTTTTTCGCTACTTCTTGTGGATCAACCAAACCTTTTGCGATCAATTGTTTCGCATTTTGCTCCATGGTTTGCATGCCATGGGCCGCACCGGTTTGAATAATCGAATACATCTGTGCCACTTTGTCTTCTCGAATCAAGTTTCGGATCGCTGGCGTCGCAAGCATCACCTCATGACAGGCGACCCTTCCCCCACCGACTCGTTTCAATAGCTTCTGCGCAATAACCGCCCTCATTGATTCAGAAAGCATCGAACGCACCATGTCTTTATCACTACCAGGAAACACATCGATAATCCGGTCAACAGTTTTCGCCGCCGAGCTGGTGTGAAGCGTACCAAAAACTAAATGCCCCGTTTCAGCCGCTGTTAAGGCGAGACTGATGGTTTCTTGATCTCGAAGCTCACCCACTAAGATCACGTCTGGATCTTCACGCAGTGCCGAACGGAGGGCATTCTTAAAACTATGGGTATCTTTGTGTACTTCTCGTTGATTCACCAAGCACTTGTTGTTCTCATGAACAAATTCAATCGGATCTTCAATGGTTAGAATGTGTTTATTATGATTACGGTTAATGTAATCCACCATCGCCGCTAAGGTTGTTGATTTACCTGAGCCTGTAGGCCCTGTGACGAGCACTAGGCCTTTTTCATAATTTGCTATTTTTTCAAAGATATCGGGAGCTTCAATTTGCTCTAAGGTAGGGATATGCACTGGGATTGTACGAAATACCGCAGAGCTACCACGCGTCTGATTAAACGCATTCACACGAAATCGGCCAACATTCGGCAGTTCAAAAGAAAAATCCACTTCAAGCTTTTCTTCATATTCACTGCGCTGAGCATCGTTCATGATCTCAAAAACAAGTCGATGAACCTCTGCATGGCTAAAAGCAGGAACACCAAGCTTTCTTACTTCACCATCTATCCGTACCATTGGAGGCACCCCTGCAGAAAGGTGTAGATCTGACGCATTATGCTTTACACTAAAATCCAATAACTCTGCAATATCCATTAAATATCCTTAAAAAGTTAGCTATGAGTAGTATTGAACAAAATATTGAACATATCACCTCACAAATAGAAAGCGCACAACAAAAGTGTGGACGACCTCGAGAGTCCGTGCAACTTTTAGCAGTGAGTAAGACTAAGCCTCTTGAAGCCATTCTCGATGCGGCTCAGTGCGGGCAGCGACGGTTTGGTGAAAATTACGTGCAAGAAGGGGTCGATAAAGTGATTCACTTTAATCAATCTCATCCGTCACTCGACCTCGAATGGCATTTTATTGGCCCAATTCAATCCAATAAAACCCGCTTGGTGGCCGAGCATTTTGACTGGGTTCATACCATTGACCGAGCAAAAACAGCACAAAGGCTCAATGATCAACGACCTGACGCTATGGAGCCACTTCAAGTGCTTATTCAGGTCAACACCAGTGGTGAAAAAAGTAAATCTGGGATCAGCGGTGACGAGTTATTTACACTGGCGGAGTTGATTTCTACCCTTCCAAACCTCACGTTAAGAGGAGTGATGTCCATTCCCGCTAATGTGGCTGATTACCAAGCCCAGCGTGCTGAATTTGACAAACTAGCGCTACTAAAGCAACAACTTAGCGAGAAATATAGCGAAATAGATACTCTATCCATGGGGATGAGTGGGGATATGGAAGCGGCGATCCATGCGGGCAGCACGATGGTACGCATCGGCACCGCTATTTTTGGTGCTCGAGACTACGCCAAAAAACCGTAGTCGCTTTGCTTTATGCGTTCTTATCACATGCAAACTGATGACATAAGAACGAGATATATAAAACGAGAGACAAACGATCGAGTAACTTTGCTGGCTCTCGCCATGAGTTTCGATATCGACAACGGTCATTAACATTTAGGTTGAATAGAATGGAACATAAGAAGATTACCTTCATTGGTGCTGGGAACATGACTCGCTCAATTATTGCGGGCCTGGTGGCGAGTGGCTACCCAGCGTCTTTAATCACAGCGACCAATCCAAGTCAGCCTAAACTTGATTATCTCAGTGAGCAGTACGGCATTAACACTCAATCAGACAACACCACAGCCGCAAAAAATGCCGAAGTCATTGTCCTTTCAGTGAAGCCTCAGCTCATGGAAACGGTTGGTAAAGAACTCCAAAGCGTCGACTATAGCGACAAACTGGTCATCTCGATTGCAGCAGGCATTAACTCTGCTCGCCTCAATGAAATGTTTAATACAACATTAAGGCTTGTTCGTGTTATGCCGAACACGCCTTCTTTAGTTGGCCAGGGCATGAGTGGATTATTTGCCGCTGATGAGGTACAAGAACAGGATAAAAAATTTGCCGCTGAACTCATGAGTGCGGTGGGTAAGGTGTGTTGGGTTGGGCAAGAATCGGGCATTAATAGCGTGATTGCAGCAGCGGGCAGCGCACCGGCTTATTTCTTCCTATTTATGGAAGCCATGCAAGCGGAAGCGATAGCTCAAGGTTTTGACCAAGAAACCGCACGGCTATTGGTTCAACAATCAGCGCTAGGTGCGGCAGAAATGGTGGTAGCAAATCCAGAAACTGAGCTAGCAACCTTACGTGAACAGGTGACCTCAAAAGGCGGTACAACAGCCGAAGCATTGAAAACATTTAATCAGCATCAGCTTTCAAGTATTGTTGCTAAAGCCATGCAATCAGCAGTGGCAAGAGCACAAGAGATGGAAAAAGAATTTTAATTTTACCGTTTGTTTAAACGATTTTACTTTTACTAGTGACGATTATTTTTTGTCGTAAGGACCCATTATGAGCTCAATGAGTTTTTTAATTTCAACGCTGTTTGACCTATATATCATGGTTGTCTTGCTGCGTATTTGGCTGCAAATTTCTCGCGCCGATTTCTACAATCCGTTTTCCCAGTTCATCGTTAAAGCGACTCAACCTGTGGTCGCTCCACTGCGCAGAGTGATCCCTTCAATCGGTAGCTTAGACGTTGCAACGGTTTTATTTGCGTACGTTCTTTGTGTACTCAAATTTGTCGCTTTAGTTCTTGTAAGCTCTAGTGGATCATTTGTCTTCAGTGCAGATTTCTTATTCTTAGGCTTATTATCACTGCTTAAAGCCGCCGGAGGCCTACTGTTTTGGGTATTGCTGATTCGCGCTATTTTAAGCTGGGTGAGCCAAGGCCGTAGCCCAATCGAATTTGTATTCCACCAGCTAACAGAGCCAATGCTGGCGCCCATTCGCCGTATCTTGCCTGCGATGGGAGGCTTCGACTTAAGCGTTCTCGTTCTCTTTATTGGCTTGCAGTTTGCTAATTTCTTAATGGGTGATTTAATCGGTCCTATCTGGCATCAGCTATAATAGCCAGCTATCAGCCCAAGTGACGTCAAAGCCATCTCACGATGGCTTTTTATTTACATCAGAAGTAAGGAAACAAGATGAACCGATGGATACTCATAGTAATCAGTGCCATTCTAGCAAGCCCTTCTTGGGCCGGTCAGTTCACAAAGATAAAGGATGTAGAGGTCCACTACTCCGCCTTTAACTCGACGTTTTTAACGAAACAGGTAGCAACCAGTTACAAATTAAAACGTAATGGCTATTCCGCTGTTTTGAATATCAGCGTACTGGATAACTCACTGGTTGGAAAACCCGCCGTCACCGCTAAAGTGTCAGGAACCGCCAGAAACTTACTCGGACAAACTCGCACGTTAACGTTTCGCGAAATCAAAGAAGCCGATGCCATCTATTACTTGGCCGAATTTCCAATCAGCAATGAAGAAAATCTCACCTTCAATCTAGACATTCACGCTGGTAATTCAGGCGCGGGTCCGTTAACGTTCAGCCAAAAATTTTACGTTGAAGAATAACCCCTTCATCCACTCGATTTGAGAACATCATGAAAAAAATAGTATTAGCGACAGGAAACCAAGGCAAAGTCCGTGAGATGGCCGATTTGCTTGCCGACTTTGGCTTTGATGTGGTGGCACAAAGTGAACTCAATGTCTCTGACGTTGCAGAAACAGGCACAACCTTTATTGAAAATGCTATCATCAAGGCTCGCCATGCGGCAAAAGAAACCGGCCTCCCTGCGATTGCTGATGATTCAGGTTTAGAAGTGGATTTTCTTCAAGGCGCTCCGGGTATTTACTCTGCTCGGTATGCTGGTGAAGGAGCAAGCGATCAACAGAATCTAGAAAAATTGCTTGATGCATTGAAAGACGTTCCAGAAGCACAAAGAACCGCTCGTTTTCACTGTGTCCTAGTTCTGATGCGCCATGAAAACGATCCGACTCCCGTGGTTTGCCATGGCAAATGGGAAGGCCATATTCTGACACAAGCAGAGGGCGAAAACGGCTTTGGTTATGACCCTATTTTCTATGTCCCTGAAGAAGGTTGTTCGTCAGCATTGCTTGAATCATCACGAAAAAAGCAGTTATCACATCGTGGTAAAGCTCTAAAAAGCTTATTTGCAACATTAGAAAAGCAGTCATAACGGTCATGCTAATCCCCCCAGCACTCAGTCTATACGTGCACATACCCTGGTGTGTGCAAAAGTGTCCATATTGCGACTTCAATTCTCATGCGCTGAAAGGCAACATCCCTGAAGACGAGTACATCTCAGCCTTGTTAGATGACCTTGATAGCGACATTGAACGCTACCAATTGAATGCAAACCCTCGCCCTATACATTCAATATTTATTGGCGGTGGTACACCCAGCCTGATTTCAGCCAGTGGCATTAAAACCTTGCTCGATGGAATTGAAACGCGAATTCCATTTAAGCACGATATTGAGATCACGATGGAAGCCAACCCGGGTACGGTTGAAGTGGAACGCTTTAAGGGCTATAAGGCCGCTGGAGTGACACGAATATCTATTGGTGTGCAAAGCTTTGAACAAGAGAAGTTGGAACGTCTTGGCCGTATTCATGGCCAGCAAGAAGCGGTGGATGCCGCTAAACTCGCTCATCACATCCAGTTAACTAGCTTCAATCTCGATCTGATGCACGGCTTACCCGATCAAAGCATCGATCAAGCACTATCGGATCTCGATAAGGCGATTGAGCTTAACCCTCCGCACCTATCTTGGTATCAACTCACCATTGAACCGAACACCTTGTTTTACTATAAAACGCCAACACTGCCAGATGACGATGATTTGTGGGATATCTTTGAGCAAGGGCACAAGAAACTCAGTGATGCGGGGTATGTTCAATATGAAATTTCGGGTTACAGCAAACCTGAGTTTCAGTGTCAGCACAACCTGAATTACTGGCGCTTTGGTGACTACTTAGGGATTGGTTGTGGATCTCACGGTAAACTCAGCTTTGCCGATGGACGCATTGTCCGCACGACAAAAATCAAACACCCAAAGGGGTACTTGTCGGCTTATCAAAACCTCACCAAACCTTATCTGTCTGATGAAAACTGTGTAGAGAATGACGATCGCCCATTCGAGTTCTTTATGAACCGTTTTCGATTGATAGAAGCCTGCCCCAAACAAGACTTTATAAATACCACAGGCTTACCACTGAGTGCGATTAACGACACCATTCATTGGGCACTGGATAAGCAGTATCTGACAGAGACGCAAACTCACTGGCAGATAACCCAGAAAGGAAAACTGTTCCTCAATGATCTGCTTGAAGCCTTTATGGTGGAAGAGTCGTAGCGGTCATACGAGAAAGAAAAAGCAGAAGAAAAAAGTGAAAAGATAAGGGGAAAAAGGGGAAGAAAAACAAACTAGGAAACTCGCGTCCTGTTTATTTTTCTTCCCTATTTTGACTAAAATATTGAGCGTCCAATTCGCCCGGATAGCAATTCTAACGCTTGGGTACCCGCTAACGAATTGCCAGATGGATCCAGCTCAGGGGACCATACCGCAATACTCATTTCATTCGGTACAATCGCCACAATCCCACCGCCAACTCCCGATTTCCCTGGCATGCCCACTCGATAAGCAAACTCGCCCGCTCCATCATAAAGACCACACGTTGCAAGCAGAGCATTCAATTGTTTCGTTTGGGTTGGGGTAATGATTTGTTTACCACTTTGCACCGACACCCCTTTATTGGCCAAGTAACTAAACGTCTTCGCCAAATCAACACAGCTCATTTTCAGCGCACAAGAGTGGAAGTAATTGTTGAGTACTGGAATGACTTCATTTTCAAAATTACCAAATGAACGCATCAAATAGGCAATCGCCGCATTCCGGTCGCTGTGCATCATTTCTGATGCGGCGACGACTTTATCGTACACAATGTGTGTATCACCCGCTAACTGACGCACAAAATCGAGTAAGTGCTGTCTCGGAGCAGACAAGCGGCTATGAAGTAAATCTGCAACCACAATGGCACCCGCATTAATAAACGGGTTTCTAGGAATCCCTTGCTCCATTTCAAGTTGAATCATCGAGTTAAATGCTTGCCCAGAGGGCTCTTTACCCACACGCTGCCAGATTTCTTCTGGTTTATACAAAGCCATAGCGAGCGTTAAACTTAGTGCCTTAGAAATCGATTGAATAGAAAAAGCATCGTCTGCATCGCCGGCCTTTATCACTTCACCTTCTTTGGTATAAACGGCAATCGCCAATTTATCGTTGGCTACTTTTGCCAGTGCGGGAATGTAATTAGCGACCTTTCCTTGGCCAATCAAAGGGCGAACTTCTCGTAAAATATCTTCCAAGATCAATGGTGTCGGTTTCATACTGCAATCCAAATAAGAGAGTAGCCACAGCATCTGTGAATGAAAGGAGATGCTCTAAGGTCAAAAAAGCCAACATAGATATGCTGGCTCTTACTTCATTGTTTATTCATTGCGAGATACTCGCTATCAGCATCAAGCGGTGCGACGATACTTAATATCCCAAACGCCATGACCTAAACGGTGGCCGCGAGCCTCAAACTTGGTCAAAGGACGCTCATCCGGACGCGGAATGTAATCCCCGTCTTTGGCAATATTCTCAAAACCTGGGGCAAGGTTCATAACGTCAATCATGTGCTCTGCGTAGTTTTCCCAATCTGTCGCCATATGGAAAATACCCGTGTCCAATTGAAGCTTAGCTCGGACCATTTCAGCAAACTCGGCCTTAACAATACGGCGCTTGTGATGACGCGCTTTATGCCAAGGGTCTGGGAAAAAAAGTTGTAGTGTATGCAGGCTATCGTTTGGAATCATATGCTCAAAAACTTCAACCGCATCATGACACATCACACGCAAATTCGTTACCCCAGCATCACGTGCTGAACCTAAACATGCACCAACACCTGGGCTATGAACTTCAATACCTAGAAAATTCTTTTCCGGTGAGTTCTTCGCCATTTCAACCAATGAAGCCCCCATACCAAAGCCGATTTCTAGTACAACAGGGTTGTCGTTACCAAACACTTCGCTCCAATTTAGCAGCTCAGGGCGATAATCAATCCCCATCGTAGGCCAGCAATTATTCATCGCGTTTTCTTGGCCTTTTGTTAAGCGGCCTTCTCGACGGACAAAACTACGTATTTTACGTACTAATTTTCCGTCATCGGTATATTCGTTAGTGGTCACTTCACTCATTGGTCTTGCCTGCACATTCATGAATCAAAGCGGGGATTATCCAAAGAATTGACGCTGGTGCAAGTCTTTCTATCGATTAATTACCGCGCAATTTATCGGTTTTACGCCTTTAGTTTTTACTTCTGAGATTTGGCTTTTACTTCTAGCGGTAAGTATGGTGCAATTTTACTCCCAATGATAATTAAAAATTGAGTAACCTGTGACCCCTTTTGCACACGCTATTTTACAATGGTACGACGCCTACGGGCGAAAAGAGCTACCTTGGCAACAAAACAAATCGGCCTACAGTGTTTGGCTATCTGAAATTATGTTGCAGCAAACGCAAGTTGCGACCGTTATTCCTTATTATCAACGGTTTTTAGAACGCTTCCCTACCGTGATTGATTTGGCCAGTGCGAAACAGGACGAGGTATTGCATCTATGGACTGGGCTTGGGTACTACGCCAGAGCACGAAATCTCCATAAAGCGGCGCAAATTGTGGCGACAGAGTATCACGGTGAATTTCCACTCGAGCTGGAAAAAATGAATGCACTACCGGGCATTGGACGCTCGACAGCGGCGGCCATCCTCTCTTCGGTTTACAAACAGCCTCATGCGATATTAGACGGTAATGTAAAAAGAACTCTCGCTCGTAGCTTCGCCGTAGAAGGTTGGCCAGGGCAAAAGAAAGTCGAAAATAAATTGTGGGAAATTGCTGAAGCACACACTCCCGATAAGAATGTCGATAAATACAATCAAGCGATGATGGACATGGGCGCTATGGTCTGCACACGCAGCAAGCCTAAGTGCACATTGTGCCCAATTGAAGATTTATGCGTTGCAAACAAGCAGGATAACCCACTCGATTACCCAGGGAAAAAACCAAAAAAAGAGAAACCAGTTAAAGAAACATGGTTCTTGATTTTACATTACAAGAATCAAGTTTGGTTAGAGCAGCGCCCACAAAGTGGTATATGGGGTGGTCTGTATTGTTTCCCTGAGCATACTAATCACGAATTATCACACCTACTTGATCAGCGTATGATTCAAGATAAAGACATCGTGAAACAGCAAACCCTGATCTCATTTCGACACACTTTTAGCCATTATCACCTCGATATCACCCCAATATTGGTCGAGTTGTCTAAACAACCTAACATGGTAATGGAAGGAACGAATAGTCTTTGGTATAACTTGTCTCAACCCGATGAAGTCGGCTTGGCAGCGCCAGTAAAACTGTTACTAGAGAGTCTGCCTTATGAACTTCAATCATCATTAAAAAAGGAATCACTATGAGCCGTACAGTATTTTGTGCTCGTTTAAATAAAGACGCGGAAGGATTGGATTTTCAACTGTATCCAGGAGATTTAGGTAAGCGTATTTTTGACAACATTTCAAAAGAAGCCTGGGCGCAGTGGCAAAGTAAACAAACGATGCTGATCAACGAGAAAAAGCTCAATATGATGGATCCAGAGCACCGAAGCTTGCTGGAAACAGAAATGATGAATTTTCTTTTTGAAGGTAAAGACGTTCATATTGAAGGTTATACTCCACCAAGCGCCTAACTCGCATAGTGTTATGAGCTAGTAGAAGTTATGGCATAGTTGAAGTTATGGCATGGTGAGAGCATCAATGATATTTATCGATGCTCTCACTGGCATTTTGGGAAGCAAAACATAAGGACCCTATGAAAAAGTTAGCTTACTTTTTTACAGCAGCGCTCATTAGTTCAACGACCCTGACAGGGTGCAGCCGAGAGTTCATTGAAAACATTTACACCGTAGATTATGAACCAACCAATCGTTTTGCTACCAATCTCGCCGAGCTTCCTGGTCAGTTTGAAAAAGACATCGGAGCGTTAGATGCTCTTATCAGCAGCTTTAACGGCAACATAGAGAAACGCTGGGGTAGCCGTGAGGTTAAAGTCGCGGGGAAAAGTAATTATGTAAAATATATTGACAATTATCTGAGCCGCTCTGAGGTAAACTTTGACAAAGGAACGATCATTGTAGAAACGGTATCTCCTACCGATCCCAAAAAGCATCTAAAGAACGCCATTGTTACGACTTTACTCACCCCTGATGACCCCATGAATGTCGATCTATTTTCGTCTAAGGACATCAAACTTGAAGGTCGACCTTTTCTCTATCGACAAGTGCTCGATCAAGATAAAAAGCCCATTCAATGGTCTTGGAGAGCGAATCAGTTTGCCGACTATCTCATCGCCAACCACCTAAAAGTCAAAGATGTTGATTTCAAGAAAGCGTATTATGTTGAGATCCCGATGGTGGAAGATCAAGTAGAGATCCGCAGCTACAAATACGCAGATATCGTCCGTCGCGCCTCCAATAAATACGACATTCCAGAAGATCTTATCTACGCGATCATCAAAACAGAGAGCAGCTTTAACCCTTACGCGGTCAGTTGGGCTAACGCTTATGGATTAATGCAAGTCGTTCCCAAAACAGCAGGGCGAGATGTTTTTACCTTAGTTAAGAAAAAATCCGGGGAGCCTTCACCTGAATACCTTTTTGATCCAGAGAAAAACATCGATACGGGTACTGCGTACTTCTATATTCTAAAAAATCGTTACCTCAAGGACGTCAATAACCCTCTGTCTCTCGAATACAGTATGATCTCTGCATACAACGGGGGCGCTGGCGGAGTACTAAACACTTTTAACCGGAGTGATCGTAAGCGCGCAATGCGAGACCTTAACTCGTTACAACCTAACCAAGTGTATTGGGCTCTAACTAAAAAGCACCCCAATGCAGAAGCTCGACGCTATCTAGAAAAAGTAACGAACTACAAGAAAGAATTTAACGCAGGGAAAATATAAATCACACAATTGCTTAAATCATCAGCAGTTAAACGGTTTTTTGCGTTTTTTTATAAAAATCAGTTGACGAAGCAACAGAAAATCCGTTTAATAGCGCTCCGTTGCCCGGATAGCTCAGTCGGTAGAGCAGAGGATTGAAAATCCTCGTGTCGGTGGTTCGATTCCGCCTCCGGGCACCACGATTTATTTTGTTGGTGTCTACGTAAAATTAAACACGAACAGAAGCAATAAGAATTTAGTGTGCCGACTTAGCTCAGTAGGTAGAGCAACTGACTTGTAATCAGTAGGTCACCAGTTCGACTCCGGTAGTCGGCACCATTCTTTTGCCTCGATAGCTCAGTCGGTAGAGCAGAGGATTGAAAATCCTCGTGTCGGTGGTTCGATTCCGCCTCGAGGCACCATTATTTGGTGCTTAATGTTGAAAAACATTACACAAATAATTCCCCTTTAGTTCAGTTGGTAGAACGGCGGACTGTTAATCCGTATGTCGCAAGTTCAAGTCTTGCAAGGGGAGCCACTTTTAAAAAGGCCTCATCATCTGATGAGGCCTTTTTGCATTTAGGCTCATACTGCTACCCTTCACTTAATAAACACCCTCACTACCCTACCATTGAGCCGACGAAACATTTACCTGCCATGATTAAAACTTCACGACTCATAATGAACAACTGTTCCTTAATGAAGGATTGATACAATCAGTTACATATAGAAGTATTTGAAAATGACTTTTTTTGCGGTAGAAATTTAATCTCTATCATACTTTGAGGCTAACGATATTTTCGCGGCTATACTTCTAAACTATGCTTCTGAACTATGCTTTATTGATACATCCGCTGATACGACGGTATCACTTTTAAAACCACGTAATGTGTGGGGACTGCTTAATGAAACTAAAAACACAGGCTTATTTGCTTTCAGGGATCATCTTGATTGCACTACTCGCTCTAACCATGACCGGTTTATGGACACTTCGCGTTGCCAGTAATCTTGATAACAAAGCGCGAGTGACTGAATTATTTAAAAGTGCTTATAGTATTTTAACCGAAGTCGAGAAAATGGCGGCTGATGGTACACTCGAAGAGGAAGAAGCCAAGCAGCTTGCGACACGCCTTCTACGAAATAATATTTATAAAGACAATGAATACGTTTATGTCGCTGATGAAAATATGATATTTGTTGCAACGCCACTTGATCCTCAGCTTCATGGCACAAGCTTCCACGATTTTAAAGATGGAGATGGGAATAGTATTGGTGAAATACTGATTAATGCAATCCGTAAAACACCATCAGGTATCGCAGAATATGAATGGACTTCGGCCTACCCTGATGGGTCAATTGACTACAAACTGTCCATAGCTCAAAAAAGCCCAAGATGGGGCTGGTTTGTTGGAACGGGAATCAGTTCTGATGAAGTAAATGAGCGATTTTGGTCTACGGCTCAGTGGCAGCTTATCTTATGTCTGATTATCGCAAGCTCTATTCTTACGATCGTCATCATTTCTATTAGAAAGATCTTGGCTTTACTTGGTGGAGAGCCTCAAGAAGTAAGCGATGCCGTACAAGCTGTCGCCAAAGGGGAAATTCAGGTTTCGTTTACTACAAACCCACCCAAAGGGAGTATTTACTACGCTGTTCAAGATATGAGCCGCTCTCTTGCCGAGCTGGTCAATAACCTTGACACCTCCATGCACGCGTTGCGCAATGAGTTAAGCCATGTGGAGTCCCGTGCGGGCAGTATCGCCAGCCTAACGGATACACAACAACAATCTACGGCTATGATAGCAACAGCGATGACGGAGATGGCTTCCTCAGCAAATAACGTTGCAGAGTCTGCACGAGATACGGCCAGCAATACTGATGAAGCAGATAAACAAAGCCAACATACTCAGCAGTTGATCCACAATACCGTGCATAATATCGAAGGACTGGCGACCCAATTAGGTACCGCTAGTCAGGCGGTGGCTGACCTAGATAATGATGTCAACAACATTGTAAAAGTGCTGGATGTTATCGGCGGTATTGCCGAGCAAACCAACTTACTCGCGCTAAATGCAGCGATAGAAGCAGCGCGTGCAGGTGAACAAGGACGTGGTTTTGCGGTGGTAGCAGATGAAGTTCGCAACCTCGCAGGTCGAACTCAGGACAGTACCAAAGAAATCCAACAGATGATTCATAACCTACAAGAAGGCTCTCGTAAGGCCATTGATACTATGGAAATCTGTGCTGAAACCAGTCAAAGTACTGTCACCGAGTCTCAAAATGCCTCAGAAGCCTTACAGCAAATTGTAGTGGCACTTGAGTCTATTTCTGCAATGAGCCATCAAATTGCCACAGCGGCTGCAGAACAGACACAGGTTGGGGACGATATATCAATGAGAATCAACATGATTGAAGAAAGCGGCACACAGCTCAGTAGCGTCGTTACAGAAAGTCATGACAGCACACAAACACTTGCCTCTCTTTCTAATGAATTAGAAACCTGGGTGAACAAGTTCACTGTTAAGCAGTAATTCTATTATTTGATAGTAAAAAGCACGCTTTCTAGTGTGCTTTTTTTATACTTATTCAAGCTAGGTAGAGTGTTCAGACCTCATCAGAATCACCATATACAGACGTTTCATGGTGAATAATGAGCAAAAAGGCCTCACTGAGTATAGAAAAACAACAAACGATATTTTTTTTGCAATTTAATGTTGACGTTAAAAGAGAAAAACCGTTTAATACACCTCGTTGCCCGGATAGCTCAGTCGGTAGAGCAGAGGATTGAAAATCCTCGTGTCGGTGGTTCGATTCCGCCTCCGGGCACCATCATTTAAAATTGTTGGTGTCTTGATATCGACAATTATAAAATAAGAAGAATACAATGTGCCGACTTAGCTCAGTAGGTAGAGCAACTGACTTGTAATCAGTAGGTCACCAGTTCGACTCCGGTAGTCGGCACCATTCTTTTTACACCTTCTCATAGAGAAGTAAAATCTGTTCCCTTTTAGTTCAGTTGGTAGAACGGCGGACTGTTAATCCGTATGTCGCTGGTTCAAGTCCAGCAAAGGGAGCCATATTAGAACTAACGTGAAAACGGTAGTTAAAAAATTAGTGCCGACTTAGCTCAGTAGGTAGAGCAACTGACTTGTAATCAGTAGGTCACCAGTTCGACTCCGGTAGTCGGCACCATTTCTTCCTTTTGAAGAAACACAAAATCTGTTCCCTTTTAGTTCAGTTGGTAGAACGGCGGACTGTTAATCCGTATGTCGCTGGTTCAAGTCCAGCAAAGGGAGCCATATTTGAAGAAGCCTCATCTTATGATGAGGCTTTTTTTTTGCTCACTTAAAACACCCCTACCTAAACCTAAAACATTCCTATAGATTTTACCGCTTTCCAAGGTCCACGAATCGAATACTGTGCAGGTATCATTTTTCTCGAAAGCAGCAGAGTTTACTTTCCCTCTCTATCAACAAGCCCCAGAAGGCCGTTCAATCTAAACTTGAAGTATAAGCTTTCGCTTATTTCATTCGATAATACTGTGCAGTCACATAGAGAGCCCTAACGTGGCTTCAGCTAAGCATTTACTGCCGACATAAAAAAACCAGCACATAGGTGCTGGCTAATCAATGAACGTTGAATTTAATGCGAGTGAATCGCTTACTCTTTTACTGCGCCCGATTGATTCAGTATTTCCACTTCTTTATCTAGCGCTTCAAGCTTTTCTTTCATTCGCTCACGGCAGTCATTAGCAAGTTCTCGAACATTAGTTTTGCTGTAACCCTCTGTACTGACAGGTGGCAACATTTCGACGATGACATGACCGTTATCCCATCGATTAAGCTTAACATTCTGTGTAGAGCTACATACGATAGGGACAAGAGGAACTCTCGCACCAATAGCCGCATGAAAAGCGCCCGTTTTAAATGGAAGCAACCCACGGCCTCGTGAACGTGTGCCTTCTGGGAACATCCACACCGAAACGCCACTGGTCTTAATGTTATCCACCACCTGATCAATGGTACCTTTTGCTTTAGAGCTGTTAGCGCGATCAATCAGTATATTACCCGTTAACCAATACAACTGACCGAACAAAGGCATCCAGGCTAAGCTTTTTTTACCAACAGTAACAACCTTAGGAGTTACTGCGGAAGAAATCGTAAACAAATCCCAGCTATTTTGGTGGTTGGCAATATAGACATGCTGCCCACGCTCATAAGCATCATCAGGTATGCGCAACTCAAGTTTAATGCCAAAAACCTTCGACATACGGCCGAAATAACGCCCAAATGTGAATACATGTTTCGGGTTACGCGGACTAAATAAACAGTAGCCACAACCAAATACAAACATGACGATCGCAAAAACAGCCAAAGCCAATATACGAAAGAGTGCAATCATTTTTGTTCTCCAGTAGAACCTTATAAAAAAGCCGAAACGCCAGTTCTAATCAGACAAATGCCCCATTAGACTCAGGTTTCGGCTCTAATTCTTACGCAAACATTAACTTGATTCTTTGAATCGCTCAATATTTGCGCCTAGCCCAGACAATTTATCTTCTATCTTGTCATAGCCACGATCGATGTGATAGATACGGTCAACGATGGTTTCACCCTGAGCAATACAGCCAGCAATAACGAGGCTTGCTGAAGCTCGAAGGTCCGTAGCCATCACTTGAGCGCCGCTTAGTGACTCGACATCGCCACAGATTACGGTATTACCTTCAATCTCGGCTTTCGCTCCCATACGCATAAGTTCAGGAACATGCATGAAGCGGTTTTCAAAGATATTCTCAGTGATTATACCCCCGCCTTTCGCCATTAAGTTCAACAGCGTGAATTGAGCCTGCATATCGGTAGGGAACCCAGGGTGAGGCGCAGTACGAATGGTGACGGCTTTTAACTCTCGAGCGGTCATATCAACACTGATCCAATCATCGCCCGTTTCCACCAGTGCGCCCGCTTCTTCTAACTTTGCTAATACCGCTTCTAGTAAGTGTGCTTTAGTATTACGACAAACCACCTTACCGCCAGAAACCGCTGCTGCGACTAAGAATGTACCGGTTTCAATGCGATCGGCGACAACTGAATGGCTTCCACCACCAAGACGCTCAACACCTTCGATAGTGATGGTATCGGTACCCGCACCGGTAATTTTGGCACCCAGCTTATTGAGGAAATCAGCGGTGTCGACAATCTCAGGTTCTCTTGCTGAGTTATCCAGTACGGTTGTACCCGTTGCCAGTGTTGCTGCGCACATGACCGTTATGGTGGCTCCAACGCTGACTTTATCCATCACGATATGAGCCCCTTTCAAGCGCCCATCGACCGATGCTTTAACATAACCATCTTCAAGTGTAATGGTCGCGCCAAGCTGCTCTAATCCGTGAATATGCAAATCCACAGGGCGAGCGCCAATCGCACAACCACCAGGAAGTGACACTTGACCATAACCAAATCGAGCGACAAGTGGACCTAACGCCCAAATTGAAGCGCGCATGGTTTTCACTAAATCGTAGGGAGCGCAATATTCGTCAATGTTACTCGGGTCAACATGCACTGAACCATTACGTGATACTTTTGCGCCTAAACGTTTTAGTAGCTCCATTGTCGTATCAATATCACGCAAGCGAGGGACATTGCTGACTTCAACGGGCTCTTCCGCCAGGATAGATGCGAATAAAATAGGAAGTGCTGCATTTTTAGCACCAGAGATCGTTACTTCGCCGCATAGCGGTTTGTCCGATCCAATGACTCGAAACTTTTCCATTAAATAACCTTACAACGACATCAGTTTTTTATCGCGCGCCCATTCATCAGGCGTGAACGCTTTTATTGATACTGCATGGATGTCGTTTCTTTGAATGAATTCCATCAGAGGTGCATAAATCAATTGTTGTTTTTTAACGCGACTCATCCCATCAAAACAAGCATCAACAGCAACGACTTCGTAATGGCTTCCTTCGCCTTTTACGTGCACTTCTTGAAGGCTCAAAGCCTGCTCTAATATCTGTTGTACTTTTGCGTTATCCACAATTCACCTCTGCTTAATGTTTATGTGGTCCGTTAAGACTGATTCTATATGGCTTAACTTGAACAAAGTGCTCAGCTGTTCTGGCACGAAGCTGAGCATTATATGACAGTTTTGTTTTTTTGCATGCTCTATTAAGTGAATTAACATCACCATTCCCGCAGAATCGATTCTTTCGACGTTTTTCAGCGAAAGTTGCACCTCTTTTTCGCTCGTTTTCCAACGTTGAGCATAATCCCAAAGTGACGGAACCGTGTCTCTGTCAATAATGCCAAGTAAACTCACACTATCAAAACTTGATTGTTGCCATTGAGGATGACTCATTGCTGAACGCTCTTGAATTGAATAGGTTGAGCTGCCAGCGATTCTAATTCTTTAGCCACCGCTAGAATGCCTTCCTGGCGAATTTTACCACTCCACTCTGACTGCTTACTAGAGAGCAAACTGATCCCTTCCGCAATAATATCAAACGCTAGCCACTCGCCTGTTTTCTTATCTTTACGTAACTTAAACTCAAGATGAATATTTGGCCTTGGTGGATCGAGAATATCAACTTTAATGGAGGTTATTCGTTTATTCTCTTCAAGATAGGGCTCTGGTCCTAACTCTATCGTCTGATCGGTATATTGGGTTAATACTTGTGCATAAGAGGTCACCATATACTGACGAAACGCCTGCATGAATACACCAACATCGCTGCGATTGGCGCCTTTCACATTTTGTCCAAGTAACTTGAGCGCTGCGTATCGGTCGTTGACATAAGGCATTAACTCTTCTTCAACGATCACCTTGAGATGCTCTGGGTTTTTCTGAACAATGTCTTGTTCTAATTTTAGTCGCTCAAAGGCCTGTTCAGACACTCGCTTCATCATTTGATATGGCTGGGTCTTATCCAGTACCTCAGCCTGCACTGAGGAAGAGACTAAAAGACTGCCTATAAGCCCCCACACAATAGTTAAAATGGATGCTTTCAAAGAATGAATCCGTCTTAATTGAGACTGTAACATCAAACTACTCCCCCGATTCATTTTCGTCAGAGCCACCGAGACTGTAGAGTACTTGGCCTATCAAATTCTCAAGTACCAATGCAGATTTGGTGTCTTCGACATAATCCCCGTCTACTAACATTTCTTCGTCATCAAAAACGAAGCCAGGCACGAGACTGATGTATTGCTCACCGATAAGGCCAGAGGTCAATATTTGTAAGCTTGAGGTTTCCGAAAACTGCTGATAATCACTGTTAATATCCATGGACACGACTGGCAATAAGCTGTTTGGGTTTAAACCAATGCTGGTGACTCGTCCAATCACAACCCCACCAACTTTGACTGGAGATCTGACCTTTAGGCTGCCGATATTGTCAAACTCTGCATTTAGAGAGTAAGTATCGTTTGAGCCTAGACCTTTAACGTCAGCAACTTGAAAGATCATTATCAAGATGGCGCAAATTCCAACCAATACAAAACTGCCAACCCAGAATTCCATTTTTTTATTTTGTTGCATGATTAATTCCCAAACATCAATGCGGTCAGTATAAAGTCTAGCCCTAATACGGCTAGAGACGAATGCACAACAGTGCGTGTCGTGGCTTGGCTAATTCCTTCTGAAGTAGGAACTGAATCATAGCCATTAAACAAAGCAATCCAAGTAATAGTGAAAGCAAACACCATACATTTGATGACGCTGTTACCGATATCTTTACCCAGCTCGACAGACGATTGCATTGCCGACCAAAAGCTTCCGTGATCGATGCCCTTCCAATCTACCCCAACAATCTGGCCACCCCAGATCCCCACGGCAATAAAAATCATTGCTAGAAGCGGCATAGAGATGATCCCAGCCCAAAACCTTGGAGCAACAATACGCTTTAAAGGATCAACCGCCATCATCTCAAGGCTTGAGAGCTGCTCAGTCGCTTTCATTAAACCAATTTCCGCGGTTAATGCAGAACCTGCTCGTCCGGCAAACAACAAGGCCGTCACCACAGGACCAAGTTCACGCAATAACGATAATGCTACCATTTGACCCAAGCTGCCCTCAGCGCCGTAATCCACCAAGACAACATAGCCTTGCAAGCTCAAGACCATACCAATGAACAGCCCTGACACGATAATGATCGCTAAAGACTGGACGCCGACACTGTGGAGTTGCTTAACCAATAGTGGAAAGTTTTTGCGCGGTTGAGGGCGAGATACAAGTGCGCCAAAGAGCATAAAACTTGCACGACCAAACGCCTCACACACAGAAATAGCACGCCGACCCGTAGCATTGATAAACGTCTTCAACGTCGTCATCATTGGAATAGCTCCTGTTTAAGATCACCTGCAGGATAGCGAAATGGCACCGGACCATCTGCGATCCCCTGTAGGAACTGCACTACTTTAGGATCAGGGTTTGCTTCTAATTCCTGTGGCGAGCCTTGCGCTATAACTTTCCCATCCGCAATCAAATACACCCAGTCAGCAATACTCATCACTTCAGGGACATCGTGAGACACCACAACAGCAGTCACACCTAAGGCTTGATTCAGGTTTCGGATTAATTCAACCAGAACACCCATGGTAATGGGGTCTTGGCCGACAAAAGGTTCATCGTACATAATCAGATCAGGGTCCAGAGCAATGGCCCGCGCCAAAGCAGCACGTCTTGCCATTCCGCCAGAAAGCTCACTCGGCATCAATTGAGCCGCACCACGCAGGCCCACCGCCTCAAGCTTAAGCAGTACTAAGGTTTGAATTAACGCTTCATCTAAATCGGTATGCTCTCGCAAAGGAAAGGCGACATTATCAAACACACTGAGATCAGTGAACAGAGCACCGGATTGAAACAACATGCTCATCTTTTTCCGCGCTTGATAAAGCTGGCTGCGATTTAATTGAGGGATGTTTTCGCCATCAAACCAGATTTCACCAGAATCAGGAGCCAATTGACCACCAATCAAACGCAATAAGGTTGTTTTTCCGATGCCCGATGGCCCCATAATTGCGGTAATTTTTCCTGTAGGGACAGATAAACTTATATCATCAAAAATCACTCGGCCTGAGCGAGAGAAATTCAATTGATTGATAGTAATTAAATCGTTTGAAGACATAGGCACTCTATAACATCCATCAATGTGCATCCTTTAGATGATGAATCATAAGCATATTGCTTATGAAATTAAAGTAATTGGCATCGAAATCAGTATTGAATCGAAATTCACCAAACTTATTGTAGTAATAAGAAGATAATACACACTGACTGCGAATTAATTTCATCTAAATCTTCCCTTTTACGAATCAAACCGTCAAAATTAACGGTTAATTCACTTCTTTATATTTTTAGGAATCATCATGCTGGAAGCGGTAGCATTTCTCATTGTCGGACTGATATTTTTAGTATGGAGTGCGGACAAACTGGTTTTTGGCGCCGCTGCACTGGCACGAAATGTCGGTATCTCCCCTCTCGTTATTGGTATGACTATATTAGCAATGGGATCGTCTGCGCCAGAAATGATGGTTTCAGCCACAGCGGCTTTAGACGGCAAGACTGATACGGCTGTCGGAAACGTTCTCGGGTCCAACATTGCTAACATCGCGTTGATCCTCGGTATTACCGCATTAATTAAACCGCTCTCTATTAGCTCCGCAGTATTAAGACGCGAACTTCCCCTGATGATAGGGGTGACTCTGGTTGCTGGGGCTATTTTATGGAACAACCACTTAGGCCGAGCCGAAGGTGTGTTGCTTTTTGTACTCTTTGCTTTTTTCATCTTAGCGATGCTACGTATTAGCCGCAACGAAAAGAAAAATGGTGACGCACTCATTGATGAGCAAGAATCGGAAGTCCCAGAAGGGGTCAGCAACGTCAAGGCCGGAATATGGGTCGTGGTGGGATTGATTATCCTTCCTGTTGCAGCAAGTGTGTTAGTTTCAAACGCCGTCATTATCGCTAAATTCTTTGGTATGAGTGACCTGGTCATTGGCCTAACCATCATTGCAGTCGGCACCAGTCTGCCTGAACTTGCTGCCTCGTTAGCCGGTGTCTTAAAAGGCGAAGATGATATGGCCGTTGGCAACATTATCGGCTCAAATGTCTTCAACATCCTCGCAGTCATGGGGATTCCCGGTATTTTAAACCCGTCTATCATCAATGAGCATGCAATGGGAAGAGACTTTTGGGTCATGCTTGGTGTCTCTTTGCTACTGGTGGTAATGGCATTAGGTAAATCACGCAGTATTAACCGCATTGAAGGAGGGGTATTATTCACTCTTTTCATTGCATACCAAGCTTTCCTCGTCATTAATATGACTGCGTAACGCAGAATTGGAGTCGCCCAATGTCATCAACTTTTGACTATCACCGTGTTGCTAAACAAGTTCTGACGACAGAAATTCAAGCGCTTGAACAACTCGAGCAGTATTTTAATCAAGACTTCAACGGCGCTTGTGAACGAATATTAAGTAACAAAGGCAAAGTCGCCGTAATGGGTATGGGAAAATCTGGCCATATTGGTAATAAAATTGCTGCCTCACTTGCTAGCACGGGTACCTCTGCCTTCTTTGTTCACCCTGGCGAAGCCGCCCATGGCGATTTAGGTATGATTGGAGCGGGTGACATTGTGCTTGCCATTTCAAACTCGGGCGAGTCTTCTGAAATACTCTCACTCTTTCCAGTGTTAAAGCGCCGTAATATTTGCATTATCAGCATGACAGGCAAGCCAAGTTCTAACATGGCAACGCTAGCGGACTACCATCTACAAATCACTGTACCAAAAGAAGCGTGCCCACTGGAACTTGCTCCAACCTCTAGCACAACCGCTACATTGGTGATGGGTGATGCATTAGCCGTCGCTCTAATGGAAGCTCGTGGTTTTACCGCCGAAGATTTTGCCCTGTCTCATCCTGGCGGTGCGCTAGGCCGTAAATTGCTGCTCAAACTCTCCGACATCATGCATTCAGGTAACGCTCTACCGGCAGTAAAAGCAGAAACATTAATACGTGATGCATTATTAGAAATCAGCCAAAAAGGCTTGGGAATGACCGCCGTTACTGACCATAAGCAACAACTGGTTGGAATATTTACCGATGGGGATTTAAGGCGTATTCTAGACAAGCGTATTGATATCCACAGCTCGACGATTGGTGAAGTGATGACAAAGAATCCAACCGTGGCGCATCCTGATATGCTGGCCGCTGAAGGACTCAACCTGATGCAAGATAAGAGTATTAACGGCTTAATGCTTTGTCATGATGGTCAACTGGTTGGCGCATTGAATATGCACGACTTACTAAAAGCGGGAGTAATGTAATGACTACCTTAGTAGAAACACTGTATGGCGACGTCGACGCTGAGATTCTCGCCTTGGCAAAAGAGATCAAGCTTCTCATTTGTGACGTTGATGGTGTCTTTTCTGATGGCCGTATCTACATGGGTAACAATGGCGAAGAACTCAAAACGTTTCATACTCGTGATGGCTATGGGGTTAAATCTCTGATGAACGCAGGTATAGAAGTCGCCATCATTACAGGTCGTCAATCTCAGATTGTAGAGAATCGCATGAAAGCGCTGGGCATTTCACTGATCTATCAAGGTCAAGACGATAAAGTCAAAGCGTATCAAGACATTTGTGACAAACTCAATATTGCCCCACAGCAAACAGGCTATATTGGTGATGATTTAATTGATTGGCCAGTCATGGAAAAAGTAAGCTTAAAAGTCTGTGTCGCAGATGGGCACCCTCTACTCGCAAAACGGGCGAACTATGTGACATCCATTAAGGGTGGCTATGGCGCGGTGCGTGAAGTGTGTGACTTGATTCTTCAGGCGCGTGATGAACTCGACTGCCATAAAGGGCTCAGTATATGAGTCTAGCCCGCATTGCTTATATCTTGCTGTTTTTTGTTGCTACGTGGTCTGGCTATTATCTGTATGACAAAGAGCAAGAGTTTGATATTCAAGTCGCTCCCAATCAAGAGCTACCGATGTTTACTGGTCGTAATATTGAGAATACCTCTTACACCGAGCAAGGCCTTCGTAGCTATATCATAACCTCGGTATATTTAGAGAACTTCGCTGAAAATGGGGATACTTGGTTTGATCTACCGGTACTTAAAGTGTACAAAGATGGGACCATTCAGGAGTGGGAGATCACCGCAGATAGAGCGAAACTCGATAGCGATCAGATACTCACTCTTTATGACAACGTGATTGCGAATAACATGCTCGATGAATCCGGCTTCGATACAATGACCACATCAGAGCTCAGCATCAAATTAACCAATCGTGATTTTTGGGCCGATAACCAAGTTGTCCTTATAGGCCCACAATTTGAAACGGAAGGACAAGCGATGAAAGGCAATTTTGCTGACAATAACGCTGTTCTTTATAACTATGTTCAAGGTAGATATGAAACTCTCGCACCTTAGCCTGATAGCTTGTTTGGTCGCATCAGGTAGCGCTCTGGCGCTCTCGACAGATAAAGACCAACCTGTTTACATTGATTCAGATAGCCAAAATCTTGATATGCAAAGTAATCGAGTCACCTTCTTAGGTGATGTAAAACTTAGACAAGGCAGCATTAATATTAATGCCGACAAAGTCATCGTTTTGCGTAACCCTACCGATGGCACGATTGAAGAAATCGAAGGTTACGGCGATCTCGCGACTTTTTCACAGCTAACCGATGATGGCAAAACACTTTACGGTGAAGCTGAAGAGCTATACTACAAGCTTGTCGATGATCGCTTAACCATGATAGAACGAGCGATGCTTTCCCAAGATGGCAGTATCATCCGTGGTACCAAGATTCGCTACCAAATCACCGAACAAAAACTAATGGCAGATGGTAAAGAAGGTGATCGTGTCTCAACCGTTCTTCAACCTCAAACTGTCCAAGAGTAATTATGTCGATACTAAAAGCGGAAAACTTAGCCAAAAGCTATAAAAATCGTCGAGTGGTTTCTGACGTGAGTCTTCAAGTTGAGTCCGGACAGATCGTTGGCCTGCTTGGCCCCAATGGTGCCGGAAAAACCACATCGTTTTACATGATCGTCGGCTTAGTCGCACGGGATGAAGGCAAAATCAGCATTGATGGCAAAGACATTAGTATTTTGCCAATGCACAGCCGCTCTCGAATGGGTATCGGCTACTTGCCACAAGAAGCCTCCATTTTTCGCAAGCTATCAGTAGAAGATAATATTATGGCGGTTCTTCAGACTCGTGAAGAGATCACCCATGAAGAGCGCCAGGACAAACTGGAAGACTTACTGGAAGAGTTCCACATACAGCATATTCGTAAGAGCGCAGGTATGGCTCTGTCTGGTGGTGAAAGACGTCGAGTAGAAATTGCTCGAGCCTTGGCTGCTAACCCTCAGTTCATTTTGCTTGATGAGCCCTTTGCTGGTGTTGACCCTATCTCCGTCATCGATATAAAGAAGATCATTGAACACCTCCGAGATCGTGGATTAGGCGTGCTGATCACCGATCACAATGTTCGCGAAACCCTTGATGTTTGTGAAAAAGCTTACATCGTGAGCCAAGGGCACCTCATCGCAGAAGGAACTCCGGCGGACGTTCTCAATAATGAACAAGTAAAACAAGTTTATCTCGGTGAACAATTCCGTCTATGATTAAATAGAGAGCGAAGTGGATTATAAAAATAACAAGGTAAACGATACTGAATGAAACCCTCATTACAGCTCAAGCTAGGTCAACAGTTAGCCATGACACCACAATTACAGCAAGCGATTCGCTTGTTGCAATTGTCTACTCTCGATCTTCAACAGGAAATTCAGGAAGCGCTTGATTCTAACCCTTTACTCGACGTGGAAGAATCTAACGATGAGCCGAGCGTTAATGAGGAAAAAAACACCCAGGCAGAACAAGCGCCCACAGTCGAAGTCACAGAACCGGATCAAAAAGACAGCTCTGAGCTTATTGAAAAGTCAGAGATCAGTAATGAACTTGAAATCGACACCACATGGGAAGATGTTTACTCAGCAAATACGGGCAGTACTGGTATTGCATTTGATGATGATGCCCCGGTCTATCAGGGTGAAACCACTCAATCACTTCAAGACTACCTGCTATGGCAGCTCGATTTAACACCATTCAGCGATACCGATAGAACCATCGCTTTGGCGATCATAGATGCGATTGATGATTACGGTTACCTCACGGTTTCAACCCAAGATATTTTAGAAAGCTTTGATAACGAAGATATCGAGCTAGATGAAATTGAAGCGGTTCGAAAACGCATTCAGCAATTTGACCCATTGGGTGCAGGCTCCGTCAACCTACAAGACTGCTTATTGCTGCAATTGGCGACCTTCCCAAAAGAAACCCCCTGGTTAGAAGAGGCTAAACTGGTCCTCAATGACCATATCGATCAGTTGGGCAATCGTGATTATAAGCTGATCATCAAAGCCACCAAGCTGAAAGAAGACGACTTACGTAGCGCATTATCTCTTATTCAACAGCTTGACCCACGGCCAGGCAGTCGAATTACGCCAGACCACGCTGAATATGTCATTCCAGATGTCTCTGTTTTTAAGGATCACGGTAAGTGGGTTGTCACCATTAACCCAGATAGCGTGCCAAAGCTTAAAGTCAACCAGCAATACGCCAGCCTTGGAAAAGGTAATAGCCCCGATAGCCAATACATCAGAAGCAATCTTCAAGAAGCAAAATGGTTAATCAAAAGCTTAGAAAGTCGAAACGAGACGCTGCTCAAAGTTGCTAAATGCATAGTTGAACATCAGCGCGATTTCTTCGAGTATGGGGAAGAGGCGATGAAACCTATGGTACTCAACGATGTAGCATTGTCGGTTGAAATGCATGAGTCCACCATCTCCCGAGTCACAACACAGAAATTTATGCATACCCCGAGGGGTATCTTCGAGTTGAAATATTTCTTCTCTAGCCATGTCAGTACAGACAATGGAGGAGAATGCTCCTCAACTGCAATACGTGCGCTTATCAAAAAGCTGGTTGCTGCAGAAAATACAGCCAAGCCACTTAGCGATAGTAAAATTGCAGCCCTACTGGCCGAACAAGGGATTCAGGTAGCTAGAAGGACGATAGCGAAGTATCGTGAATCTTTGGGGATTGCCCCGTCGAGTCAGCGCAAACGCCTGTTATAAGGCAACAAATCGAAAAGGAAAGTCTATGCAAATCAATATTAATGCCCATCACGTTGATCTTACCGATTCAATGCAAGACTATGTAAACACCAAATTTCAAAAGCTTGAGCGATTTTTCGACCACATAAATAACGTTCATGTGGTTTTGAAGGTTGAAAAAGTAAGCCAGATCGCTGAAGCTACCCTCCATATCAATCAGGGAGATATTCACGCCACTGCAAATGATGAAAATATGTATGCAGCGATAGATGCACTCGTGGATAAACTCGTAAGACAACTGAACAAACACAAAGAAAAGCTAAGTAGTCATTAATCATGCAATTAAGCGAAGTATTGTCACTGGACTGCACGAAAAGTGCCGTCCAGTGCACCAGTAAAAAAAGAGCCCTTGAAATGATCAGCGAGATCGTTGCAAACCAAACAGGGCAAGACTCTACAGAGTTATTTGAATGTATGCTAAGCCGAGAAAAGGTTGGCAGCACCGGCATTGGCAATGGTATCGCCATTCCTCACGCACGAATGAACTCTAGCGATCATGCCGTTGCAGTACTGCTGCAATGTGAGCAACCAATCGAGTTCGACGCGATCGATAACCGACCAGTAGACTTACTCTTCGCATTACTTGTTCCTGAAGATCAGTGTAAAGAGCACCTAAAAACATTGTCATCAATGGCTGCTCGCCTTAATGATAAACAAGTTTTAAAGCAGCTTCGTAATGCGCAAAATGACGAAGAATTGTATAACATCATGATCAATCACTGAGTTCTACTATGCGTCTAATTGTTGTAAGTGGCCATTCTGGGGCCGGAAAAAGTGTCGCTTTACGCGTGCTGGAAGATCTTGGTTACTACTGTGTGGATAACCTTCCGGTCAACTTGTTAGATGCATTCATGGAATCGGTGAATGACAGCACACAGAACGTTGCCGTCAGTATCGATATTCGGAACCTGCCCAAAGAACCGAATTTAGTGGATGACCTTCTTGCAAAACTCAAAGAAAACGACAGCATCAGCGTTCTCTTTTTAGATGCTAACCAAGAAACGCTCCTCAAACGCTATAGTGAAACTCGCCGCATTCATCCACTGTCATTAAGTGATTCAAAGCCCTCTCTCGCCCAAGCCATTTCTTTAGAGAAAAAAGTCCTATCACCACTCAAAGAACACGCAGATTTAGTCATCGACAGCAGCAATCAATCGCTGCATGAACTCAGCGAGACGGTCAGGGTAAAAGTAGAAGGCACTGAGAGCAAAGACCTCATCATGGTCTTTCAATCCTTTGGCTTTAAATATGGCCTGCCGAATGATGCCGACTATGTTTTTGACGTGAGGTTTCTCCCTAACCCACATTGGGAGCCAGAACTTCGCCCAATGACAGGACTTGATAAGCCTATCATTGAATTTTTAGAAGGTCATGATGAGGTCGGTCAGTTACAAGAACAGATTCAAACCTTCATCTCTAACTGGCTACCTAAGCTTGAAAAGAATAACCGTAGCTATTTAACGATTGCTATCGGTTGCACTGGCGGCAAACATCGCTCTGTTTATCTGACTCAGCAATTAGGCGAGTATTTTTCAAAGCAAGGCAAACAAGTTCAAATTCGACACGCCTCTTTAGAAGAGCATCATTCGTAGCCAAGCCAGAATGCCCTCAACAACATAACTATTTGGAAGGTAGTAGCATGCAGCAACAAAGCCGTACCGTTTTAATTCAAAACCGTCTTGGGCTACATGCGCGAGCGGCGGTTAAGCTCGTTGAACTGGCTCAGTCTTTTGATGCCATTCTTACCATTGTTAATCATGAGGGTACAGAAGCCACGGCCGACAGTGTCATGGGGCTACTGATGTTAGAGTCCGCCCAAGGCCAATACGTGACGATTAATGCTGAAGGTGACGATGCCATCAACGCTTTAGAAGCGGTTTGTCATCTTATTGAAGACCGATTTGAAGAAGATGAGTGATTTTTATCGCTACTTCTCGGTGTTTTTGGTCTGTCGATTATTATCCAATATTCAGTCACATAAGTAGTTGCTTAGGTATAGAATTAAGTTACTATTCAAAATATTGTAAGCATATAGAGTTAGGGGGAATCAATGGCAGAGCAAACTGAATTTGACCAGGCTCACCAAACCCTCCAAGAAGTGACCGATGCACTGGAAAACGGTCGTTTTGTTCATGTCCGACGCCAATTGCAGGACATGGAACCTGAGGATATCGCTCACCTGTTGGAAGCCTCGCCACGCAAAGGCCGAAATGTTCTTTGGCAATTAACCGATCCCGAAGACTATGGTGAAATCCTCGATGAACTAAGCGAAGACGTTAAAGATGAACTCGTCTCTAAAATGGCGCCAGAAACCATTGCTGAAGCCACCGAAGGGATGGACACAGATGATGTAGCGTATGTCTTACGTAGCCTTCCTGATGATGTCTCACGCGAAGTCCTTTCTCAAATGGACATCGCTGATCGCCAACGTGTAGAAACCGCTCTGTCTTACCCCGAAGATACCGCGGGTGGGATCATGAATACTGACGTCATCACTATCCGTGCGGATGTGGATATTGATGTTGTTCTTCGCTATTTGCGCATGAAAGGTGAGTTACCCGAGGCGACCGATGCTCTCTATGTCATTGATGAACAAAGCCGACTTATCGGCCATCTTTCACTAACCGCCCTACTAACAACCCAACCTGATACACCGATTACTGATGTGATGGATGACGCTGATGAAGCGATTTCCGTCGACACCAGTGATACCGATGTCGCCAGTTTATTTGAACGACGAAATTGGGTTTCAGCGCCCGTCGTAGATAAAGATCAACACCTAGTTGGCCGAATTACCATCGATGATGTGGTTGATGTCATTCGTGAAGATGCCGAGCACTCCATGATGAGTATGGCCGGTCTTGACGATGACGAGGATACCTTTGCACCCGTGGTGAAATCGGCGCGAAAACGAAGCGTATGGCTTGGTGTCAATGTACTCGCGGCGCTCACCGCAGCGTCTGTTTCTAATATGTTTGAAGCCACCCTTGAGCAGATGGCAGCCATTGCGGTACTGATGACCATCGTTCCTTCGATGGGCGGTGTTGCCGGTAACCAAACGGTCGCTCTGGTCATTCGCGGCTTAGCGCTTGGACATATCGGCGACTCTAACAAGCGAGAGTTGTTACTAAAAGAAGCGGCAATTGGCTTCTTAAATGGCATTCTTTGGGCTCTGATTATTGGTGCGATCGTTGTCGCATGGAAAGGAGACTGGGTGCTTGGTGGGATCCTGTCTGCCGCCATGATGGTCAACTTACTGGTTGCAGGCGTAGCCGGTGTGAGTATCCCTATCCTACTTAAAAAAATGGATATTGACCCAGCATTGGCGGGGGGAATGATGCTGACCACTATCACAGACGTGATTGGATTGTTTGTCTTCCTTGGACTGGCAACGCTCGTTATCTAGCTGAGTGGTTCAAATCAGCGTCGATCGTATCAAAAGTACCTATTAGCTCGATCCAGACCGGCTAAATAAAACTCAACAAAAAGACTTAATAAAAAAGGCTTAACAAATAATGTTAAGCCTTTTTCAATGTTATCGATTCAAGCTCTGGCGACTCAATCAAACTCTGGTTATTTTTATTTCATCAGATGACATCAAACTTTCATCTACCAACAGCTTACTCACCAGCAATCTTCATATTATCTAACAAGATAGAGCCCGTTTGAATTTGAG